>JBBING010000092.1:5283-9271 GCA_037444005.1 Chloroflexota bacterium
CCTCCTCTCCGTCGCCCTGCTCCTGTCGCATCCGCCCGCCGGAGCCGCCGGCCTCGCGTTCGCATCGGCTCTCCGGCTGTCGGCCGGGACCCCCTCGTTCGCCGGCGCGGCCGTCCTCGCCCGGCTCATCGCTCGCCGGCGCCGTTGATTCCCCCGCGGCGCCAGCGTCACACGGAGGATTCGCCATGAGCGCGCTCGCGCTGGCGGTGCGCCGCCGTCGCTGGGACCTCGCGTCCCTGTATCTGCTGCTCGCTCTCGCCGAGGCCACGGCCGATCTCTCGCCGGAGACCCTCGCTGGGCTCCTCGAGCTCGTGGATGGAGGCCGCCCGTGAGGCGTCGCAAGGCCGGCGTCCGCGACGCCGCCAATTTCTACGCGGGCGTGCTCGATCGCGCGGAGCGAGCCCGCCTCGAGGACGCCGCGGCCATCGAGGGCCTGGACGACGAAGTGGCCCTTCTGCGGGTTCGGCTGCGCACCGCCATCGAGCGCCGCCCCGAGGACTACGCCCTCATGCTCAAGGGCATCGCGCTTCTGGTCCGGGCGGTCGCCGCGCGCTACCGCCTCTCCCCGAAATCGCGGCGCGACCTCGCGGAGAGCCTCGCCGCGACCATCGAGCAGATCGGGGCGGCGCTCTTCCCCCACGCCGCGGAGGACGAGCCGTGAGCGGCAGGCTGGAAGCGGCCCTGCGCCGCCTCGGCGTCCGTCGCCGCGGAGTCGACGCCGCCGGCGCGCGGCGGGTGCGCATCGAAGAGCGGCTGCGCGCCCTCGAACGCGACGTGAGCGAGATCAAGGCGCGCCTCAACGGCCTGCTGTTCACGGTCGTCGGCGCGCTGGCCGCGGAGGTGGTGACCCGGTGGCTGACGTGACGGCCCGCGAAGCCGCGCGCAGGCGAGCGCTGCCCTCGCTCCGCCCGTACCAGCTCGAGCCGCTGCGGGCCATCGTCGACAGCGTTCGCGGGCGCCTGGGGCGCTCGTTCTCCATCGAAATCGCGCGCCAGGGCGGGAAAAACGAGCTCTCGGCGCAGCTCGAACTCCTGCTCCTGGCGACGCACGCCCGTCGTCCCGTCGACAACGTGAAGGCGGCGCCGACGTTCAGCCCGCAGGCCCGCCTCAGCCTGCGGCGGCTGTGGCAACGCATCGAACAGGCGGGCCTCGCACCGCTCGCCTCCCGCGAGGCAGGCCACATCGTCAGGCTGGGCCGCGCCCGCCAGATCTTCCTCTCGGCGGAGCCGGGCGCCAACGTCGTCGGCCACACCGCCCATCTCCTGCTCGAGGTCGACGAGGCGCAAGACGTGGACCCGGAGAAGTTCGACCGCGAGTTCCGGCCCATGGCCGCGGCCCGCAACGCTACCGTCGTCTTCTACGGCACCGCCTGGACCGAAACGTCACTCCTCGAGCGCGCGAAGCAGGCCCACCTCGAAGCGGAACGGAGCGACGGCGTGCGCCGGCACTTCGAGTACGACTGGACCGTCGTCGCCCGCTACGTTCCCGCCTACGCGGCCTACGTCGAGGGCGAGCGCCGCCGTCTGGGCGAGGACCACCCGCTGTTCCAGACCCAGTACTGCCTTCGGACGCTCTCCGGGGAAGGACGCCTCTTCTCGCCGTCGCAGCGGTCGCAGCTCCAGGGCGCTCACGCACGACTGCGGACGCCCGCGCCCGGCGAGCGGTACGTCGCGGGCCTCGACCTCGGGGGCGAGGCGGACGCCGCCCGTGGCCGCCACGACGCCACCGCCCTCGCCCTCGGCCGCGTCCGCGAGGCGGGCGACCCGCTGTTCCCGGGCGCGCGGGTCGAGGTCGTGGAGCTCCTGACGTGGACGGGCGAGCGGCACGACCTCCTCGTGCCGCGGCTCGTGGACCTGCTCAGGGACGTCTGGCGCGTGGCCCGGGTGGCGGTGGACGCCACGGGCCTCGGCGAGCCCATCGCGCGAGCGCTGGCGTCGGCGCTCGGCTCCTCGCGGGTCGAGGCCGTGAAGTTCAGCGCCGAGCGGAAGTCCGCGCTGGGGTACGGGTTGCTCGCGGCCGTGAACGCTGGCCGCTTCAAGCTCTTCGCCCCCGACGGCTCGCCCGAGTGTCGCGAATGCTGGCGGCAGGTCGAGCTGGCCCGCTCGGCGTACCGGCCCGGCGGGACGCTGAACTTTTTCGTGGACCCGTCGGAAGGACACGACGACATCCTCATGAGCCTGGCGTTGCTGGCCGAGGCGGCGTCCGACGCCGCGCCGAGGCGCGCGCTGGGCAGACGAAGGGAGACGTAGCGAGACACGAGAGAGGGCTGACGATGCGCCGGATCGACCTCGGACGCAAGCCGGAACGCGAGGAGGCGGTGCCGCTCCCGCTGGTGGAGCGCCGGGACGCGCTCCCGGAGCACATGACGTACCGGGACAAGGGCTGCGAGCTCGCGCCCCGGTGCCTCGAGTGCCCGCTGCCCCGCTGCAAGTACGACGAGCCCGGCGGCGCACGCCGGCTTCGCGTCGAGACGCGCGACCGCGCGCTGATCGACGTCTGGCGCGCCGAAGGGCTCAGCGTCAACGAGCTCGCGCGACGCTTCGGCGTCTCGCGACGCTCGGTCTTCCGCATTCTGCAGGCCGCGCGGGCCGACGGGGCCGCCCGCCCCGCGCGCAACGGCGACGGCGGCCCGCCGTCGACGAAGGGAGCGCACCCATGAGCGTCGCTGAACCGACGATCCCGCAAATCCTCCAGCGGATGGACGCCGACCGCTTGCGCCGGTACGCCGACCATCTCGCCTTCTACCGCGGCGACCAGTGGCCCGGGCCGCGGCGAACCCGCGACCGCCGGCTCGTCTTCAACTACGCGAAGGCGCTGGTCGAGAAGACGACCTCGTACCTCATGACCGGCGTCGGCTTCGCGGTCGACCCCGTCGACGCGTCGCCCGGCGCACAGGACCGCGCCCGGCGCGCCGAAGCCGCCCTCGCGGAGGTGTACGACGACAACCAGCTCGCGCAGCTCGACTTCGACACCGAGATCGACGCCGCCGTTCTCGGCGACGGCGCCTTCAAAATCACGTGGGACGCCGTCGAACGCCGCGTCCGCGTGTCCGCGCCCGACGTTCAGGGGCTCTTCGCGTGGTGGACGGGCGACGACGTGGGCCGCGTGTGGCGCGTGGCGAGCCGGTACGCCCTCAAGCCCGAGGAGGTGGAGCTGCTCCACGGCGTCCGCCTGCCCCGGGGCCGGCGCGCCGCTCCCGCCGAGGTCATCGAAGTGTGGACCGACGCCGCGTTCGAGCTCTGGATCGAGGGCGCGCCGGTCCAACGCAAGGCCAACCCGTACGGCTTCATCCCGTTCGTGATCTACCCGAATCTGCGGGAGCCGAAGCGCTTTCTGGGGCGAGAGCGACCTCGCACCCATCAAGGAGTCGGTCCGCGAGCTGAACCGGGCGCTGTCCCAGCTCTCGATGATCCTCGAGCTTTCGGGCAATCCCATCGCCGTGCTCGAAAACGTGACGGAATCGCAGGACATCGCCGTACAGCCCGGCGCGGTGTGGGAGCTCCCCGAGCGAGCCCGGGCGTACCTGCTCGACCTGCTGCAGGGAGGCGGTGTCAAGCTGCACGTGGACTACGTCGACCTCATCTACCGTACCCTGCACGACCTAGCGGAGGCGCCGCGCACGGCGTTCGGCGAGAACCGGCAGGCGCTGTCCGGCGTCGCGCTCCACGTCGAGCTGGACCCGCTGCTCAAGAAGGTGCAGCGCAAGCGGCTCATCCGGTCCGTGGCGTACCAGCGCCGCAACGCCATGATCCTGCGCATCCTCGAACAGCGCACGGGCGAGCGCTTCGCGCCGTACCGTTCGCGGGTGGTCTGGGGGCCGCTGCTGCCGGAGGACCGCAGCCGCCTGGTGGCGGACGAACGGACGCTGGTGGAGGCAGGCATCCACAGCCGGCGACGGGCCGCGGCGGAGCTCGGCGTCGCCGATCCCGACGAGGAGTTCCGCCGCTGGCTCGAGGAACGCGAGCGGCTCCTCCGGAGCGCCGCGGGG
>JBBING010000093.1:0-9224 GCA_037444005.1 Chloroflexota bacterium
GCCGCCGACGCCAACGGCGCCCCTCACCTCGACGACGCCGTCATCCCCCTGGAGGTGGTTCATGGCTAGCGCTGCGGTGCGCCACGCTTCCATCGTCCCCGGCCTCGACGAGTGCATCGACCGCGCGGTCGCCTACTTCCGGGCGACGCAGGCTCCCGAGGGCTACTGGTGGGCCGAGCTCGAGTCCAACGTGACGATGGCGTCGGAGCACCTGCTACTGGAGCGCGTGCTCGGCATCGCTGACGAGGGCCGGACCCGCAAGATCGTGCGCTACCTCCTCGAACGGCAGCAGGCGGACGGCTCGTGGCCCATCTACTTCGGCGGGCCGGGTGACCTCAGCGTCACCAGCGAGGCGTATTTCGCGCTCAAATTAGGAGGTCACGATCCGTCCGCTCCCGAGATGGTCCGGGCGAGAAAATTCATCCTCGAGCGTGGAGGCATCGCCCGCGCCCGGGTGTTCACGAAGCTCTGGCTCGCGCTGTTCGGGCAGTTCGACTGGAACGCCCTGCCGGCCATGCCGCCGGAGGCCATCCTGTTCCCTTCGTGGTTCCCCTTCAACATCTACGCCTTCGCGTCGTGGGCGCGCGGCACGATCGTGCCCATCCTTGTGGTCTGGGCGCATCGCCCCGTCGTTTCCATTCCCCCCGCGCTCGGCGTCGACGAGCTGTACCGTTCGCCCGGCGACCGGGGCAAGCTCCAGTTCCCGCGCGATCGCCGTCTCTTCACCTGGCGCAACTTCTTCCTGCTCGCCGACCGCGCGCTGCGGTGGCACGAGGCGCTGCCGTGGAAGCCGCTGCGGCGTGTCGCGTTGGGCGCCTGCGAGCGCTGGATCGTCGAGCGGCAGGAGGCCGACGGCTCGTGGGGAGGCATCCAGCCCCCGTGGGTATACTCGCTCATCGCCCTGAAATGCCTCGGGTACTCGAACGACCATCCCGTGATGGCGAAGGGCATCCACGGGCTATTGCACGACTTCGCTCTGGAGACGGACGAGACCTTCACCGTGCAGCCGTGCGTGTCCCCGGTGTGGGACACCGCCCTCGCGATCACCGGGTTGCGCGAAGCCGGCGTCCCGGCTGACGACAGCGCGCTGCTCCGCGCTGGCCGATGGCTCCTGTCGAAAGAGGTTCGGCGGTACGGCGACTGGTCGGTGAAGGTGCGCGGCGTCGAGCCCGGAGGCTGGGCGTTCGAGTTCGCCAACGAGACGTATCCCGACACCGACGACACCGCTGAAGTCCTCATCGCCCTCCGGCTACTCGACCTCGAGGGCGCGGCGCAGCCGGCGGCGGCGCGCGCGCTGCGGTGGCTCCGCGCCATGCAATCGAAGAACGGCGGATGGGGCGCGTTCGACCGCGACAATACCCGGACGTTCGTCACCCGCATCCCCTTCGCAGACTTCGGCGCGACCATCGACCCGCCCAGCGAGGACGTGACCGCCCACATCGTGGAGGCGCTCATGCTGTACGGGGCGTCCCCGGACGATCCGGCCGTCCGCCGCGCCTTGGAATACCTCTCGCGGACACAGGAGCCCGATGGCTCGTGGTTCGGACGGTGGGGTGTGAACTACATCTACGGCCTCGGGGCGGTCGTGCCCGCGCTCGTGGCCGCCGGCGTGAGTCCGCACGACGCGCGGATTCGCAAAGCGGTCCGCTGGCTGATCGACCACCAGAACGCCGACGGCGGATGGGGCGAGACGTGCGCGTGCTACGACGATCCCGCCCTGCGAGGCCAGGGGCCGAGCACCGCGTCGCAAACGGCGTGGGCGCTGCTGGCGTTGCTGGCGGCGGGCGAAGCGTCGAGCGACGCCGTGCGCCGCGGAGTGGAGTATCTGGTGCGCACCCAGCAGCCCGACGGTCAGTGGGAGGAGCCGTACTTCACCGGCACCGGCTTCCCGCGCGACTTCATGCTGAAGTACCACCTGTATCGCAACTACTGGCCGCTGTGGGCGCTCGGCAGATACCGCCGCATCCTGGCTGGTGAACCCGTCCATCTGCCCGGAACGGACCCGTTGCGATGACCACGACCACCCTTTCGGCCGCGCCGGCGGCGTCTCGCCCATCCTTGCGCGAGGCATACGACTGGTGCCGCGCGTACGCCCGGGCTCGCCAGGAGAACTTTACCGTCGTCTCGTGGTTCCTCCCGCGGGATCTTCGCCCGCATTTCTTCGCGCTGTACGCCTTCTGCCGGTGGACCGACGACCTCGGCGACGAAGCCTCGGGCGACCGGCTCGCCCTGCTCGACGCCTGGGAGCGCGACTTGCGTGACTGCTTCGAAGGCCGGCGCAGCTCGCCGCTCTTCGTCGCGCTGGGCGCGACCATTGACCGCTTCCGCATCCCGCTCGACCCGTTCTTGCGTCTCATCGAGGCGAACCGGATGGACCAGCGCGTGAGCCGCTTCGAGACCTACGACGACCTCCTGCGCTACTGCGAACACTCGGCGACGCCGGTCGGCCGGATGGTGCTCGCGGTGCTGGGGTACACCGACGAGACGCGCGGCAGGCTCGCCGACGCGACGTGCGTCGGCTTGCAGCTCGCCAACTTCTGGCAGGACGTGACGGTGGACCTCCGCAAGGGGAGGATCTATTTGCCGCAGGAGGACCTTCGGCGCTTCGGCTACACGGAGGAGGAGCTTCGGAGGGGCGTTGTGAACGACGCCTTGCGGGCGCTGATGGCGTTCGAGGTCGAGCGCGCGCGCCGGCTGTTCCGGGAGGGCCGCGCGCTCGAATCCCTGATCGACCGCCGGGCGCGTCTCGACGTCCGCCTGTTCCGCCTGGGCGGCGAAGCCGTGTTGGACGCCATCGAAGCGGCGGGCTACGACGTGCTCACCCGTCGCCCGCGGGTTCCGGCGTGGAGGAAGGCCTGGCTCGCGCTGCTGAACGGCGCGCGCCTCAAGCTCGGACGATGACGGAGGAAGCGATGTCGGCGACCGCGGCTGTCCCCGTCGAGCGCTCTCGGTGGGATCTCTCCGACGCCTACGCCTGGTGCAAGGCCTACACGCGCGAGCGGGCGAAGAACTTCTACTACGCCTTCGCGATCTTGCCGGAGGCGAAACGCAACGCCATCTACGCCGCCTACGCCTTCAGCGGGCACGTGGATGACATCGCTGATGAGCTGTCGGACCGCGGCGAGCAGGAGCGGCAGCTCGCCGAGGCTCGGGACCGGCTCCGCGCGTGCTACGCGGGCGAGCGCGAAGGCCCGCTGTTCGTCGCGCTCGGCGACGCCATCGATCGCTTCGGGATTCCGTCCGGCTACTTCGAAGAGCTGGTCAACGGCGTCGAGATGGACTTCACCATCGACCGGTACGACACGTGGGAAGACCTCCACCGCTACTGCTACCGTGTCGCGTCCATGGTCGGCCTCATCTGCACGTCGGTGTTCGGCACGAAGGCGCACCCGGAAGCGGAGAGCTACGCCGTGGACCTGGGCGTCGCCCTGCAGATCGTGAACATCATGCGGGACGTACGGGAGGATGCGGAACGAGGACGAGTGTATTTCCCGAAGGAGGACCTGACAGCGTGCGGTCTAACGCCCGAGGACATCCTCGCCTGTCGCTATGACGAGCGGTTCGTCGCGCTCATGCGCCGGCAGGGCCAGCGGGCGCACGCGTACTTCGAGCGGGGCCGGCGGCTCCTCCCGCTGCTCGACCTCCGGTCGAGGATGTGCGTGAACGTCCTGCAGGGCGTGTACGCAGAGATTCTCGCTCGCATCGAAGGGCGCCGGTACGACGTCCTGAGCCAGCGGGTCGCGCTCTCGGGACGGGAGAAGTTCGCCGCCATCACGAAGCTGTGGGCCGGCGCGGCGCTGGTCAGGCCGTCATGAAGGTCGTCGTCATCGGAGCCGGGCTCGCCGGACTCTCCGCCGCCTGCAGTCTCGCCGATGCGGGACATCATGTCGTCGTGCTCGAGCGGCGCCCCTGGGCCGGCGGTAAGACGTATTCGTTCGTGGAGCGGGGGTCCGGAACCGAGATCGACAACGGCCAGCACATCCTGATGCGCTGCACGACCGCGTACGTCGACTTCCTCGCGCGCCTGGGTACGCTGGACCGCGTCCGCTGGCAACGCCGCCTCCACGTGCCCGTGTACGACGCGCGAGGAAGACGTGGCGCCATCACAGTCGCGCCCTTGCCTGCGCCGTGGCATCTGCTGCCGGCGCTGCTGCGGTATCGCCATCTGCGCCCTGCCGAGCGGCTTCGCGCGCTCCGCGCCGCCGCGGCGATGGCGCGAGGCGAAGCGTCCGTGCCAGGCGAGACGTTCGCCTCCTGGCTTCGGCGCCACAGCCAGACCGAACGGCTCATCCGCGACCTCTGGGACCTCGTGGTGGTTCCCACGCTGAACTGCCCGTCGGAAGTCGCGGACGCGGAACGGGCGCTGTTCGTGCTTCGGACAGGGTTTCTCGCGTCGCCGGAAGCCGCCGCGATCGGCGTGCCCACCGTGCCGCTGTCGGACCTGCACGTACGGCCGGCGCTGCGTTATGTCGAGAAGCGTGGCGGGGAGGTCCGCCCTTCTCTGCCGGCCGCGTCACTCGAGGTCGAAGACGACGCCGTCGTCGCCGTCCGCTGCGTCGACGGAGCGCGCATCGCAGGGGACGCCTTCGTGCTGGCGACGCCGCCCGCGGATGCGTGGTCGCTCATCCCGCCGATGTGGCGAGCTCGGCCCGAGTTCGAGGCCCTCCGGCGGTTCCGCAGCGCGCCCATCGTCAACGTGCACCTGTGGTTCGATGGCTCTGCGGCGCCGTTCGAGTTCGCCGCCTTCACCGGATGCGACCTGCAGTGGGTGTTCGACCATTCCCGGATTGGCCGCGCTCCGGCGAGCGAGCCGGCGCATCTCGTCGTCTCGTTGAGCGCTGCGGAAGACCACCTGGACGCATCGCCTGGAACGCTGGTCGGTCGGCTCGTGGCGCAGCTTCGGCGCGCGGTCCCGCGGGCGGCGGGGCGGCGCCTGCTCCATGCGCGCGTCGTCAAGGAGCCTCACGCCACATTCGTCCCGGAGCCCGGCCTCGTGCGCCCGGGCCCCGTGACGTCGATACGAAACCTGATTCTCGCAGGCGCGCACACGGACACCGGTTGGCCCGCGACGATGGAATCCGCGGTGCGCAGCGGGCTCGCGGCCGCCGCCGCCATCGAGCAGCGGCGCGCGGCGCTGGAACGCGCCCACGCAGACGCGGTGGCATAGGAGGTCCGCCATGGGTATCCCGCTCCGTCAGGCAGTCGCCGTCAGCCTCTACCTGCTCCGTCAGCGCTTGAAAGGGAACCGGCGCTACCCGCTCGTGTTGATGCTGGAGCCGCTGTACCGGTGCAACCTGGCGTGCGCCGGATGCGGGAAGATTCAGCATCCGGAGCCTGTGCTCAATACCATGCGCACCCCCGAAGAATGCTGGGCCGCGGCCGAGGAGTGCGGCGCGCCCGTTGTGTCGATCGCCGGAGGTGAACCGCTGATCCACCCGCAGATCGACCGCATCGTCGAGGGGCTGGTACAGCGGCGCAAGTTCGTCTACCTGTGCACGAACGCGATCCTGCTGGAGCGCTGCCTCCCCAGGCTCAATCCGTCTCCGTACCTCACGCTAAGCGTCCACCTCGACGGCCTGCGCGACCTGCACGATGCGATGGTCGACCGCGCGGGCGTCTTCGACAAGGCCGTGGCGGCGATTCGCGAGGCGAAACGTCAGGGGTTCCGCGTCAGCACCAACACCACGGTCTACGCGGACAGCGCTCCCGAACAGGTGAGGGATCTCTTCAACTTCCTGATGGAGGACCTGCGCGTCGACGGCATGATGGTTTCGCCGGGCTACGATTACCCCAAGGCGCCGAACCAGCGCGTGTTCCTGAAACGCCCGCAGATGATCGAGACCTTCCGTCGCATCTTCTCGTTCCCCGACCGCCGGCGCTGGCGCTTCTTCCACACGCCCCTGTTCCTCGAATTCCTGCAAGGCCGCAGGCCGATGCAGTGCACGGCCTGGGGCAATCCCACGCGCAGCGTCCTCGGCTGGCAGCGCCCGTGCTACTTGATGGCGGAGGAGTACGTGGCGACGTTCCGCGAGCTACTCGAAGACACCGAGTGGGACCGCTACGGCTACGGCCGCGACCCGCGATGCGCCAACTGCATGGCGCACTGTGGGTACGAGGCCACCGCCGTCAAAGCCACCATGGCGAGTCCGCTGGAGGGCGTGCGCGCCGGCGTGGGCGCCCTCCTGGACCGGGGGGCGGGATGACCACGCTCATTGTGGCGCCCACCGCGCGGGAGGCGCGCGCCATCGGCGCGAGCGTTGTCGCGTGCGGCGCGGGCGAGCGAGCGCGCGACGCCGCCGCCCGCCTGTTGGACAAGGTCCGGCCCGCTGCGGTCGTTTTGCTCGGCGTCTGTGGCGGCCTCGACCCTTCGCTCGCGCCCGGGGATCTCGTGGTCGCGAGGAGCGTCCTCGCGCTCGAGGGCCGTGAGCTCGTGCCCGCGGTCTCGCTCGTGGAGGGCGTACGGGCGGCGTTGCGCCGGCGGAGGTTCTCATTCGTCACGGCGCCGCTCCTCACCGTGGAGCGCCTGCTGGCCGGCCGTCGCCAGAAGGCCGAGGTCTGGAACGCCACCGGCGCAGCAGGCGTCGACATGGAGAGCTACTGGGTCGCCGAGGCCGCTTGCGATCGCGGCGTGCCGTGGATCGCGCTTCGTGCAGTGCTGGACGCCTCTGCGGTCTCCCTTCCCGGCGCCATGCGCGCCTGGACCGGCGAGGGCGACGAGCGGCGGGCGTTGGCGAGCGCTGCGGCGCGGCCGTGGGAATGGCCCGCGTATCTTCGTCTCGCCCTGGCATGGCGGTCAGCCTTGCGCAGCCTTCGCGGGGCGATGCCCGTGGTCGTCGCCGCGGTCGAGGAACGGCTCAGGTCCGCGCCCGCTCCGGTTTCTGCGCCCTCGCTTCGAAGATGAAGCCTATTCGGCTTCGTACTCCACGCGCGCGTCCGTGACGAGCGACGGCAGTTCCTTCTGGAGGAACGACCGGGCGCGGTCGTTCCCTCGCACGTAGGCGTCGAAAAAGGCCACGGCGAACGCCCGTGCGAGCTCCCGTTGCCGCTCCCCACCCATGCGGGCGTCGTCGGGCGTCGGCGAGCGCGCCGTGCACGTCTGCACGCTGCCGCCGATGTCCCGCGCCACGGCGAACGCGTCTTCGACCAGCGTGGGGGCGAGCCTGCCCGACGACAATGCCCTTGCGCCCACTTCGTCGTCGATGTCGAGGTCGGCGAAGCTGATGTGATTGCCGCCTACCAGCTCGACGAAGTACTTCGGCGGTCGGGCCACGTCGTATCCGTTCCGGTAGCTCGAGCGGTTCACGATCAGGTCGAGGGAACCGCCCATCACCATCACGGGAACGGATGTCTGGCCGACGACGTCGGACGTGAGGAAGCACGCCGGCGGCGCGAAAGCCAGCGCGGCCTTCATGCGGTCGTCTCGGTGCGGCCCGTACACCGTGAGCAGCGCCGTCAGCCCGCCGAGGGAGTGGCCGCTCACCGCGACCGCGTCGCCATCGATAGCGCCGGCGAAGCGGTCGCCTTCGGTCTCCGCGCTCGCCAGGAGGGAGTCGACGATGAACGAGACATCCCCGGGCTGCTGGACGACGCCCAGCAAGCGCGGGCCCCCCGGTGTCGCCAGATTGGACAGCGGGAAGTCGGGCGACGCCACCACATAGCCGTGGCTCGCCAGGTGCTGGGCGAAAGACGCCGACTGGCGGCGCGTGCCGCTGAGGCCGTGCGCGAATACCACGAGAGGATATGGCGCGTCCCGGTCGTCCAATGGAGCGTCGCGCGTCTCCGGCGACGAACCCTCGGCGGACGCGGGATACCAGACTTCGACCGTGAGCTTCCGCGTCGGCGAGCCCGGCACGTCTCCGTTCGGCTCCGTGGGCCGACTCTCGTCGATGAGCTCCAGCGTCGTCACGCCGACCGCGTACGGCCCCGGGCTGGAGACGAGCTCGTAGGTGTAGGGCGCTTCGGACTCGCCGCCGTCGCAGGCCGCGCCCATCACCGCGAGGACGCTCGTCGTCAACGCGAGGGCGAGCATGACGGCGCGCGCGAACGGACGTCGCAGCATCGCAGCGCCATGCTAACAGGTCGAACGGCGTGTGTCGCCCCGACGAATCGCTCTGCGCCTGCACGGCCGCTGTGTGATATCTTCCCGAGCGAGAGAAGGAGCCGAACATGGAGCTGACGTTGTCACCCGAGGAAGCCGCCTTCCTGCACCGTGTGTTGACGAACTACCTCCCCGGTCTGCGCGAGGAGATCGCCGGGACGGAGAACTACGAATGGCGCCAGGCGCTCAAGAAGGACGAGGAGCTGCTCAAGGCGCTGATCGACCGTCTCGAGAAGGCCGGCGTCACGTCCTCCTGAAATCGGGATGCCAATCGCGATCGTGGTGCACGGCGGCGCGGGCGTGTGGACGCGAGGTCCAGACCGCCAACGCGCCGCCGTGGCGGCCTGTCATGAGGCCGCGGCGGCGGGATTCGTGGCGCTCCGTGACGGCGCAGCCGCTTTCGACGCCGTAGAGGCGGCCGTTCGTGTGTTGGAAGACGCGCCGGTGTTGAACGCTGGGCGGGGCAGTCATCCCCGGTCCGACGGCAGCATCGAGATGGACGCCATCGTGATGGATGGCAGCACGCTGGGCCTCGGCGCCGTCGCCTGCCTGCGCCGCGTCCTCCACCCAGTCAGCCTGGCGCGCCTGGTGTTGGCTCACAGTCCCCACACCCTGCTCGTAGCGCACGGCGCGGAACGCTTTGCCGACGAGATGGGTTTTCCGCGCTGCGAGGAAGCGGACCTCGAGGTCTCGGAAGTCAGCGGCGAATCCACGGACACGGTCGGCGCGGTGGCGTGCGACAGCGCGGGCCATGTCGCCGTCGCCGCATCCACGGGCGGCATCCTTCGGCAGTGGCCGGGACGCGTGGGCGACACGCCCCTCGTCGGCGCCGGCGCGTATGCCGACGACGCTTCGGCGGCGGCCACCGCGACCGGCGAGGGCGAAGCGCTCATGAAGCTGGTCATCAGCAAGCTCGTCTGCGACCTCGTGGCGCAGGGGGTAAGGCCCGAGCGCGCTTGCCAGCTCGCCCTCGACCGGCTCAAAGCGTGACTGGTTCTTGGTTGGTGGGATAGAAGCAGCGCCTGCCTTCTGGTATGGTTGAGGCGAATACTTGAACACACAGAAGGAGGCGCTGTCGGCATGAGGCTACGACTTCTCGTCCCCGAGGTCAAGCGCGTGGCGGCCG
>JBBING010000094.1:0-9099 GCA_037444005.1 Chloroflexota bacterium
TCGCGAAGGCGAAGGTACGCCGGTTCGGCCCGCGACGCAAGGGGTGGAGGGAACGATGGGGCTCCCGGCCGCGCGCCGGATTGCTATACTAACCCTGCGAGCGGGAGTAGCTCAGCTGGCAGAGCATCTGCTTCCCAAGCAGAGGGTCGCGGGTTCGAATCCCGTCTCCCGCTCCAGATTCCGCGCTGAGTCTCTCCCGTCGCTACTGCCCATCTCGCAGCGTTACACTAGGCGCCGTCGTCGTTCGTTCTGCGCCGGAGAGGAGCCGCACCATGGACTGGGCCAGACCGGTCGTGCACTGGGAGATCGCGGGGCGCGATCCCGCGCGCCTCAGGCAGTTCTACGCTGAGCTGTTCAACTGGAAGATCGAGGACGCCGCCCTGCCAGGCGTCGCCACCATCGAGCCGGGAATCGGCGGCCCTGAGCCCGGGCCCGGCGGCCACATCATGGCGTCGGACGCGCCCAGGGTCGCCCTCTTCGTGCAGGTGGCCGATTTGCGGGCGTCGCTTCGGCGCGCCGAAGAGCTGGGCGGGACGGTGCTCCAACAGCCCTTCGACATCCCCGGCGGGCCCACCGTCGCCCGGATCGCCGACCCCGAGGGGAACCACGTGGGCCTCGTGCAGCAATAGCGCTTTCCGCATCCCCAATGACGCCGCCCCGGAAGACGCAGGCGATGCGCGCGTTCGAGGCCAGGCGCGTGCCGTATCGCGCCGTCGTGTACGACGAAGCCGGCGCCTTCCACTCGGGCCAAGATGCCGCGGCGCTCATCGGCGTGCCACCGGAGCGCGTCTACAAGACGCTGGTGCTCTTGCGCGACCCCGCACGCGGCCGGCCCCTCATCGTGCTCGCGCCGTCGCATGTCGAGGTGGACCTCGGGCGGCTGGCCCGACATCTGGGGGAGAAGCGGCTGCGAATGGCCACCCGGCGCGAGGCGGAATCCCTCACGGGTATGCGGGCAGGCGCCATCACCGCGATCGGCCTCCGGCGAGGCGCCTTCCATGTCTACATCGACGAGCGCGCGCTCGCGCAGGAACGAATCTATGTAAGCGCCGGCGCCTTCGGCGTCGAGCTCGAGCTTCGCCCGGAGGACTTCACAGCGCTGACGGGGGCGCGCCCCGTCCCGCTCGCGGACTAGGGCTGTTCTCCCAGCGTGACCTGCACGGTGCGCTCCGTCCCGTTCCGATAGAAGGTCACGGTCACGACATCGCCCGGCTTTCGCTCGGCCAGGAACTGCAGGAGCTCGCCGTCGTTGTTCACGGGCTGGTCGTCGAGGCGCACGATGATGTCGTTCTCGCGCAGGCCAGCGCTCGCTGCGGGCCCGCCCGGTTGGATGCGCACGATGCCGACTCCGTGGTCCACGGGCAGGTCCAGGTTGCGCGCCAGCGTGGGGGTGATGGTGACCACGCCGATGCCCAGGTACGCGCGCGAGACACGCCCGTTGGCGATGAGCTGCTCGAAGATGGGCTTCGCGAGGTCGATGGAGATGGCGAAGCCGACGTTCTGCGCTCCCCGCACGATGGCGGTGTTGATGCCGATGACCCGGCCCGCCACGTCGACCAGCGGCCCGCCGCTGTTGCCGGGGTTGATGCCCGCATCTGTCTGGATTGCGTCAGGGATGCTGTAACGGTCCTCCTGTATCACGCGGCCTCGGGCGCTCAGCACCCCTCGGGTCACCGTCGGATCGCCCTCGAGACCGAGGGCGTACCCGATGGCGACGACGTCGGCGCCCACTTCGGTCGCCTCGGCGCTTCCCAGCTCGACCGGCGTCAGCGTCCGGCCGTCGGGGTCGATCTTGAGCACCGCGAGGTCCGTCGGAGGATCGGCGCCCACCACGCGGGCGTCGACCGGCTGCTCTTCGCCCGGCAGGAGCACTGAGATGCGCTGAGCGAACTGCCGGCCGCCCGGCCCTTGCACGACGTGATAGTTCGTTGCGATGTGTCCCTGCTCGTCGAGAATGAAGCCCGACCCCACGCCCTGCTGCGGCACCACCTGGCCGAAGACGTCCAGCGTCGCGGTCTCGGTCTGGACGCGCACCACCGACGGCCGCAACTTGCGGACGATGTCCACGGTGCTGAGTCCGCCGCCCGACGCGACCGACGATGGCGCCGATGCGACCGTCGGCGTCGCTGCTGACGACGTCGCTGCCGACGACGTGATCGTCGGGGATGGAGCTGGGGTCCCCGCCCGTTCGCGGCATCCCGCGGCGAAGAGGGCAAGCAGGACCAGCGGGAGGAGCAGACGGCGATTCATGGCCCCGCGCCCGATGATACGGACGCCCGGGCCGTGGAACAACGTCCGAGGCTCCTCACTGGACGGTGAGCCAGCCCGTCATCGTGAGGGGATGCACCGTGCAGACGAAGCGGTACGTCCCGGCCGTCACGTCCACACGGACCGAGGTGACGGCAGGCCCGGTCGTGACCGGCGTCGAACCGAGCTCGCCGCCCGATAGCCCGTACACATACAGGTCGTGCTGGACGTCGGCGTCCCGGTTGTCGAGCGTCAGCGTGAGCTCACCCGCGGACGCGCTGAGGTTCTGCGGGTGGAACGCTGCGCCCTCGGCGACCACGACGATCGCCTGCGGCGGGGGCGGGGACGTCGCTGTAGCGGGCGCCGACGTCGCCGTGGCTGGCGCGGGCGCCGTGGCCGGACGCGGCGGAGGCCCCGCCGTGTCGACAGGGGCGGGCGGCTCGGGCGTGAGTGTCGCCTGCGGTGGGAGCGCTGTCGGAGACGGCGCACTCGTGGGCGTGGATGGACGCGGGCTCGCGGGGGCGGTTGGCGCCGGCGTCTCGGTGGCCGACGTCGTTCCTCCAGTCCCTCCGCACGCCAGCACGGCGCCTGCGGCGAGCGCGAGCGAGGCGACCGCCCCCAACCACCTTCGGGCTGAGCGGGGGGCCGGCCCCAGCCACCGGCCCCCCGCGGTACCCATCGTCGATGAATGCGTTACCGGCGCCACAGGGCGTAGCGAGCGCCGATGAGCGCGCCCGCGACCGTCACCCAGAGCGCCGCCAGCGCCCACGCCGGAAGTCCGCTGCCGGCGAGGCCGCCGCCGTCCCCCGTGGCGGGCGGCAGGACGGGTCCCGTTGGCGTCGCCGTCGGCTGAGGCGACGCAACGGGCGACGGCGCCGGCGTCGGCACAGGCGGGACGGCGCGAATGTCGTCGATCACCCACACTTCGCCCGGTGCGACGACCGAGAGGCCGTGGTTCACCACGTAGACCTTCGCGCCGCTGAACGTCATCGCCGTGGCGAACGTGAAGCCTGCCACGACCGGCGTCATCGTGCCGCCGCTGACCCGCAGGATCTTGCCCGTGAACGGCAAGAGAGGGGGCCCGGGGCTGGTGGACTGCTCGGCGAACTGGAGCGCGTAGAGTTGGCCACCGGGGCCGATGCCCACGTCGGTCAGCGCGCTGTAGCCGCTCGCGACGTCATGCACATCACCCGTGGTCGCCCCCACCGAAACGACTTTCCCGTGTTCCGGCAGGAAGGGCTCTTTCCCCAGCATGGCGACGTAGAACGGCCCCCCGCTGGGGCCGTACGTAATGCCCGTCGACACTGGGTGTCCTGGAAACTCGGTGAGCCGGGTGATCGCGCCGTCGGGCGTGATACGCATGATCTGGTTCTGGTTCCCGTCGACGACGTAGAAGGCGCCGCCGCGCACGGTCATCCGATACGGGTTGCCTCCCGGCTCAATGTCGAGCTGACGCCCCTCCGTCAGGTCGCTCACCGGATTCGCCACGTTGAAGGCGCCGATGTCGGCGACCAGCGTCACCGACCCGTCGGCGTTGACCTTGTACAGGCCCGTGGGCTCGTCCGGGAATCCCCACGCGGCGCCTCCATGCGTCTGCACGTAGTAGAGCTGCCCACCCAGAAACGCCACGTCCGCCGGCCCTGTGGTGCCGAATTGGGGATGGGAGTTCGAGGGCAGGCCGTCGGCCACGGTGACTCGCGCCCCCGTCGACGGGTCGATCCTGGAGATGCGCCCGGTGTGGCCGATGTTGAATGTCTGACCTTCGACCACGATGGTCTGGTCGCCGCCTTCGCCGGCCTCGGCGACGTAGAGCATGCCGTCCGGCCCGACGACGATGCCCCTCGGATTGAGCAGACCGCCCACGAGCAGACGCCCGGCCGAAGGGGCGGGCTGAGCCTTCGCGGGCGCCGCTCCCAGCGAAAGCGCTCCCAGCGCCGCGCCGATCAACGCGGCGATACTCAAGATTCGAAACAAGGACGACTCCTTTCAGGCTGGGGGACGAAGTGATGTAGTCAGTGTATTCCGCCTGGGGGGCGAACACAACCGCACAATCTGCTTGCACAGCGACAGCGGCCAATGCGTCGTCCCCAGTAACATGTCGCTCGACGTGGGGTCACGAAACGATTGGCTGCGCCTCGACGAGCCGGCGCTCCTCGCCATGTGCCGCGAGGAGCGCTATCGCGCCAGCGGTCCCGGAGGGCAGCGCCGGAACAAGGTTGAGACAGCTGTGCGGCTCCGCCATGAGCCCACCGGCGTCTCGGTCCACGCGGACGAGGCGCGGTCGCTCGAAGAAAACCGCCGTCGCGCCGTCCGGAGGCTCCGGTTGCGCCTCGCGCTGGAGCTACGCGAGCCGTTCGATCTCGCGGCGCCAGCCGCACCGCCCGAGCTGGTCGCCTGCCGCCGCGACGGGCGCCTCGAGGTCGCGCCCCGCAATCCCGCCTATCCCGTCGTGGTTGCGACCGTCCTGGACGCCCTCCACGCCGCGCGGGGCAGCTACGCGCTCGCCGCCCGGGCGCTCGGCCTCACCACGAGCCAGCTCCTGCGCTTCCTGCGCTCGGATGGCCAGGTCTGGGCGGCCGCCGAGCGGATCCGGAGCCGGCACGAGCCACGGGGCGGGGACCGCGGGCCCGCGCCGGGCGCCGACCTTTGACCGGCCCGTCCGCGACAGGGTCGAACGGCGCCGAACTTCACCCGCAGAGGTTTCGTCGCCGCTTGAACCCGGTGGCGACCTACTTTATAGTGGTTCTAAACTCCTCGAAGCTACCAAAGGAGGATCACCGTGCCGAAGTCCACTCGTGACTGGTGGCCCAATCAGTTGAACCTCAAGGTCCTTCGCCAGAACTGCCCCGCATCCGACCCCATGGGCGAGGAGTTCGATTACGCGAAGGAAGTGCAGACCCTGGATGTCGAAGCGCTGAAACGCGACATCATCGAAGTGATGACGACCTCGCAGGAGTGGTGGCCTGCCGACTACGGCCACTACGGCCCGCTCTTCATCCGGATGGCGTGGCACGCGGCGGGCACCTACCGCATCGCCGACGGCGGCGGCGGCGGCGACGGCGGCTACCAGCGCCTCGCGCCGCAGAACAGTTGGCCCGACAACGCCAACCTCGACAAGGCGCGACGCCTCCTGTGGCCGGTCAAGAAGAAGTACGGCCGCAAGATCTCGTGGGCCGACCTCATCATCTTCGCCGGGAACGTGGCCCTCGAGTCGATGGGCCTCAAGACATTCGGCTTCGGCTTCGGACGCCGGGACGCCTGGGAGGCCGACGACACCACCGACTGGGGCCCCGAGGAGGAGTGGCTGGCGGACGAGCGCCACACCCCCGAGGGCGAGATCGAGGGTCCGTACGCCGCCGACCACATGGGCCTCATCTACGTGAACCCCGAAGGGCCCGGCGGCAACCCCGACCCGCTGCTCGCCGCGAAATATGTCCGCCAGACCTTCTCGCGCATGGGGATGACCGACGAGGAGACGGTCGCGCTCATCGCCGGCGGCCACACCTTCGGGAAGATGCACGGCGCCGCGCCCGAGTCCTACGTCGGCCCGGAGCCCGAGGCGGCCCCGATCGAGGACCAGGGGCTCGGCTGGAAGAGCCGCTTCGGCACGGGCAAGGGCCCCGACACTACCACGAGCGGCCTCGAGGGCGCCTGGACCAACACGCCCACCAAGTGGGACAACAACTTCTTCGAGAACCTGTACAAGTACGAGTGGGAGCTGACCAAGAGCCCCGCCGGCAAGTGGCAGTACATCCCCAAGAACGCCTCCGAAGTGGCCACGGTCCCGGACGCCCACGACCCGTCGAAGAAGCACCCTCCGGTCATGCTGACGACGGACATCGCGCTGAAGGTGGACCCGATCTACGGGCCCATCTCCAAGCGGTTCTACGAGCACCCGGACGAATTCGCGGACGCCTTCGCCAGGGCGTGGTACAAGCTCATCCACCGCGACATGGGACCGGTCACCCGCCTGCTCGGTCCACTGGTCCCCTCGGAGCCGCAGATCTGGCAGGACCCCGTGCCGCCGGTCGACCACGAGCTCATCGGGGAGGCGGACATCGCTGCGCTCAAGGCGAAGATCCTGGCGTCGGGCCTGCCCTTGTCCCGGCTGGTGGCCACCGCATGGGCGTCGGCCTCCACCTTCCGGGGCACGGACAAGCGGGGCGGCGCCAACGGCGCCCGGATTCGCCTCGCGCCGCAGAAGGACTGGGAGGTCAACGAGCCCGGCGAACTCGCCAAGACGCTCTCCACGCTGGAGCGCATCCAGGCCGAATTCAACAGCTCGCAGAACGGCAACAAGCGGGTCTCCCTGGCCGACCTCATCGTCCTCGCCGGCTGCGCAGCCGTCGAGCAGGCGGCGAAGAACGCCGGCTTCGACATCACCGTCCCCTTCACGCCCGGACGCACTGACGCCCCCCAGGAGTGGACCGACGTCGAGTCGTTCGCCGTCCTGGAACCGAAGGCGGATGGCTTCCGGAACTACCTGCGACCGGGGCTGCGCAAGTCGGCGGAGGAGCTGCTGGTCGAGCGGGCGAGCCTCTTGACGCTGACGCCTCCCGAGATGACGGTTCTCGTGGGCGGCATGCGCGTCCTGAACGCCAACTACCAGCAGTCGCCGCACGGCGTCTTCACCACGCGGCCCGGAACGCTCACCAACGACTTCTTCGTAAACCTGCTCGACATGAGCACCGAATGGACCGCCTGCTCCGGCTCGGACGGCGTCTTCGAGGGACGCGACCGCCGGACGGGCGAGGTCAAGTGGACTGCGACCCGAGTCGATCTGATCTTCGGGGCCAACTCCGAGCTGCGGGCGCTTGCCGAGGTCTACGCCTGCGATGACGCTCAGGAGAAGTTCGTCCGCGACTTCGTGGCGGCCTGGACCAAGGTGATGAACCTGGACCGCTTCGACCTCGCCCGGTCACGCTGAGACGCCGTGTGTAGCCCGAGGGCAGTCGCCCGCCCCCGGCGGCTGCCCTCGGGCCCAGGCGCCGGCCGCGGTGGGGCGGCGGGAGCGGGCACGAGCTGTCGAGCGGCCCGAGAGAGAAAGGCGACGACGTTGCAGCGCGAGGAGATCGCTCGCAGGCTGAAGCGACTGGGGATTCGCGTTACCCGGCAGCGGCTCGCCGTGGCCGAGGTGCTGGTGAACTCCGAGGATCACCCGACCGCGCAGGAGGTCTACCGGCGGGTGCGCGCCGTCTTCCCCGACATCGCGCTGGCGACCATCTACAACACCATCGGCGTCCTCATCGAGTGCGGCTTCATCCAATCCCTGTCCTTCGGCGAAGCCACCCGCTACGACGCGAACCCGGCGCCTCATGCGAACCTGGTGTGCGTCCGCTGCGGAGCGATCACGGACGCGCCGGACGACGCCGGCGTAACGAACCTGCGGGAGAGCCTGTGCGCCCGGGCCGGCTTTCGGCCGGTGTCGCAGCGAGTGGACATCTACGGCATCTGCGCCCGGTGCGCCGCCGCCGGCGCGTAGCCCTGGGCGCCGGCCATCGGCGCGTCCGCCCGGCGCTCCAGCGCTGAACCGATGCCCGCGCTCACCCGGAGGCCCAGGCATGCCCCGGCGCGCGCAGACTCCATCCCGAGCGCGTCCGGAGGCTCGTGGCCCGCGGCGCGCGCCCTCTACCGGGATCGGTTAGCCCCGCTTTGCTAGTGGTCGAGCTGACCGCAGTATCGGCCCGTTCGCAGAGGAGTCGCTCGTGCTAGCATAAGGCTGCGTTTGCCGGACATCATCATTACGCCCAACAAAACTACGCCCAAGACAAAACCGGCGCGCGGAACCGTCGGCGTGACAGGAGTAAACAGATGTGGCACCAGTAATCAAGTCTGTGGAGCTTCCCAACCAAGTGAAGCTCCCTTATGTTGAGCAAGGAGACGCCTCCGGCGTTCCCCTGCTGCTCCTGCACGGCTTAGCTGACTCGCTGCGCTCCTTCGAGCTCGTGCCGCTTCATCTGCCGCAGTCTACCCACGCCTACGCCCTTACGCAGAGAGGTCACGGAGATGCGAGTCGCCCAGCGGCGGGCTACCGCACCCATGACTTCGTGGCGGACCTGGTAGCGTTCATGGACGCGCTTCATATCGAAGCAGCCGTCGTAGCAGGCGGTTCCAGCGGCGGCTTCGTAGCCCGCCGCTTTGCCTTAGACCACCCCGAGCGCACCCTAGGGCTCGTTCTCATCGGCTCGCCGCTCACTCTGCGGGACAAGCCGGATGTGTTGGAGATGTGGGATTCTACCCTATCGAAGCCGACGGATCCGATTGACCCGGGCCTTGTGCGCGACTTTCAGCAAAGCATGCTTGCCCGGAGGGCATCGCGGGCGTTTCTGGAAATGCTCGTGCAAGAAAACCCTGAAGGTCCCGGCATTCGTGTGGAGGGAGACGTTCAGAGGCCTCCTAGAAGATGATTCTTCCGGAGAACTCGGCAAGATCCGAACCCCCACCCTCATCCTTTGGGGCGATCAGGATGCAATCCTTCCCCGAAGTGATCAGGAGATGCTCGCCGCGGCGATCCCGGGCTCGCGGCTGGTGGTATATCCGGGCGCGGGACACGCGTTCTACTGGGAGGACCCCAAGCGCATCGCATTCGATCTTGCTGCCTTCATGGGAGGGCGCTTCAACTGACCCAGAAACGACCGCTATCCCGTCGGTTCGGGTGTCTCGCGCACCTAACCAGCTGTCCCTGAGCAGATTTCCGCCGTCCAAGCGAACCGCTGTCAGCCTGTGTCCGTGCCGCCTGCGAGCTTCCACAGTCACATCGCAGGCCATGAGGCTCAACCGGAGTAGAGCAACTTATCTCCCGGTAACGAGAAGTTCGGTGTGCCCCTAGCGCAGGGGATAGCTGGCTCCCCG
>JBBING010000095.1:0-8974 GCA_037444005.1 Chloroflexota bacterium
ACTCGTGCAGACGCTCGCGCCCTCCTTGCTGGCGGTCCAGCAGCACCACGGCGTCACGCACCGTGAGGCCGGCCTCGCGGAGGCGCTCCGTCGTGTTCACGATGCTGTGTCCGCCCGTGATGAGGTCGTCCATGACGAGCGCGGTCTGCCCGGGCTGATAGAGGCCCTCGATCTCCTCCGTCAGGTCGTCGGGCCGTGGGTGCAGGTAGATCAGCGGCGTTTTCGAAGTGAGCGAATACGCTTCGGCAATGAGGAGGCCCCCGAAGGGCACGCCGGCCACTAGGTCGAAGGGGTCGACCTGGGGATGGCGCATGGCCTGGAGGGTGAGGATCTCGTCGTGGATGATATGGGCGGCCCGCCACAGCGCCGTCGGATGCGAGATGAGCAGTCGCAGGTTGACGTAGATGGGCGAATTGACGGTGGTATGGCCGAGGGTGAACTCGCCGAACTGGATCGCGCCGAGCTTCCAGAGGGTGTCGGCGAGCCAGAGATTGCCGCGACGGGTCGTCATGGGCCGGGCCGTCCTTCTGCCCCACAACAAAAGGCCATCCGTTTGCGCGGATAGCCTTTTGTGTTCGTCAAGGACTTCGTGGTCCGACTGACAGGCTCCACACCCGGGGTAGCCCCCTGCCGGTTCGGTCGCCCGTTAGGCTCGTCGCCCGGTGTCTGGCGTCGTTCCGTGGAGCCTGCTGGCCGCTCGCCCTGCTGTCGCCAGCAGGGCGTTACGTGTCGACCTGCCAGACCCCCCAACGAACTCGGTCGGTCATGAGACACCTCCTTACGGGGTTCTCATGTGCCTTACGGGCATCCAGACCATAGCACCGCTTCGAACGGCCTGTCAAGAGGACGATCGGACCGATCGGACCGTCATCGTCCGGATTCGGGCGGCTGCGGAAACGGCGCGAAGACCTTGTCGGGCTGCCAGAGCCGCCCGCCCTCGTACCGCAGCACCGCGAGGAAGTCGCCCTCCGTCGAATAGGCCCTGCACAGCGCTCCGGGAGGCAGCGTGAAGGCTCCCGGACGCGCCGGCTCGAGGAACAGGGGCCGCCCTTCCCGCGCCGCCCGCGTATGCTGCGGACCCAGGATGGCGGCGCGCCACGATTCCAGCGGCGTGTCGGTCGCCCACAGCAGCTCCCGCCACGTCCCCGCGACCGCGGCTTCGCGCAAGGCGTCCGGCGTCACGGCGTCCTCCAGGCGAAAGGGCCCCGCCTGCAGCCGCGTCAGCGCCGCCAGATGGGCGTAGCAGCCCAGCCGGACGCCAATGTCGTGCGCCAGCGTGCGCACGTACGCCCCGCGGCCGCACTCCACCTCGATGGTCGCGAACGGCGGCTCGAACGCGACGACGTCGATGCGGTAGATCACCACGCGGCGCGGCGCGCGCTCCACCTCCTCGCCGGCGCGGGCGTAGCGGTACAGAGGCTGCCCCTGGTACTTCACCGCGCTGTACATGGGCGGAAGTTGTTCGATCTCGCCCGTGAACGCGGCCACCGCCTCTTCCAGCGCCTCCCGTGTGACGCCCGAAGGGTCCGCCTCGGCGGTGATCACGCCATCAGCGTCGTAGGTGTCGGTGGCCTGACCGAGGCGCAGCGTCGTGAGGTAGACCTTGGGCTGGTCGATGAGGTACTCGGCGACGCGCGTGGCCTGGCCCAGCAGGATGGGGAGCACGCCTTCGGCGATGGGGTCGAGCGTTCCCGCGTGTCCGACCCGACGGAAGCCCGTGAGCCGCCGGACCAGCGTGACCATCGCGAACGAGGTGACGCCCTTCGGCTTGTTCAGGTTGAGGATACCGTGGAAAGGTGGGTCGTGGCCGCGTCTCGCCATGCCGTGCCCGCCGGAGAGCGCGCCGGGGCCGTGAGCGCCCGAGGCGTCCCGTTACAGCGTGTCCCCCTGTTCGCTCGCCACTTCCTTGATGAGCTGCGAGAGCCGTACGCCTCGCTCGATGGAGTCGTCCTGCCGGAAGGCGAGCTCCGGCGTCTGACGCATTTTCAGCCGGCGGGAGAGCTCGCGCTCCATGAAGTGCCGCGCGCGCTCGAGCGCCTGGAAGACGCTGGCCCGCTCCGCCTCGCTGCCCATGACGCTCACGTAGACGCGCGCGTGCCGCAGGTCCGGGCTCACCTCCACCTCCGTGACCGAGATGAGGCCCTGCTGGAACGCCGGGTCGTGCAGTTCACGCAGCACGAGCCGGCTGATCTCCTCCCGCAGGAGGTCGTTCACGCGCTCGGTCCTTCGGGTCATGGGTCACGTCCCGGCGCGCGAGGCGCTCGCGCCCGGCGCGCTTGCCTGAGGCGGGCCGGCGTCAGGGGGTCTGCTCCACGTGGAAGAGCTCGAGGACGTCGCCCTCCTGAAACTCGTCCACGCCTTCGACCTTGATGCCGCACTCGTACCCGCTCTGCACCTCGCGAACGTCTTCCTGGAACCGCCGCAGGCTCTCGATGCGGCCCTCCGCCACGACCTCGCCGCCGCGGATCACACGCACGCGGTCCGACCGCGTCACGGCGCCGTCGCGGACGTAGCAGCCTGCGATCTGCCCCTTGCGGCCGACTTTGAAGACCTGACGCACCTCGGCGTGGCCGGTCACCACCTCGCGGTAGGTCGGCGCGAGCATGCCGCGCAGCGCCTTATCGATGTCCTCCGTGAGCTGGTAGATGATGTTGTACAGGCGGATATCGACCTTCTCCTGCTCGGCGAGCCGCCGCGCGCCCGGTTCCACCTTCGTGTTGAATCCGATGATGACGCCTCGCGACGCCACCGCCAGCATCACGTCGGACTCGGTGATCATCCCCGTCTGGGCGTGGATGACCTTCGCGCGCACCTCGTCCGTGCCCAGGCGCTCGATCGCCTGCTTGACGGCTTCGGCGCTTCCCTGCACATCGGTCTTCAGGATGATATTGAGTTCCTTGACCTTGCCCGCCGTGATTTCGCCGAACACGCTTTCGAGAGAGACGCCCCGGTGCTCGCGCAACGCCGCCGCTTCACGCTCGCGGATGCGCTGGGCGACGGTCTCGCGCGCGAACTTCTCGTCCTTCACCACCGTCAGGCGATCTCCCGCCGACGGAACGGACTCGATCCCCAGGATCTCGACGGGCGTCGACGGGCCGGCTTCTTTGACCCGCTGGCCCCACTCGTTGAACATCGCCTTGATGCGCCCGTAGGTATCCCCGACGATCACGGCGTCGCCCACACGCAGCGTTCCCGTCTGGACGAGGACCGTCGCAAGCGGGCCGCGGGTGCTGCTGAGCTGCGCCTCGATGACCGTACCCACAGCGGGACGGTCCGGGTTCGCCTTCAGTTCCTGGACCTCCGCCAGCACCAGGATGGTGTCCAGCAGGTCCTTCAGGCCCTCGCCCGTGCGCGCCGACACCAGCACGCACGGGACGTCGCCGCCCCATTCCTCGATAATCACGCCGTTCTCGGAGAGCTCCTGCTTCACCCGGTCCGGGTTGGCCTGAGGCAGATCGATCTTGTTGATGGCCACGATCATGGGCACGCCGGCGGCGCGCACGTGGTCGATGGCCTCCTTCGTCTGCGGCATCACGCCGTCGTCGGCCGCGACCACGAGGACGACGATGTCCGTGACCTGCGCGCCGCGGGCCCGCATCGCGGTGAAGGCTTCATGGCCCGGCGTGTCGAGGAACGTGATGCGGTGGCCGTCCGTCTCGACCTGGTACGCGCCGATGTGCTGCGTGATGCCCCCGGCCTCCTGGGCCGTCACGTTGGTCTTGCGGATGGCGTCGAGCAGGCTCGTCTTGCCGTGGTCGACGTGCCCCATCACCGTCACCACCGGGGGCCGCGGGCGCAGCTTCGCGGGGTCGTCCTCCTCGATGACCGCGCGCAGCGGCGCCCTGGTCTCGTGCACGGCTTCGGCGACGGCCGCGGCCTCGCCGTGGGGCTTCGCCTCGACGGGCTCGAACCCGAGGTCGTGCGCCACGATGGCGGCGGTGTCGAAGTCGATGGTCTGGTTGATCGCCGCCATCACGCCGTTCTTCATGAGCTCCTTGATGACCTCGACCGGGGAGACGCCCATGAGCTCACCGAGCTCCTTGACGGTGAGCGCGTGCGGAATCTCGAGAACGCGCGGCGCCGCGCCCGGAGCGCCTTGCTCGCTCCGGGTGGCGGGACGGGTCTCGCCGCGTGGTGTCGTCATGGTCATGCCTCGATTCGTCGGCTCCGGTTCACCCTACGCGCTCGCGGGCGTTGCTTCAAGGCGCTCCGCGTACTGCCTCAGCGTCTCGCGATCCTCGGGCGGGACGCTGACCTTCAGCGCTCGCGAGAGCAGGTCCTTCTTCAGGGCGAGCTCCCAGCACTCGCGGTTCGCGTGCAGGTACGCGCCTCTGCCGGACTTCTTCCCCGTCGGGTCGATCTCCACCCGGCCCTGCGGCGTCCGCACGATGCGCACCAGGCCCCGCTTGGCCTCGGCGCTCCGGCAGGCGACGCACATGCGCACGGGGACGCGCTTGGGTCTCGCCGGCATGGCCGCACCGCCTCAGATGAATTCCTCGATGTCCTCAATGTCGAGCTCTTCGTCTTCCTCGAAGACGGGCCGGCGAGGGCGCTTCTTGCGGGCCTTCGCCTCCTCGGCTTCGACGCGCACGCCCTTCTTCCCCTTCTTCTTCGGCTTCTCCAGCGCCTCCGGCCGCAGGATCTCCTCCGCGAAGCGGATAATCGGCCTGGCGGGCTGCGGCGCGGGCTCGACCGCTTCCGCGACCGCGGGCTCCGGCGCCGCCTCTTCCTCCTCCTCTTCGACGAACGGCGCGATCGCCTCCTCCTCAGGCGTCAGCGGACGCTCTTCGATCGCGGGCCTGGCGGCGGCGGGCGCAGGGGCGCCTTCGCGAGCCGCCGCAGCGGCGAACGCGGCCTCCGCCGCCTCGCGCAGCTCCGCTTCGGACTCGGGCCCACGCTCGGCGAGCTCCTTCTCGTGCGCGCTCTGACTCTTGATGTCGATCCGCCAGCCGGTCAGCTTCGCGGCGAGGCGCGCGTTCTGGCCTTCCTTCCCGATGGCGAGCGAAAGCTGCCGGTCGGGGACGATCACTTCGGCGGTCGGCGTGCCGTTCTCGACGCCGCGCGGCGTCACGCTCAAGACCTGCGCCGGGCTCAGGGCGTTGGCCACGAACTTCAGCGGGTCGGGGTCCCACTGAATCACGTCGATGCGCTCGCCGTTGAGCTCGTTCACGACGTTCTGGATGCGGACGCCGCGCAGGCCCACGCAGGCGCCGACGGGGTCGACGCCGGGCTGGCGCGCCCAGACGGCGACCTTGCTCCGATGGCCGGCCTCCCGCGCGATGGACTTGATCTCGACGATGCCCTTGAAGATTTCGGGGACCTCGAGCTCGAAGAGCCGCCGCAACAGGTTCTTGTGCGTGCGCGAGACGATGATCTGCGGCCCCTTGGCGGCCTTGTGCACCTCGAGCACGTACACCTTCAACCGCTGCTGCGGCCGATAGTGCTCCGTGCGCACCTGCTCCGAGGGCGGCAGCAGCGCCTCGGCGCGGCCGAGGTCGACGATGACGTTGCGGCCTTCGAGCCGCTGGACCGTCCCCGAGACGATGTCGCCCTCGCGGCCCGAGAACTCCTCGTAGACGACCTCGCGCTCGGCCTCGCGGAGCCGCTGGAGCACCACCTGCTTCGCGGTCTGCGCCGCGATGCGCCCGGCGTTCTCCGGCGTCACCTCGAACCGGATAACCTCGCCGATCTTGGCGTCCGCCCGGACCTTCCGGGCCTCCTCGAGGCTGATCTGCGTCTTCGGGTCTTCGACCTCTTCGACGACCTCCTTTTCGACGTAGACGTGGGTCTCGCCCAGCTCGGGGTCGATCTTGACGACGACGTTGCTCTGGGCGAGGTTGTCCTTCTTGTAGGCGGACGCCAGCGCCGCCTCGACGGCTTCGAAGACGACCTCCTTCGGCAGGTTCTTCTCGGCCGCGAGCTGGGCGATGGCCACGAGGAAGTCGCTCTTCATGATGACGACGTCCGGTCCTCCCGCTCTCTGACGAACAAAAAAGTGGGTGCGAACCCACTTTCGTAAGGAGTTTCTCGGCCAGAGTATAGCAGCGGCCTCGCCGCCGCCGCAATACGACCACGCACGACTTGACGGCCCATCTAGATAGTGCTACCATCTAATCGCCTTCGATGGAGGCGTCTATGGCCGTCCACGCTGCAACCGCGCGTCGTCCTGCCGCCGGCGTTGCCCTGTCCCGCCGCCGGCTCCTCAAGCTGTCGTTCTGGGCCGGGCTCATCGCCAGCGCCGTCGGCGCCGCCGGCGCCGCGCTCGATATCGTCTACCCGCGCAAGGTCGAAGGCTTCGGCGGGCCTATCGCCGCCGGTCACATCTCCCTCTACCCGCCCGGGTCGAAGACCCAGATCATGGAGGCCCGCACCTGGCTCGTGCACCTCACCGAAGAGCAGGGCGGGCCCGGGCTTCTCGCCCTGTGGTGGAAGTGCACGCATCTCGGCTGCACCGTTCCCTGGCGTCCCGAGTTCGAGTTCGAGGACCCGCGCACCCGGCGCACCACCCGCGGGTGGTTCCGCTGCCCGTGCCACGGTTCGACCTACGACCACGCCGGCATCCGCGTCTTCGGGCCCGCCCCCCGGCCGCTGGACACCTTCGCCCTGACCGTCGACGAGAACGGCAACCTGACTATCGACACCGGCAAGGTGACGCCCGGCGCCGAGGACAACCCACAGCGCGCCCTGCGCGTCTGACCGCGCTTGATCGGGCGTCGCCCCCGCCGGATACTGAGTCCGTGAGTGACATCGAACGCTTCGACCGCGAGCTCCTGAAGGGAACCACCGACACCATCGTGCTCGCCTTGCTGGCGGAAGAGGGCCCGATGCACGGTTACGATCTCGCGAAAGAGATGCGCCGACGGGCCGGGAACTCGTTGAGGCTCGGGCAGGGCGTGCTGTATCCCATCCTGCACCGGCTCGAACGTCGTGGCCTCATTCAGGGCCAGTGGGAGCCGCGAGTCGGCAGCCCCAGCAGGAAGCGCTACCGCATCACCGACGCGGGTCTCGAGGCGCTCCAACGCAAGCGCGCCGAGTGGCGGGCGTTCGCCGCCGCCATGGAGCGCATCCTCGAACCGCAAACGGAGCCCGCCCATGGATGACATCGACCGCTTCGTCGACGCCGTGAGCGCGCTCCTGGGCCCGCAGTGTCCGCGGGCGCAGATCCGGGACGAGCTCCGCGCTGAGCTGCGCGCGATGGCTCACGACCTGACCCTCCAGGGCGCTGACCCTGAGGAGGCCGTACGCGAGGCCGTTCGCTCCATGGGCTCGGTGCGCGTCCTTGCGCGGGAGTTCGACCGGGCCTACCGGCCGGGCGCCATCGCCGCGTCGCTGACGGCGCTGCGCTCGGGCGCGCTGGCTATCCGGCGCGGCCACGCCGCCGCCCGGGCGGTCTGGTTCGCCCTCGCCGCGTCGTCCCTGGCGTCGCTCATCGTGGCGCTCCGGTACCTCTATCCCGCCTGATGCTCGGCTTCGGCTGGCGGAAAGAGGCCCTCCGGCGCCGGTTCTATCCTGACGACTTCCTGGGCATGTACGACCGTCTCGCCGCGCTGCTCCGCGAGCGAGCGCGCGAAGGCGACCTCATGCTCGACGCCGGCTGTGGAAGCGGACGCGTCTTCCGCTACGAGCTGCCGCGCCGCCCGCGGCTCATCGTCGGCGTCGACCTGACCGAGGAGCCGCGCGGCAACCCGAACATCGACGCCGCCGCCCGCGCCGACCTCGCGCGGCTGCCCTTCCGCGACAGCGTGTTCGACCTCGCGGTCTCCAGCCATGTCGTCGAGCATCTCGCGGCCCCGGAGGCCGTCTTCCGCGAGCTCGCCCGCGTGTTGAAGCCGGGCGGCGCCCTTCTGATCCTCACGCCGAACCGCTGGCACTACGTCACCGTCGCCGCGCGGCTGCTCCCGCACCGCGTCCACGTCGCGTTCAACCGCTGGCGCGGCGTCGACGCGCGCGACATCTTCCCGACGCGGTATCGGGCGAACACGGCGGGCCGGCTCCGTCGCCTCCTCGAGGGCGCGGGGCTGTTCGTGGAGCGTCTCGACCAGTTCGAGACGGAGCCCGAGTACCTGGCGTTCCACCCCGTGACCTACGGCATCGGCGTGGCGTACGAGCGGCTCGTCAACCGCTTCAAGGCGCTGAAGGGGCTACGTGTGAATCTGATGGCGGTGGCGCGCAAACCCGGACACGCTAGCTAGCGCCGGGGCCCGGCCCGCGGCCGTGGTCGTCGCGGCGCGATTCTTCGGAGTGGTCCGGCTCGTCGTCCGAGCGGTCACGCTCGTGGGACTCTTTGCTCTCGTCCTCGGCCTCGCCGTCCTTCGACGAACCCGAACCCCCGCCGCGGCTGCCGCTGTGGTCGTTCGCCTCGTCGTCATCGCCGTCGTCGTCGCGACGGGGCGTCGCGCTGGGAAGCGCCCTTCGGTCGTCATCGGCGTCCTCGGCCTCGTCGAGCTCGCGGTCCTCGGCGTTCCCCGGTCCCGCGTTGGGGCCTGGGCCGCTCCGGTCGTCGCCCTTGCACGGGTTCCCGGGGCCGCTCGGGTCGCACGCCCCGCCGAGGCCGGGCGGCGCGGGCGGCTGAGCGGGCCGCGCAGGCTGCGTCGGCGTCGACGCCGGCGGCGCGGCCAGGAGCTTGAGCTCGCGCGCCAGAAGCGATCCGTCCGCCTGGCGCACGCCTTCGACCTTCACGCGCGCGCCCGGCGTGACGGCGGCGAGGCCGGCGCCCTCGTTCATCAGGTCCTTGATCTCCGTGCGCGCGTCGACGACCACCGTCTCGACCGCGCCGCCCACGTCCACCGTCACCACGCCTTGGCCCACGCCGGTCACGACGCCCTCGAACTCGATCTCAGGCACGGGCGTCACGGACGAGCTAGAGGAGGCGAAGAAGCGGAACGGCGGGACGTCCGGCACGCCGCCGGCTGCAGCGGCGAAGCCGCTCGCCCCGACCAGCCCGACCGCTCCGACGATCACCGCCGTGCGGGCG
>JBBING010000096.1:0-8446 GCA_037444005.1 Chloroflexota bacterium
CACCGGCCATCACCAGGAACATGACGCCCAACATGACATAAAATCCCAGGTCCCAGTGCAGGCCCGGGATGTTCTTCGAGAAGTTGGTGCCGTAGATGCTCGACACGATGGTCGCGGGCAGGAAGAGCGCGCCGACCACCGCCAGCGTCTTCATCACTTCGTTCGTGCGGTTGTTCAGCGACGACAGGTACAGGTTGAGGGCGCTGTCAGCGAACTCGCGCAGCGTCTCCACCATCTCCTCGGTGCGGACTACGTGGTCGTACACGTCCCGAAAGTACAACTGGGTCTCGGGGCGGATGAGCGCGGGGTACTCCCCGCGAGCGAAGCGGGCCATGACGTCGCGGGTAGGGAGCATCGTGTGGCGCAGGCGCTGGGCGTTACGCTTGAGGTGGAGCACGTCCTCCAGCGTGCGCTCGGTCGGCGCGCGGATGACCTCTTCTTCCAGGCGCTCGAGGGCGTCGGTCATGTCGGCGAGGGCGGGCGCGAAGTCGTCCACGAGCTGGTCGATGAGGTGGTGGGCCACCCAGTCGGGCCCACGGCTCAGCAGGCGGAGCGCGGGGTCGTCGACCAGTCCGCGCACGCGCGTCACCGCCGGCAGCGGCCGCCGGTGAAAGGTCACGACGAACGTCTGGCCGATGAACAGATCGAGCTCCGTGACGGCGATGCGGTGTGTCGTGGCGGCGTAGTCGATGGCCTGCACGATGACGAACAGGTAGCCGTCATAGACCTCCGCCTTCGGCGGGTCCACAAGCTCGTTGAAGCAGTCGTCGATGGGCAGGTGGTGGAAGCGGAAGACGTCGCGCAGGAGCGGCTCGCCCTCGGAACGCACGACGCCCTCGAGGTCGACCCAGACGCAGCCTTCGCCCGAGGCCAGGGCCCGCGCGAGCTCGTCGGGGGCGAGGTCGCGTCGCAAAGTGCCGTCGGGGGCGCTGTAGTACGTCGCGATCATGAGCGCGCGCGGGGCCGGGCGCGCCGGCCCGGCGTCACGGCGGTTATACACGCGCGGGGAGCGGGCGTCCAGCGCTTATGGTCAAGCGCCCGGAGGAAGCGGGCACGGACGTTTGAGGCACGGGCGTCGCGATGCTATAGTGCGCCTGCCCGCCGCGGGCCGCGGCGAGTCCATGGTCGGAGCCTCCGGGAGGCCCAGTCCGTTTTGTATTCCGACCTCGCCATCTTCAGCGGCAACGCCCATCCCGACCTGGCGCAGAGCATCTGTCGCTATCTCGAGATGCCGTTAGGCCAGGCCGAGGTCTTCCAGTTCAGCAACGAGAACATCTTCGTCCGCATCCTCGAGAACGTCCGCCAGCGCGACGTCTTCATCATCCAGCCCATCGTCTCGCCGGTGAACACGCGGCTCATGGAGCTGCTCATCATGATCGACGCCTTCAAGCGGGCGTCGGCCGGGCGCATCACGGCCGTGGTCCCGTACTACGCCTACGGGCGCAGCGACAAGAAGGACCAGCCCCGTGTGCCCATCACCGCGCGGCTCGTGGCCAACCTCATCGAGACCGCGGGGGCCGACCGCGTGCTCACCATGGACCTGCACGCCGGGCAGATCCAGGGCTTCTTCAACATCCCGGTGGACGAGCTCACGGCGCTGTACATCCTGGGGCGGTACTTCAATGAGAAGAAGATCCCGAATCTCACGGTCGTGGCCACGGATGTGGGCGACGCCAAGCGGGCGCGGAACCTGGCGCGGCTCGTCGGGGCGCCGCTCGCCATCGTCGAGAAGGCCCGCGTGGGCAACGAAGAGCGCGTACAGGCGCTGAACATCATCGGCGACGTGCGCGACCGCTACGTCCTCATCGCCGACGACGAGATCGACACCGGCGGGACCATGATCGCGGCGGTGCAGTGCGTGCTGGAGTCGGGCGCGCGGGGCGTGACCGCCGCCTGCGTGCACCCCATCCTGTCGGGGGACGCGGCGCAGCGGCTGGCGGCGATCCCCATCGACGAGCTCGTGATGACCGACACCATCCCCCTGCCGTCGCACAAGCGGCACGAGAAGTTCACCGTCCTCACCGTCGCGCCCCTGATCGGCGAGGCCATCGCCCGCATCCACCGGGGCGACTCCGTCGGCGCCCTGTTCCAGTAGGGCCGGGCGATCAACGGTAGATCTCGCACCCGGGCAGCGCCCTGCGCAGCCACGCCACCCCGGCGTCCGTGACCTCGGTGTCCGACAGGTGGAGCTCGTGCAGCTGTGTGAGGCCTGCGAGGTGCGGGAGGCCGGCGTCGGTGATCTCGGTCCACGAAAGGTACAGCTCGCGCAGTTCCGTGAGGCCTGCGAGGTGCGCGAGGCAACGGGCCCTACGCGGACGGGCCGCCCCCTGTGGCGGGCGGGTATACGGCACGGAGGGCAGTGCGGAGCGACGAGCGCCGCGGGTGGCACATGGGCCGTAAATGTGGCATACTGGCGTCGCTATGGCACGACGACCGAGAGCGGAGGTGCGCGTGGGCCCGCAGGGCAGGGTGGTCATTCCCGCCGCCCTTCGCCGGGAGCTCGGACTGCGGCCCGGCGACAGGTTGCTGGCGCGGGTCGAGGACGGCCAGATCGTGCTGGAGACCCGTGAGGCCATCATGGCGAGGATCAAAGCGCGCTTCGCGGCCGCCGTGCCCCCGGGCGTGAGCCTGGTCGACGAACTGATCGCCGAAAGGCGCGCCGAGGCGCGTCGTGAGGAAGAGCAGCCGTGAACGGCGGGCCGGCGGTCGTGCTGGACGCGTCGGCGCTGCTGGCGGCCGTGCGGGCCGAGCCAGGCGGCGACCGGGTCGAATCCCAGATCGGCGTGGCGGCGATGTGCGCGGTGAACTGGGCGGAGGTCGCGCAGAAGAGCCTCGCCTACGGCATCGATCCGGCGGCGCTGCGGGCAGACCTCGCCGCTGCGGGGCTGGCCATCGTGCCCTTCACTGCGGAAGATGCGGAGCGTTCCGCGCAACTCTGGACGAAGACCCGGCCTCTCGGCCTGTCGCTGGCGGACCGTGCGTGTCTCGCGCTGGCGTTGCGACTCCGTGTGCCGGCCTTCACCGCCGACCGATCCTGGGCGGAGCTCGACGTGGGCGTGGACGTGGAGGTCGTACGCTAGGTTGAGGCGGCGTGCGCCGCTACGGCGGCGGCGCTGTGCGCACGTCGAGACCGTCCGCCGGGAAGCGCTCATCGACCGAGTACACGACACCGACGCCGGACGACCGCGCGGCGGCCCAGACCATCGCGTCGGCGAAGGACAGGCGGCCCGACGGCCTGCACAGCAGGAGCGCCTGAAGCACGGCCGCTTTGTCGAGTCCCACCGTCGCAATGTTCTTCTTCTGGACGAAGGCGACGAGATGGTCGACCACGATGGGCCGTGGTACCCGGTACACCGAGGTCAAGACGTACGGCGTCTCCGCGAGCACGACGCCGGTGACGCCGAGAGGGCCGATTCGGTCGATGACCCGCGCCGCGCGGTCAGCGAGCTCGGGCGGGTCGCGGGTGAGATAGCGGACCACCATGCTGGTGTCCAGCAGGCCGTTCAATCTCCCTGAGTCCTCTCAGTGACGCGCCGGGCCGCCCGCTTCCAGGCTCGCTCTCGCGCGGCGTCCCAGCGCTCGGGGGAGACGCGCGCGGATGTGGCGGGCGAGGCTTCCCTTCAGAGACGCCTCGTGCTCCGGCGGCACGAAATAGACCTCGATGTGGTCACCGGCCAGGCGCTGGAGCGCGATCCAGCCGGGCTTCACCCCTAGGCGGTCCCGGAGTTCCTTGGCGACGACGATCTGGCCCTTGGGGCCGACGAGATAGGGCACAGTCGCACCTCTGGCCTCGAGTATAACTAAGCGCCAAAAGGTTAGACTAAGTCCGCGCTGCTTTGAGCCGTACCTCGCGACCCCATGGCGCGCGATCGTGCTATCATAGGCGCCTCATAGCGTTCATCCTGCCGGGAGAGGGGCGGGCGCCGCATGAGAGGGCTGATCGACTGCACCCCGTGCCAGTACGAGATCGCGAGGCGCGTGGCTGAGGGCCTGAGCAACCCCGAGATCGCCGAGCGTCTCGGCGTGTCCATCAACACCGTCAAGTTCCATCTGAAGGAGCTCTACAACCGCATCGGCAGCCCGTCGCGATCTTACCTGGCGTCAGAGTTCTCGAAAGGCCACCTGTGGGTGCGAGGACGCAAACATTAGGGTATTTGCCCTAGAAACCCGGAAAACTACCCAATCGGGTAGGGACAGGAAATCCGCGGGCAGCTATGCATCGTTGATGCGAAGTAACCGAGGGAGGACGTGATGAAGCGCACCATGCTCGCTGCGATGGCGGTTGGCATTGCCGGTTTCGGTTTCCTGTTGCTTTGGCAGGCTGCGCGCGCGGCGGTAGTCGAACCCCACGGTGCCGGAGCCAGCGGAGTGCCCTACGACTCGCGCGCGATCTGCCTTCGCAACGATACTTCCTACGCAACAGAGTTCAACGCGGCCATGAACCGGTGGAATAGCCAATTGGGGAGCACTTGGTTACGTAATGAGGTGCCAGGGTCGTGTGTTGATGGGCATCTCGCCTATACTGGGTCGCAACAGGATCTTAGCTGGGCTGCATGGTTTGGCGTGGCTTCCTGCTTGGACGTCGCTAGGGGCAACTCGGAGGCGTTCAATTCCCGGGCATTTCAATACGGACATCATTGGCTGAACAACGATAGCCGCTTCACTGTCATCTGCTTGAATACGGCCAGCCAATTCCCCAGGAAGTTTCAGAACGTTAGCACAGAAACAAAGATCAAAGGGCTAACTCATGAACTTGGGCACGGGCTGCATCTGGATCATGACACGACAGGCGCGATGGATACGTGCTGGTGCAAGAGTATCTCGGGTGATGAGGTCTGGGCGGTTGGCGTCACCTATGCAAGCCCGCCGTAGCCGACACGCGGTGTCATGGAAGGGGGAATAGCACGATGTACAAGATCGCTATGCTTCCGGCCGTTCTGATGACTCTTGTGCCGGCATTCGCGCTGGCCCAAGACCTGGCGCCTGAGGCGGCCACACCGTCCCCTGCAGAGGCAGATTCGATGCGCATAGAAGCAAGGGTGGCCGACGCTCCAGACGCAAGCGTAAGCATCGAGTTCTTAGGGTTAGACCTTCAGCCCGTACCTTGCCTTACAGCGGTGGACCTGCGCCCTGGCGGGAACCTCGCGGAATCCGTGATCACAGCTGTCATTCCGGCTTCCTGCCACGGTCCATCAACGTACCCAATGTTTCGAATCGTGATCGATGGCTTAGTTGCGGGGGTGTTCGACTTTGAGCCAGGGAAGTCGGTGGACCTCGGGCGTCTCAAGCCAACCAGCGACCCGTTCGAGAACGTGACAGCCCCCAATGCGGGTCTTGGCCTTGGCCCGTCGGTCCATGCGAACGACGGTACCGGACCCAACAGCGCGTACCTGTACGCTGCGTACGGCCTGTTCGCTGCCGCAGGGCTTCTGCTGGCCGCCGTGGTGGCATCGAGCTTGCTGCGGCGAGGCGCGTCCAAGCCAGGGGCGCCGAGGTGAGACCCTGCGTTTCGGCTGGCGAAGTCTTCCAGGAGCGGTCCGCTCGAGGGCCGCTCCTCCCATTCCGGACCAGCGACCACCCGGTCAGATGTAGCCTCGCTTCCCCTTCTTCTCCGCTCGTCGGCGGGCGTCGACGTGGGCGTGGACGTCCGGGTCGTGCGCTGAACGTCCGCGTACCTCGCGATCCGATGCTGCGCCGTGGTGCTACCCTTCCTGTTCCCCCGATAGCCCCCGTTCTCGCCCCTGCGGTAGAATCCAGTAGACCGGCGCGCTCCTTCGTGCGGGAGGGGCCGGCGGGAATGCGATGCTCAAGTTTCTGACGAACATCCTCGGCGATAGCAACGAGAAGGAACTCAAGAAGCTCTACCCCATCGTCGACGCCGTCAACGCCCTCGAGCCCGAAATCCAGGCGCTGTCGGACGAGGCGCTCCGGGCGAAGACGGACGAGTTCCGCCGCCGCCTCCAGGACGGCGAGACGCTGGATGACATCCTGCCCGAAGCCTTCGCCGTCGCCCGCGAGGCTATCCGGCGGACGGTGGGCGAGCGCGCGTACGACGTGCAGCTCATGGGCGCGGCCGTCCTCCAGGCGGGCAAGATCGCCGAGCTGAAGACGGGCGAAGGGAAGACGCTGGTCGCCGCCATCGCCCTCTACCTGAACGCGCTCGAAGGGCGCGGCGCCCACCTGGTCACCGTCAACGACTATCTCGCCAAGCGCGACGCCCAGTGGTACGGGCGGGCGCTCGTCTGCCTCGGCCTCTCGGTGGGCGTGCTCCAGCATGACGCCTCGTTCCTCGTGAGCGCCGAGAAGGTCAGCGACACGCTGAACATGGAGTACCTGGTCCCGTGCACGCGGCGCGAGGCCTACGCCGCCGACGTCACCTACGGGACGAACCACGAGTTCGGCTTCGACTACCTGCGCGACAACATGGCCACGTCGCTGGACCGCTGCGTCCAGCGAGAGTTGCATTACGCCATCGTCGACGAGGTCGACAACATCCTCATCGACGAGGCGCGGACGCCCCTCATCATCAGCGGGCCGGCGCAGGAGAGCACCGACATCTACTACACCTTCGCGCGCATCGCCCCGCGCCTTCAGGAGGATGTGCATTACACCGTCGACCTGAAGGCACGCGCGGTGCTGCTGACCGAGGAGGGCATCTCGGAGATCGAGCGCCTGCTCGGCATCAAGAACATTTACGCTCCCGAGAACTTCCGGCTGACCCGGTACATGGAGGCCGCCCTCAAGGCGCACGCGCTCTACAAGCGCGATGTCGACTACGTCGTCAAGGACGGCGAGGTCATCATCGTGGACGACTTCACGGGCCGGCTCATGTACGGGCGGCGGTGGTCCGACGGACTGCACCAGGCGGTGGAGGCGAAGGAGGGCCTGAAGGTCCAGCAGGAGTCCATCACCTACGCCACCATCACGCTGCAGAACTACTTCCGTCTCTACAAGAAGCTCGCGGGCATGACCGGCACGGCGGTGACCGAGGCGGAGGAGTTCTACAAGATCTACAACCTCGAGGTCGTGGTCATCCCGACCCACCGGCCCATGATCCGCCAGGATTTCCCCGACCTGGTGTACAAGACGGAGAAGGCGAAGTTCGACGCCGTGGCCGACGAGGTCGAGGAGATGCACCGCATCGGGCGGCCGGTGCTGGTGGGCACGGTGTCGATCGAGAAGTCCGAGTACCTCTCGGAGCTGTTGAAGCGCCGGGGCATCCCGCACCAGGTCCTCAACGCCAAGCATCACGAGAAGGAGGCCATGATCGTCGCCCAGGCGGGCCGGCTGGGCGCTGTGACCATCGCGACGAACATGGCCGGGCGGGGCACCGACATCATCCTCGGCGGGAAGCCTGACGGCCGCGATCCCGAGGAGTGGCGCGCCGAGCACGACAAGGTGGTGGAGCTGGGCGGCCTGCACATCATCGGCACCGAGCGGCACGAGTCGCGCCGCATCGACAACCAGCTCCGCGGGCGCGCCGGCCGTCAGGGCGACCCCGGGTCGTCCCGGTTCTACGTGTCGTTCGAGGACGACATCATGCGGCGGTTCGCGCCGGACTGGCTCCCAGGCATGCTCACGCGCCTGGGGATGGAGGATCACGTCCCCATCGAGAGCCGGGCGGTCTCGCGCGCCATTGAGACGGCGCAGACCAAGGTCGAAGGCCACAACTTCGACATCCGGAAGCACGTCGTCGAGTACGACGACGTCATGAACACGCAGCGCGACGTCATCTATCGCGAGCGCCGGAAGATCCTCGAGGGCGCCGACGTGCGCGCCAACGTGCTCGACATGATCGAGCGGGAGATCCGCGACCTCGTGGACCTGCACCTCCCGCCGAAGAACGAGGAGCAGTGGGACTACGAGACGCTGCTGCAAGAAGTGAACGCGATCGTGGCGCTGCCGCGGGACTTCGGGCCCGAGCAGGCGTCGCAGATCGAACGCGAGGAGCTGCTGGCCTGGCTCCTGGACTACGGGAAGGCGGCGTACGAGGCTCGCGAGCGGGAGATCGGCCCCGACCTGATGCGCCAGCTCGAGCGGGCCATCCTCCTGCGGACCATCGATAGCCTCTGGGTGCTCCACCTGACCGAGATGGACGCCATGCGGCAGGGCATCGGCCTGCAGGGGTACGCACAGCAGGACCCGCTGGTCGCATACAAGCGGGAAGCCTACGACATGTGGGAGCAGCTTCTCGCTAACATCCGCCGCCAGGTCGCGCGGTCGGTCTTCCACGTGCAGATCGCGCGGCCCGCCGAAGGCGAGGCCCGCGTGCCCGTGGCGGCGGGGGCGGAGCCGCGCAACCTGCGCACCAATCAGCCGCTCGAAGGCGACGGCGCCGGCCCGGCGCGAGCGCGTCAGCCCGTGGGCGCCGGCGTCGCCTCCCGCAAGGTGGGCCGCAACGACCCCTGCCCCTGCGGCTCCGGCAAGAAGTATAAGAAGTGCCACG
>JBBING010000097.1:0-8253 GCA_037444005.1 Chloroflexota bacterium
AAGCCGAACGCGACCGCCAGGATGGTGAAGGTGGCCGCCGTCACGATCCCGAGGGTCAGCTCGCGGCGCCGGCTCACGGCGCGCCTCCCAGAATGACCGTCGGGACGGCGCGCGGCTCCGGAGAGGGCCGCGCCGTCGCGCCCTCAGCCTCGACCGGCGGGCGGGATCTGCGGGAGAGCCACACGCACAGGAACAGCAACGCCGCCAGCGCCAGCGCCGTCGGCGCGATGGAGGTCTCGCGAGCGATGGGGAAGTGGTACGCGAGGAGCGCCCACCCCGCAGAGAGCGCCGCCGCAACGGCCAGCCGCTCGCGGCCTGCAGTCCCCGCGAGCAGAAGAAACGCCGGCGCCGCGGCGACGATGACGTCTTGCCGGTACACGTGCGCGTTGACGAGGATCGACGCGAGCACGACGGCGGCGTACCGCGTCGCGAACCGGGGGCCTTCGACCGTCCATGGCCCGGCCCACGCGAGCGCGACAGCGGCCAGCGTCGGAATCGACAGCGCCAGCGACCACGCCGTCACGGCGTCGTGGTGCCCCGGCCCCAATAGCGTCCGCACGAGGCCGTTCCACCCGAACATGCCGGCGATGGAGATGCCGTTGGCGTTGTCCCACGTCGCGGCCTGCCACAAAAACGCGGGATACGTCCACAGGACGGACACGCCCGACGCGGCCACCGACAACGCCACCCACACGGTCGCCACGGCGCCGAACCCTTTGAGCGCGTCCCATCGCCGCTTCCACAGGAGCGCCGCCACAGGGATCAGGGCGTAGTTCGGCTTCAGGAGCAGCAGCCCGAGGAGCGCGCCCCCCAGCCGCTCGCGACCGGACGCGAACGCCGCGAACGCGGCCGCGAACGCGAAGAACAGCACGAACGAGGGCTGGCCGTGGAAGAAGGTGTCCCGGACCGGCTGGAACGCGGCGAGCATCCCCAGCAAGACCCACGCGCCGGGAACGCCGAGGCGCGAACTCCGCCAGAGCAGGGCCACGCCCACTGCCAGCAGCCCCGTGGTCAGTGCGAGAACGACGGCCGCCGCCGTGCCCGGCGGCAGCCACGTCAACGGAACGAGTGCGGCGGCGAAGGCGGGCGGATTGAAGTACGGCAGGAGGGGCGCCTGCTCTCGCGGCCGCTCGTAGACGCGGGCCTCCTCCTCATGAATCGCATCGAGGTCGTACAGTTGGTCGCCCCGGCCGTCGCGGACCAGACGCGCCGCGGCGTAGAACACCCCGAAATCGTCGAGCGCCGGACCGGGCGCGCGTTCGTTCGTGAGCGCGGGGAACAACGCCGGGTACAGGGCGAGCCAGAGGCCGACGGCCAGCCACAGGAGCGCGCCCGCTGCGGCGGCGCCGAGGCCATCGGTGAGATGATGGAGCCAGCGCCAAGCGGGCAACGCCACGCGGAGCGCGCTGAACCGTCGCAGGGACAGCGAACCCGGAAAGACCGTCATCGACGCCTCTAGTCAGACAACGTCGCTCGCCGAACCGAATTTCAGTTGTCGGGGGTTGGAATGAACGATTCCGCAGCGCGGCGGAGAGACCATGGGAGAAGCTCCACAGGCTCCCCCCTATGACAGCGTTCCGATTGTGCGATGGCGGGGAAATCGGCCGCCGATGGCGGCGTCGCGAACGTTACCATAAAAACGCGCGTCCGTCAATCGCATCCGGCCGCGAAGCCTTGCGCCGCATGGTTCGCTTCCGCTCCTCCGACGCGAGGAGACGCCGCGCGGGTCGACGAGCCGCCTAGAAGGCGTCACAATACTCGCGTGACAGCGAGCCCGTCCACCGCAGCCATCGAAACGGTCGCGCTGCCCGCGCGGCGGGTCCCCGTTACGCGGCGGTGCGACGTGCTCGTGGTAGGCGGAGGCGCCGCCGGACTCGCCGCCGCCATCGCCGCCGCCCGCCAGGGAGCCCGGACGGCCCTGGTCGAGCGCTACGGCTATCTAGGTGGACTCGCCTCGGGTGGCCTCATCATTCTCCTCCTCACTCTCGACGACGGCCGTGGCCGCCAGGTCGTCGCCGGCCTCTGTCAGGAGCTGGTCGAGCGTCTCGACCGCCGGGGCGCCGCCTTCTACCCGCCGCCGGACGAATGGGGCAGCGCCGACGACGCCCTCATCGAACGCTACCGGCGGTGGGGCCTCGTGTGGGGATCGGGTCCCCACAGGGTGCGTTACTCCGTGGCGTACGACCCCGAGGAGTTCAAATTCGTGGCCAACACCTGGGTCGCGGAGGCGGGCGTCGAGCTCCTCTTCCACCGCTGGGCGGTCGACCTCGTGCGGGACGGCGACCGCATCACGCACGTGGTGTTCGCGTCCAAGGGCGGCCTCGAGGCCATCGCTGCCGACGTCGTGGTCGACACCACAGGAGACGGCGACGTCTTCGCCATGGCCGGCGAGCCGTTCGAGCTCGAGACCGTCCACCCGTGGCTGTGGTTCCGCATGGCCAACGTGGACTTCGAGCGGGCGCGCCGCCGCGGACCTGATGGCGAGGGCGGTTTCTTCTTCCGGACGGTGCGCCCGGGACAGGCGCTCCTCCCATGGGGCGCCGCCGGCCGCATCGAGCGGCGCATCGACGCGACGAATCCGGACGACCTCACCTACGCCGAAGTCGAATGCAGACAGATGGTGATGGCGGAGGTTGACCGGCTGCGCGCGCAGGTCCCGGGCTTCGAAGAAGCGTACCTCACCGACGTCGCCCTCACCCTCGGCGTGACCGAGAGCCGCCGCCTGCAGGGCCGCTACGTCCTGGCCCGCGACGACCTCGACCGCTCGTTCGAGGACACCGTCGCCGTCACCGGGCATTGGACGAAGTACGACTGCGTGTACAGGATCCCTTATCGCAGTGTCTTGCCCCGCGGGGCGCGCAACCTGCTCGTCGCCGGACGCTGCATCAGCGTCGACCATCGCGTCCACCACGCGACGAAGGAGATCCCGGCCTGCTTCGCGACGGGCGAAGCCGCGGGCGTTGCCGCCTCCATCGCCGCGGCCCGCGGCCTCTCCTGCGCCGACGTGCCCGTCGCCGACCTCAGGGCCAAGCTCCGCGCTGCAGGCGCCATCGTCGACTGACCTCGTCCACAGGGAGCTTGACAGTGGTAGTACATCTGTTCTACTCTCGGGACAGATCGCGTCCGGGGAGGCCGTCATGCCCGAGGTCTATTTCGAAGAAATCGAATGCCGGTCCGCGCTGAACCGCGTTCATGCGCCGGGTCTGTCGTTCCGTTGGAGCCTCAACCCCTACCGGGGCTGTCAGCACGCCTGCGTCTACTGCTTCGCGCGCGGCACCCACGAGTACCTGGGCTACGACGCCGGCCGCGACTTCGAGCGGCGCGTCGTCGTCAAGGTCAACATCGCCGAAGCCCTCCGCCGCGACCTCGCCAGACCCTCGTGGGCCCGCGAAACCGTCGCCGTCGGCACCGCATGCGACCCGTACCAGCAGGCCGAGATGAAGTACGGGCTCACCAGGCGCTGCCTCGGCGTCATGCTCGAGTTCGCGAACCCCGTGAGCCTGATCACGAAGTCGCCCGCCGTCACCAGGGACCTCGACCTGCTCCAGGCGCTGTCCGGCGTCGCCGACGTCAGCGTCGCCTTCAGCGTCAGCACGCTCGACCTCGACGTGTGGCGGCGGATCGAGCCGGAGACGGCGAATCCGTGGAAGCGGCTCGAAGCGATGGCCACGTTGGCGCGGGCCGGCGTCCGCACGGGGGTGCTGCTCGCGCCCATCCTGCCCGGTATCACGGACGACCCGGCGAATCTCGAAGCGGTGGTGCGCGCCGCCGCCGACCACGGCGCGTCCTTCATCGGCGACGTCGTGCTCCATCTCAAGCCCGGCTCCAGGGAGTGGTTCATGCCGTTCCTGCGCGAGGCGTATCCGCACCTCCAGGAGCGGTACTGGAAGTTCTACCGCGGTCCGTACGCGCCCAGGACCTACACGTCCGAGGTGCACGACGTGGTCCGCCGGCTAAAAGAGCGCTTCGGCATGGCCGCTCGCGAGTCTACTCCGGTCCGCCGAAGAGGACAGCTTCAGCTCGCCATGTGACCCCGCGTCGCTGCGCCGTGCACAGGCGAGGGGTACACTGCCCTCGTGCACGGCGCGGGCGTCCTGCATCTCATCGGCCACACCCCGCTCGTCGAGCTTCGGCACTGCTCGCCGAAGCCAGGCGTGCGGCTTTTCGCGAAGCTCGAAGGCTTCAACCCCACCGGAAGCCTGAAGGACCGCATCGTGCTCGCCATGATCGAGCGCGCCCGACGGGAGGGAGCCCTCCGGCCCGGCGACACCATCGTCGAGGCCAGCACCGGCAACACGGGCATCTCTCTCGCCATGATCGGCCGCGCCCTCGGTTACCGGGTGAAGATCGTCGCGCCCGAGAACATCTTCCCCGAGATCCCCCGGATGCTCGCCGTCTACGGCGCGGAGGTCGTCTGGGTGCCCGCCGAGCTCGGCGTGCCCGAGGCCATTCGCGTCGCCGGCGAGATCGCGCGCAACGAAGGCGCCCTGATGCTCGACCAGTTTTCGAACGACGCCAACTGCCGGGCGCACTACGAGACCACCGGCCCCGAGATCCTGGCGGACCTCCCGGAGGTCGACGTGCTGGTCGCCGGCGTGGGCACCGGGGGAACCATCATGGGCGCGGGCTCCTTCCTCAAGGAGCGGCGCCCGGGCGTCCGCCTGGTCGCCGTCGAGCCCCACCCCGGAAGCCATCTTCAGGGCCTCACGACCTTGGCCGAAGGCTTCATCCCGCCCCTCCTGGACCTCGACCTCCTCGACGCCAAGATCCTCGTGCGAAGCTCGAGCGCCTTCATTGCGGCGGCCGAGGTCATGCGGCGGGAAGGCATCTTCGCCGGCGTCTCCTCCGGCGCCGTCCTCCACGCCGGTATGAAGTTCGCCCGCAGGCTCGACCGCGGCAACGTGGTCCTCATCTTCGCGGACGCCGGGTGGAAGTACCTCGGCACGAACCTGTGGACGGCGCCGCCGCATCCCGAGGAGGAATCGCTGGACGATACAATCTGGTGGTAAGAGGAGAGCCGTCATGGAGAGCATCTTCGGCATCCGCCGGCGGACCCGCCGACTCCTTCGGGCCGGCCTCGAGACGCTCCGGGACGTCGTCGACGCCCGCCTCCGGCGCATCGATGAGAAGCGGCAGCGACTCGCCGCTCGAGGGCGCGAGACGAGCCCCGCGGCCGGGGCTTCCCCTGCGCCTCGCCGTCGCGGCCGTCCGCGCAAGCTCGCGACCCAGTAGCCATGCGCATCGCGTTCGGCGCGGATGACCGGACGGCGTTGACCGATGCGCTGGTCGACGAGCTGCGCCGCCGGGGCCACGACGTGAAGGTCTACGGTCCGCCCGCGGGCGAGCCGCTGCAGTGGGCCGACGTCGCGGTCGCCGTGGCCCGCGACGTGGCGTCGGGGACGGCGGACCAGGGCGTGCTGCTGTGCTGGACCGGCACCGGCGTCTGCATGGCTGCGAACAAGGTGCCCGGCGTACGGGCGGCGCTGTGCGGCGACGCCGAGACGGCGCGCGGCGCCCGCGCATGGAACGACGCCAACGTCCTGTGCATGAGCCTGCGCACCACCACGGAGATCCTCGCGCGGGAGATCCTCGACGCCTGGTTCGCCACCACGCAGGTAGACACGACGGAACTCGAGAGCATCGAGAAGGTCCGCGACCTCGACCGGCAGCGCTCCGAAGCGCCGGCCGGCACGGGGTCGGCGCGACCCGACGCTGCCGAACCCGTATAATCTCCGCGTGGACCCCCTGCACAGCCCACCGACCCCGCGGACGGGCGCGGCCCGCTCCGAGATTCTCGAGGCCCTCCGCCAGCGTGTGGCGCGCTTGCCGGCGGGGCTGCGCGATCACGTGTTCCGCGTCGAGGCCGAAGCGCGGCGCCTCGCCGATATCTACGGCGTCGACCCCGAGCGCTTGCTGCTCGCCGTCCTCGGCCACGACCTCTATCGCGCGCACGGCCCCAAGCAACTGCTCTCCATGGCTGCGGTCCTCATCGGCCCGCCCGATCCCGTCGAAGAGGCCGAGCCCATCTTGCTGCACGGCCCGCTGGGCGCGCTCGCCATGCAGGTCCAGTTCGGCATCGACGACGCCGAGGCGCTCGACGCCGCGCGTTACCACACCACGGGCCGTGCCGGGATGACGCTGCTCGAAAAAGCGCTCTTTCTCGCCGACAAGATCGAGCCGGAGAAGGCCGAGGGCGTGCCGGAGCTGCAGGAGGTGCGGCGCCTGGCCGAGCACGACCCGGACGAAGCGATCCTGCGGTATCTCGACTATCAGGTGCGCCGGTCCACGGAGCTGGGCTGGCTCTTACACCCGCACCTGGTCGCCGCGCGCAACGAGCTTCTGCTCCGCCAAAGGCAACATACGCCTTGACGACCGGGCTGAAAGACGGTAAACAAGGGCGGCGCTCACGGCGCCTATGGTGACTACGTTACGAGAGGAAGCAGGCTCGCCCTGCTTCCTCTCATTCTCGAGGGAGCACGCTCGATACGAAGGGGCTTCCCGTAGCGCCTCTTAGCGCACCCTGGCTCGCACCGTCCGGTCTGGTACACTGCCGCGCGACTGTTCCCACCAAGGAGACCACCTTCATGACCGTGCGTTGGACCGACGTCGAACCCTACCTGCGCGCCACGTTCGAGACCACCGGCCAGGTCGAGCGCGCCGAAGCCGTCAACCGAGCCTTCGCGGACAACGCCAGCGACGACGTCATCGACACCCTCGACGCCATCGGCTCACGGGTGTTCCAGACGCTCGACGCCGCCCGCGACTTCCTCGTCTCGCAAGGTCTCATCGAACCCTGACCCGGCTACGCCCGTGCGATTCGTCCTGCCGCACTTCGCCCGCCGCGAGCGGCCCGAGGAGGCCCCCGGCCCCTCCCCGGACTTCCGGCGCAGGGTGCGCCGCATCGAAGTCCGCGCCAGGCGGCTCGTGGCCTCCCGCATCCTCGGCGACTATCGCAGCGTGTTCCGCGGCCGGGGCATCGAGTTCTCAGAAGTCCGCGAGTACCAGCCCGGCGACGACGTCCGCCTGATCGACTGGAATGTGACGGCGCGGATGGGCGCGCCGTACGTCAAGAAGTACGTCGAGGAACGAGAGCTCACCGTCATGCTCGCCCTCGACGCTAGCGCGTCCACCGGCATGGGCACGCAGGGGCGTTCCAAGGCCGCGTACGCCGCCGAGGTCGCGGCGCTGCTCGCGTTCGCCGCCGTGGCCAACAACGACCGCGCGGGCCTGCTCGTCTTCACCGACCGCATCGAACGGTTCGTGCGCCCCGGGCGGGGACCACGGCACGCCCTTCGCATCGTGCGCGACCTGCTCGCGCTGCGGCCTGGGGGCCGGGGGACGGACCTGGCGCGCGCGGCCGCCTTCCTCGCCAGGACGCTCCGCCGCCGCAGCGCCGTCTTCATCCTGTCGGACTTCTTCGACCCGGGGTTCGACGACGCGCTCCGGCGGCTCGCGGTCCGGCACGACGTCATCGGCGTCTCCATCACGGACCCGCGCGAGCTCGAGCTGCCCGACGTCGGATTGCTGGTGGCGCGCGACGCCGAGACGGGCGCCCAGACGACCATCGATACGTCGGACCCGGAGGCGCGGCGGGCCTATGCCGAGCGCGCGCGGGAGCTGGTCGAGCGCCGCCGGCGGCGGCTCGCTGGCCTGGGGGTCGAGGAGATCGCCCTGAGGACGGACCGCGACTACGTAGGGCCCATCGCCCGGTTCATGCGACGCCGGGCGCGCCGTTAGTCCTCGAGCCTGAGGTCGCCGCTCTTCCCGCCCGTCTTGCGGACCAGGCGGACGTTCTCGATGCGCATGCCACGGTCCACGGCCTTGCACATGTCGTACACGGTGAGCGCGGCGATGGCGACGGCCGTCAGCGCCTCCATCTCGACCCCCGTCTTGCCCGTGGTCCGGACGACGGCGGCGATGTCGATGGCGTGGTCGGCCTCGTTCGGCGTGAGGCGGACGTCGACGCCGGTGAGGAGCAGCGGATGGCACATGGGGATGAGCTCGTGCGTGCGCTTGGCGGCCATGACGCCCGCCACCTGCGCGACGGCCAGGACGTCGCCCTTGGGGAGTCCACCCTCCTGAATGAGCGCCAGCGTCTCCGGCAGCATCACGATGCGCCCGCGGGCCGCCGCCTCGCGCACGGTGTCGTCCTTGGCGGTGACGTCGACCATGCGGGCCCGTCCGGCCTCGTCGAGATGCGAAAGGCGTTGCGTCACGTCGCTCCTCCGCGCCGCCCCGGGGCGCCCCAGGCGC
>JBBING010000098.1:0-8139 GCA_037444005.1 Chloroflexota bacterium
GCGGACCTCAGCGGGGGGCGATGTCGATATCGGATGTTGCGCCGGCGCGCCGGGCCAGGAGGGCGGCGACGGTCCCACCGACGGCTGCGAGCGCCGCGACGCCCGCTACAGCCACCAGCGCCCATGCCCACAGCGGGAACCCGCCGCTCGACTCGAGCTCGATGCGTCCGGCACGCCACTCGGCGTCGATGCTCTCCCCGGGCGGCGTGGAGAGCTGCGCCCGGGTGAACTCGATGGAGGCTTCGCCCGAGCCCTTGGGCTCGAAGAACACCGACGCCAGCAACCCCTCACCGCTGGCACCCTGTCGCGGCGTCGGCCCGAGCGTCACGCACGCATAGCGGAGGGCATTGTTGTCGATGGTGGGCTCGGGGCAGTAGGTCTGCCGCCCGGTCGAGCCCAGGAACGGCCCCTCGACCACCGAGTCCGGCCCCACCTCGAGGAGATCGCCATTGAAGGTCAGGACGAATTCGAAAGCGCCGAGGTCTTCGACGTTGCGCACGAGGACGTCGACCTGGATGACCTCCTGTCCCTCTCGCTCCGTTCGTCTGGCCTCGGCTTCGACGACGGCCTTCCTGGTTTGCGCCGTGGTGTGCGTTACGGTGAATGACAGAAGCGCGCAGGCGACCGCGCCTGCGACCACGAATCGACTGTGACCCCAATTCATGGACGCAACCCGCTTCCTCTCCCCCAGAACGCGGACGGCCCGATCGCTCCCCCTGTCGTCCGTTTGCTACAACGCCGCTTTGAGCGCTCTCGTTTCGCGTACTCTACAGCACGAATCCCGCATCGGCCAACGAGAGCGGCGGATCTCGGCGGAATCCAGGGGCGAAAGGACTTGCTCGTGGGCAAAGCCGCCGGTCCGCGGCTACGCCCGCCGCGCCTCCAGAGGATTGCTCCAGCGCAGTCCGTGGAAGCGGGCGAAGTCGGTGTCAGCCGAACACACCTCGCCACCGTATTCGATCGCCAGGGCCGCGAGGTGGGCGTCACTCGTGATATTGCCTGCAGTGCCGAGCGGCTCGACGAGTCCGCGAAGGATGGCCAGATGCCGCTCCGTCGGATGGAGGACGAGGGCGCAAGGCTGGGCCAGCCACTCCTCGATCACACCGAACGCCTCGGCAGGGGTCAGAGGATTGGCGAAGAGCTGGGAGCGGGTCGAAAGGCGAAGGAACGCCAGGAGCACCGGCCACGTGAAACCGACCGGTTCCGTTCCCGACAGTACGTTCTCAAGCCAGGGCCGGGCACGCGAATGATTGGGCGACGTCTCGTCGAGGGCATAAAGGAGGAGATTGACGTCAGGCAGCTTCACCGGACGGTCAGAGCCTCACTTCCGCAACTCCAGCTTGCGGACGATCTCCTCGTCTTCCAGCGCATCAGCCAGGCGCAGCGCGTGCGTCAGGTCCACTCCCCGTCGAAGGCCGAGAGGCCGCGCCGGCGCCTTGTACGCACGGCGCCCGCCGCGCTCAGCGACCAGGCCAGCCCGGACCGCGCTGTTGAGCGCCTCTTTGAACGAAATCTTGCGGCGGCGGGCAAGTTCCCTGAGCCGCTCCACCAGATCGGGGTCGAGGGTAACGGTCGTGCGCATCGTGTGTTGGCATCATAGCAGCGATTGAGCTGCTGTCAAGATGCGCACATCATCCAGATGCGCCACGCGTTCCACCGCAGACACAGCCCGGGGCGCGGGCCCGCCGCTGGAAAGAAGTGGTCACCTGCATGGAGGCGAAAACTGGAGCGGGGGACGGGACTCGAACCCGCGACAGCCTGCTTGGAAGGCAGGAGCTCTGCCAGACTGAGCTACCCCCGCTCGCGACAGGAGGCACTTCAGCATAGGAAGCGCCCGGAAGGGGCGTCAAGGAACCGGCCCGCGCCCCTAGGCCGCTATGTGGCCTACCGCGAATGAGTCACTGTGGGACTCCTATCCAGTCGATGACGTCCGCCCCATTGGACGAACGCCGGCCACGCTGAAGCGTGGCCTTCATCACGGAAACGGGCGACGGTCCACGGGGCCTCGCAGCATGACCGGTGTCCGGCGTGTCATGCTGGGGCCGAGCACAGCGAGGCCAAAGCATCTCATCGCTCGCACGCCGACGTCCTCCACTTCAGCCGGAGGCTCTCCCCGACCAGCGGAGGTGGTCACCCGATGGGAATCGCGGGGGCACAGAGGCGAGCGGCGCTTCGCCGCACCTGCGACGAGGTTCAGCATGACCGTGGCCCGCACCGGCGCACGCGCCCGGATGACGCCTACCTTCCTCGCCGATGAAGGCCATGCTTCAGCGTGGCCGAAGGTCCGTGCCCCGTGGGCCGCGTCCCGCCCACGAGTCGACGGCCACCCTGAAGGGTGGCCTTCATCAGTCGGGGCGACGCTCCCCCGCGGCCGACGCACGTGCAGGACGTCAACCTGTCCCACATGAAGGCCACGCTTCAGGCGTGGCGGGGGTCCTCGGCCTGCCCGCCCAACGAAAGGAAACCCTCCCGCAGGATTCGGCGGAATCTCTTGACAGAGGTGAGGCTATCGGGTATGCAAGTAGCGACTGAACCGACCCTGACGACCGCACATTCCGGCGCTTGTCATCTCCCGGCGCCGTTTCCCTTGGATGCAACATCGTGAGCCCTGAGCGAACAACTGGCTCGTGGCGACCCGCGTCCGGTGACGCCGCAGCCGCGGAGTGGGACCCGTGAATATTGCTGAACTCGAACGCAAGACCCGCGAGGAGCTGCTGGACGTCGCGAAAGACCTCGGCCTGACCGGCTACAGCACCCTCAAGAAACAGGAACTCATCTTCCGGCTCCTCCAGCACCAGGCCGAACGTGAGGGCAACATCTTCACCGGCGGCGTCCTCGAGATCGTCGACGACGGCTACGGCTTCCTCCGCGGCGAGTCGATGCTTCCGAGCCCCAACGACGTCTACGTCTCGCAGTCCCAGGTCCGCCGGTTCGGCCTGCGCACGGGTGACTACGTGACGGGCCAGGTCCGCCCGCCGAAGGACAGCGAGAAGTACTACGGCTTGCTCAGGGTCGAGGCGGTCAACGGGATGGACCCGGAGATCGCCAAGAACCGGCCGCACTTCGAGAATCTGACGGCCATCTTCCCCAACCGCCAGATCAAACTCGAGACGGTTCCCCAGAACCTGTCGCAGCGGGTCATCGACCTCATCGCGCCCATCGGACGGGGCCAGCGTGGCCTCATCGTGTCGCCGCCCAAGGCAGGGAAGACGTTCCTGCTCAAGGACATCGCCAACGGCATCACGACCAACTACGACGACATCCACCTCATCGTCCTCCTCATCGGCGAGCGGCCGGAAGAGGTGACGGACATGCGCCGGTCCGTCCGGGGCGAGGTCATCGCCTCCACCTTCGACGAGCCCGTGGAAGACCACACGCACGTCGCCGAGATGGGCATCGAGCGCGCGAAGCGGCTGGTGGAAGGCGGTACGGACGTCGTGGTGCTGCTCGACAGCATCACCCGGCTCACGCGCGCGTACAACCTCGCGATGCCGCCGAGCGGCCGCACGCTGACGGGCGGGATCGACCCCATCGCGTTGTACCCGCCGAAGCGCATCTTCGGCGCCGCGCGGAACACGGAAGAGGGCGGCAGCCTCACGATCATCGCCACCTGTCTGGTGGACACCGGCAGCCGGATGGACGAGGTCATCTTCGAGGAGTTCAAGGGCACGGGCAACATGGAGCTCTTCCTCGACCGCCGGCTGGCCGAACGGCGTATCTTCCCCGCCATCGACATCCAGCGGTCGAGCACGCGGCGCGAGGAGCTGCTGCTCGACGAGGACACGCTGAAGCAGGTCTGGCTCGTCCGGCGCATGGCGGCGATGATCGCGTCGAGCGCCGCCAACCCATCCGAGGCCACGGAGCGCCTGCTGGAGCGCCTCGCCCGCACGAGCAGCAACAAGGAGTTCCTGGCGACCCTGCGCTCGGAGATCTAGGGGGCGCCGGCCTGGCCGACCGGGCGCCGGTGGCCTACGTCGCGCCGGCCTCTCCTCCCTCGACGCGCGGCGGCGCCGGGGGATACGGCCGCACCCACCACGGCAGCTCGCCCACCTCCTGCCCGTCGAGGAACACGCGGATCCGGTGCCGGCCATACGCGCGCACATCGAACCGCAGGCTCCAGCGGATCCAGTGGCTCGATTCGCGGTTGCGCAGCGTGAACTGCCAGGGCGGCCGTCCAGGGTCTCGGCTGTCCAACAGCACGGCGTCGTCAGGACCGACCACCTGCGCGAAAGAGGTGAAGGCGCCCGCGCCGTCCTGCCAGCGCATCACCACCGTCGTCCCCACCGGGCCCGGCAGGTCCCGCACGTGGATGTTGTCGTGGATGCCGATGAGGTTCACGAGGCCGCCTTCGCGCGTGATCTGGTGGAGTTGGCACAGCGCAATGAGCGTGAGGCTGGGCGGATAGCGCTCCTCGGCGGTCACGGAACGACGGTCTCGTACGTGGCGCGGAGCCAGGCGCCGTCGGGATACGGCGCGGTCGGCACGATGGCGTCCATGATGGTGGCGGCGAGCGCCGCGCCACCTTCCCGGACGTAGGTCCTGCAGTGCTCCAGCGAGTCCCAGCGCGTGACCTCGGTCATCGCCGCGCCGTCGGGCGTCCGGAAGAGCTCCCAGCCCAGGAAGCCGGGCTGCTCGCGCAGCACCGGCGTGAGCCGCTCCCGCAGGACGCGGGCCCGCTCTTCCCACTCCTCCGGCCGGATGGCCACCTTGCGGGACATCACGTGCACGATCACCGCCGCCGCCCTCTTTCTCGCTGCGGCGCGATTATAGGCCCGCGGCCGCCGGAAGCGGAACCTCCGCGCGCGGGAGCCCGCCCCGATGCGCTACGCTGCCCTCGCGATGGTTGGAGCCTCCACCGCCGCCGAACGGCTCGCCGCCGTGCGATCGCGGATCGAAGCCGCATGCGCCCGCGCCGGCCGCGACCCGTCCGAGGTCACCATCGTGGCCGTGAGCAAGTCGTTCAGTCCCGACGCCGTGCTCGAGCTGTATCGCGCGGGCCAGCGGCACTTCGGCGAGAACCGGGTGCAGGAGGCGGCGCGCAAGATTCCCGAGGTGACCCGGGCAGGGGCAGCGCCCGTCTGGCACCTGGTCGGGCACCTGCAGACGAACAAAGCGGCGGCCGCGCTCCGGCTCTTTGCTATACTCCACTCCGTTGATTCGCTGAAGCTGGCCGAGGCCATCGCGAGGCGCGCCGCGCGGCCCGTCGACATCCTGCTCGAGGTCAACGTCGCGCGGGAACCGCAGAAGTACGGCTTCGCGCCGGAAGAGGTCAGCGGGGCCGTGAGCGCCATCGCCCGGCTTCCGAATCTGAACCTCCGGGGGCTGATGACCGTGGCGCCGCTCGTCGAGAATCCCGAGGACGTCCGGCCTGTCTTCCGGACCCTGCGGGAGCTGCGCGACGCCAACGGCCTGGCGGATCTCTCGATGGGCATGACCAACGACTTCGAAATCGCGGTCGAGGAAGGCGCCACGCTCGTGCGCATCGGCCGGGCGTTGTTCGGGGAGCGCGAGCAGCCGTGAAACTGGGATTGGTCGGCGGCGGCTTCATGGGGGAGGCGATCGTTCGCGCCGCCGTGCGAGGAGGGCTGGCCGCGCCCGGGGAGATCGTCGTCTGCGAACAGATCCCCGAACGCCGCCAGCTCCTGGCGCAGGACCCCGGCGTCACCGTCACCGCCGAGCTCGCGGAGGTCGCCGCGGGCGAAGGCCCGCTCATCCTCGCGGTGAAGCCCCAGGACTGCGCCTCCCTCGCGCCCCTCGGGCCCGCCCTCCGCCAGGACCGCACGGTCGTGTCCATCATGGCGGGCGTGCCGATGAGCGCACTTCGGGCGCTGCTGGGACGAGACCGGGTGGCGCGCGTCATGCCCAACACGCCCGCCGCCATCGGCGCGGGGGTCAGCGTCTGGACCGCCGATCCCTCCGTCCCCGAAGCCGACCGCGAGGCCATCGCGCGGCTGCTCGAGGCCATGGGCCGACAGGTCTACGTCGAGGACGAGAAGTACCTGGATATGGCGACGGCGGTCTCGGGCAGCGGCCCGGGCTACGTGTACTTGCTCGTGGAGGCCTTCATCGACGCAGCCGTCGCGCTCGGCTTCGCCCGCGACATCGCGACACAGCTCGCCGTCTACACCTTTCTGGGGTCCGCGCGGTATCTTGTGGAGACGGGCAAGCATCCGGCCGTCGCCCGGAACGAGGTGACGTCGCCCGGGGGCACGACGGCGGCCGGACTCGTGGAACTGGAATCGGCGGGCGTGCGCGCCGCCTTCGTCCGGGCCATCGCCAAGGCGTACGAGCGCGCCCGCGAGCTGGGAGCGGAACCACCATCGAAACCCTAGGCGTCGTCGTTGTCGCCCTAGCCCAGGTGTTGTCGCTCCTCATCTTCCTGAGGGCGATCCTCTCGTGGTTCCCCATCGACCGCGGGAGCCCGCTGGTGGTGGCGCTCGACCAGGTCACAGAGCCGATTCTCGAACCCTTGCGCCGCATCATCCCGCGCATCGGGATGATCGACATCACTCCGCTCGTGGCGATTCTCCTGCTTCAGCTCATCGCGCAGGCCTTCTCCCGCAACGTGTGAGGCAGGGGCCGCTCCCAAGTGCGTTCGTTTTCGAGAAAGTAGCGCTTGCAATCCTTGCTCGAAGGGCGTAGGCTGGACACCTTGCCCCCGCTTTCGGGGGCGTGCATCCAGAAGGGAATCGCCATGACCACATGGGAACGAAAGACGTTCGCCACACCCGATGAGGCACGCTCGTTCGACAACGGGCGTCTCGACCTCGTGACGTTCGGCGGCGCCGCCGTCGGGCGCTTCACGCTGCAACCCGGGTGGCGCTGGTCGGAGGACGTGCGACAACTCGCTGGAACGGAGTGGTGCGAGCAGGCCCACTTCGCTTACCAGCTCTCCGGCCGTCTGCGCATTCGTATGAAAGACGACACCGAATTCGAGACCGGACCCGGCGACGTTTCGACAGTTTCAGCGGGACACGACGCGTGGGTCGTGGGTGACGAGCCGGTCGTTCTGGTGGACTGGTCCGGAGCCGCCACCTACGCGCAGCGATAGCCTCGGTCCCTGCTCCCGCTCCCCGCAACCCGCCCGCTGATGACTTGCGCGCGTCTGCGGAGGCCGCACTCGAATCTGTCCTGGAGCGGACCTTCCTGCGCTGCGCCAGGCTATGAAAGGAAATGCCTCACATGAAAGCGTGGACCATCGTGATCCTCGCGTCGCTGCTCGCGGTAGGCGCTGCGGCCTGCAGCGACGACGGCAAGAGCGACGAGACGAAACGCCAGGAGGTCGAGCAGCTCGCTCGGCAGCTCCCAGCGACGGGCCCCGAGGACGTGGACTTTTTTCTCGAGCACATGACGGACCGGGTGCTCGAGGAGTTTTTCGGGTACACCAGAGACGCATGCAGACAGCAAGCCGCGGATTGCGTAGGCGAAGCTGGCACCGTCGAACGGGTGTCGAACACGACCGTCTCAGGGGATTCCGCCACGACCGACATCACCATCGCTGATTTCGGCGAGCTGCACGTCACGTTCGTCCTCGAGGACGGGACCTGGAAGGTGGACCGCATCGAGGGCGTGCCGCGGTCCATTCCGGAAGGCGTCGACCACGTGGACCTGACGCTGGACGAGTTTTCGTTCGCGTTCGACGCCGCTGAGACGTCCGGAGGCCACTTCGCCTTCGTCGTCCACAACAGCGGCGAGCAGACGCACGAAGCCATCATTATCAAGGTGCCCGAAGGATTCGACGTCGAGGCGGCGCTTGCCTCCGACTCGGAGCCCGCCGGCGTGACCGACGTGGCGTTCGGCGGCCCGTTCGCTCCCGGAACCGACGGCACCGTAGTGTTCGACGGGGACCTCCAGCCCGGCGAGTACGTCCTCCTGTGCTTCGTTCCGGATCGCAACGACCCGGAGAGGACGCCCCACGCCATGAAGGGCATGTGGGCGAAGTTCACCGTCGGCGGGTAGGCCCGTCCGAAACGGTCCGGCGGGCGGAGCGGGGACGCTTTCCCCGCCCCGCCCGCCACCCCTCCAGATCGAGCGTGGGCGGTTCGCCCGCGCGCGAGCGCGCGGGCGCCCTCGGGCGTCCGCATGTTCTGAGCTGGTCCAGATAGATCCCGTACACCACACTAGAGATGAGGCGGGGTA
>JBBING010000099.1:0-8018 GCA_037444005.1 Chloroflexota bacterium
GGACCTTTGCGCTCAGGATCCTGAACTGTTTCCACCATGATTGATGTAGAGCCTCGCCGACGCGGTCCTTGTGCCGAACGGAACGGCGATCCTATAATCGCGCTACCTGACTGCTGGCAGGTGGGACCCGCCGCCACGCGGGTCTTTTCGTCAGAGAAAGGAACGGTCCGATGGGTACCCCTTACGCCTACTTCGAGGGCAAATTCATGCCGTTGGAAGAGGCCAAGATCGGGGTCATGACCCACGCGTTCCTCTACGGCACCGCCTGCTTCGAGGGCATCCGCGGCAACTGGAGCGAACAGGATGGCGTCATCTATCTCTTTCGCGCGGCCGACCACTACCGCCGCCTCGCGCAGTCCTGCCGCATCCTGCGCATCGGCCTCAGCCTGAGCGTCGATGAGCTCGTGGACATCACCAAGCGCGTGGTCGAGCTCGCCGGCTTCCGCGAGGACGTCTACCTGCGCCCCATCGCCTACAAGAGCGCCCAGGCCATCGGGCCCCGGATGCACAACGTCGAGGACGACTTCCTCTGCTTCGTGACGCCCTTCGGACCATACCTCGACCTGAACAAGGGCATCCGCTGCATGACGTCGTCCTGGCGGCGGGTGGACGACACCAGCATCCCCGCCCGCGCCAAGGTCAACGGCCTCTACGTCAACTCCGCCCTCGCCAAGACCGAGGCGGAGGAGAACGGCTTCGACGAGGCCATCATGCTCAATCAGGACGGCCACGTCTCCGAAGGTAGCGGCGAGAACATCTGCATCGTCCGCAACGGCGTCATCATCACACCGTCGCGCTCGGACAACATCCTCGAAGGCATCACCCTCGATTCCGTGCTCACCATCGCCCGCGAAGACATGGGGTTGAAGGTCGTGGAGCGGACCATCGACCGCACGGAGCTGTACGTCGCCGACGAGTGCTTCATGACGGGCACGGCCGCCCACGTCTCGCCTGTGGTCGAGGTCGACCGGCGTCCGGTCGGCGACGGCCGGGTGGGGCCCATCACGGCGGAGCTGCAGCGCCGGTACTTCGACGCGCTGCTGGGGCGAAACAGCAAGTACGCCCACTGGCTCACGCCCGTGACGCCGGCCGCCGCGCCCGCAGGCGCCAGCATGTCCGCGGGCCAGGCCGGCGCGAAGCCGTAAGTCCAGAGGTCCGACCATGGAGTTCCGACCCAACCGCACCCTCGGCATGCTCACCGGCGGCGCCGCCGCCGCGATCGCGCTCGCCCTCGCCGTGGCGCTCGTCGTGCGGGGCCTCACGCTGCCGGTCTCCGGTGGCGTCGTCGCCCTCTACGCCGCAGCCGCCCTCATGGCCGCCATCGGTCTCGCCTTCGCCTACTGGACCTACTGCTGCGCCACCCTGGCGTACGTCATCGACCGCAACGGCGTTGTCATCCGCTGGGGCGACGTCCGCCAGCTCGTGCCCATGGGAAAGATCGAGCGCATCGTGCCGGGCCGGGAGGCGCCGCCTCCGCGGCTGCGAGGCCTGTCCTGGTTCGGCCACCACGCCGCCAGGGGCGAGGTCGACGGCCTGGGCCCCGTCATCTGCTATTCCACCCATGCGTCACCCGACGACCTGCTGTACATCGTGACGCCGGACGCCACGTACGGCCTGAGCGTCCACGATGACGTCGCCTTCGCCGACGCCCTGCAGACGCAGCAGCGTCTCGGGTCGCTCATCGCTATCCCCCAGGGGGTGCAGCGGTCGGCACTGGCGGCGCAGGCGTTCTGGCTGGACCGCGTGGCCCAGACGATGGCGCTGGCCGCGGTCGCTGGCTTCTTCCTCATGGCGTTCTACGTGTTCCGCGAGTACCCCGGGCTTCCCCACAGCCTCGAGCTGCCCTTCCCTGCCCTCAGCGGCGTCATCCGCGTCGGCTCGAAGGACGAGCTGCTCGGCCTGCCTCTCGCGGGCGCGGGGCTCCTGCTGATGAACCTCGTGCTCGGGTTCATCCTGCATTCCTGGGAGCGGATGGTCGGATATCTGCTGTTCGGGGCCGCGCTCGTGGCTCAGGGCGTCCTGCTCGCGGGCGCCATCATCACCGTGCGCTGAGCGCTGTCGCGCGCCAGCGCCGCCGTGTAGGCTGACTCCGTGACACTGACGTACGACGTCCTCGTGGCCGGCGCGGGGCCCGCTGGAAGTAGCGTCGCCCGGAGGCTGGCGCAGGCCGGCGTTCGCGTGGCGCTGCTCGACCGGGCCACGTTTCCCCGCGACAAGCCCTGCGGGGGCGGCGTCACGGTGCGGGCGGCCGCACTCGCCGGCGACGTCGACCTCGCGCCCGTCGTCGAGCGCGTCGTCTACGGCGCGCGCGTCACCACCCGCCTCCGCCGTCCCTTCGAGCGGCGGAGCCCCGAGCCCCTCACCTACATGACCCAGCGCCGCCGCCTCGACCACCACCTGCTCCAGCGTGCGGCGGAAGCCGGCGCCGACGTCCGCGAAGGCGTCACGGTCCGCGACGGCGAGGTCACCGAGCGGGGCGTCACGCTCCGGGCGAACGGCGACGTGTACACCGGCGCCGTGCTCGTGGCCGCCGACGGCGCCAACGGCGTCGCCGCGCGCATCGCCGGACTCGACCCCGTGGGGCAGTACGCCGTCGCCCTCGAAGGCAACCTCCCGGCGGACGACGCGCTCCTCGAACGGTGGCGGGACACCATCGCCCTGGATCTGGGAGGGACGCCGGGGGGCTACGGCTGGATCTTCCCGAAGGGAGACCACCTCAACGTCGGCGTCGGCGGCTGGCGCTGGATCGCGGCGACGCTGCGGGACCGCCTCGAGGCGCTGTGCGCCGCCTACGGCCTCGACCCGGCGGCGCTGCGCGACCTTCGCGGACATCGGCTTCCCATGCGGCGGGACGGCGCGCCGCTCGTCCGGGGACGCGCCCTCGCCGTCGGCGACGCTGCGGGGCTCATCGACCCCCTCTCGGGCGAAGGCATCCAGCACGCGTTCGAAAGCGCCGGGCTGGCCGGCGACGCCATCGAGCGCTTCCTGCGGGGCGAGACGGCGGACCTCGCGTCCTACGACGCCGCCGTGGAGGCGCAGATCATGCCGGACCTTCGGGCGTCTCGAAAGCTGATGGCCGTCTTCCACCGCATCCCGGACGCGTGCGTCGCCGTCATGCGCCGGAGCGACCGCTTCTGGGGAGCCCTGTGCCGCATCGTGCGGGGCGAGCAGACGTACGCGGGCTTTCGCGAAGCCCTGGGACCGCTGCGGCTCGCGCTCGACCTCTGGGGCGAATGGGGCGCCCGCCGCGACCAGCGCCGCGGCTGAGGCCGCAGCGGCCTTCGCGCGTTCAGGGCGCCTGTGGCTCCTCCGTCCCACCGGAGTCCTGCGGGCTCACCGGCAGGCTCACCCGGTACTCGCCGATGCGCCGGAAGCCGGTGCCGTGCCACAACAAACCGCTCGTCGAGCTGTACTCCTCGACCTGCGTGTCCACGCGCGGATACCCGCGCTCGCGGGCGAAGTCGATGACCCACTGCACCATCGCCCTCGCGACGCCCCGGCGCCGGTACGCCGGCTCGACATAGATGTCGTCGATCACCGGCACGACGCTTCCCGCGCCCGTGCTCACCTTGAGGAGCAGCGTCAACACGCCCGCAGGCGTCCCGTCGTCATCCTCCGCCAGCAGGACGAAGCCGTACTCGGGACGCTGGAGCAGCAGATCGAACGCCGCGGCCGCCGCATTCCACCCCGGACCCCGCTCGGGCCGGGCGAACCAGTCGCGCGGCACCTCCTCGAGAGAGTGAAAGCGGGTCAAGAGCGCCGCCACCGTCTCGCGGTCCCGCGCCTCCGCCCGACGAATCCGCATGACACCCCTCCCGGCCCAGATCGCCCCAGTGTGCCACGCCGGCGAGTCCGAACGGAAAGGGCGCGAGGCCCGACGGCCCGGTAGAATGAAGCGTCCGGAGTCCAGAGGAGCGCACCATGGCCAACATCGTCGGCAAACGATACGTGTGCACCGTGTGCGGCTCCGAGTTCATCGTCACCAAGGGCGGTGACGGTCAGCTCGCCTGCCACGGCAAGCCGCTCGAGATGAAGGGCTGAGGCGTGACGTCGGAACGGTACGACCCGGCCCAGCGTCGCGAGCCGCCGCGGGGCCGTCCGCCGGGCGTCTTCAACCTCGCGTTTCTCACGGGCGTCGCCGATGTCACGGAGGTGCTGCTCATCCGGCACGCCCAGCAGGAGGTCGACATCCGCGGGCCGGTGGGCGAGCTCTTCGACCCGCCCCTGAGCGAGACCGGCCGGCTCCAGGCCGAGCTCCTCGGCGAAGCGCTCTCCGTCGAGCGAATCGACGCCATTTACTCGAGCCCGCTGCGGCGTGCGCGGGAGACCGCCGCCGCCATCGCCCGCCATCACCGGCTCGAGGTGGTCATCCGAGACGACCTGCGCGAGGTCGAGATCTGGCGCGACATCCCGCCGGAGAAGACGGCGGAGGAGTTTCTCGGCGCGGACCTGCTTCGCGGCATCCGCGAGCGCATGCTCGTCGAGAAGGTGTGGGACGTCTATCCGTACTCGGAGTCGAGCGCCGAGTTCCGGCGGCGCTGCATCAACGGCATCGAGGCCATCATCGCGCGGCACCCGTCGGAGCGTGTGGCCGTCGTGTGTCACGGCGGGGTCATCAACGCCTACGTCGGCCACATCATCGGCTCGCGGTACGATATGTTCTTCCGGCCCGCGCATACCAGCGTGAGCGTGGTCGCCGCGGGGCAGGGACGCCGCGCGCTGCACAGCCTGAACGACGTCCATCATCTCAAGACCGCGGAGGGCGAGCTCCGCACCCACTGACGCCATGACCGAGACCCTCGACCCTCAGCAGCTCGAACTGGCCGCCACCATCCTGGCGCGCTCGCGCTACTGCATCGCCCTGGTGGGCGCCGGGATGTCCGTCGAGAGCGGCATCCCGCCGTTCCGGGGCGCCGGCGGCCTCTGGACGAAGCGCGGCGAGCCGCCCACGGACGGCTATCAGCGCTTCCTGCGCGACCCCGCGCAGTACTGGGCGAACCGCATGGGCGCCGCGTCCGTCGACGACGAATTCGTGCGTGCGCTCATCAAGGCGAAGCCCAACGCCGGCCACTACGCCCTCGCGGAGATGGAACGCGAAGGGCTCCTCAAGCACGTCATCACGCAGAACATCGACAACCTGCACACGCTGGCCGGGAGCGTCGCGGTGACGGAGATTCACGGCAACCGCACGAAGTTGCGGTGCATCGGCTGCAACCGTCGTTGGCCGGTCGATGAGTTCCCCATCGAATCGGTGCCGCCTCGCTGCCCCGACTGCGGCGCGCTGGTGAAGGGCGACACGGTGATGTTCGGCGAGCCCATCCCGCCCGACGCCCTCGAGGCCTGCGCGCGCGAGTCGCGCCAGGCCGACTGCATGCTGGTCATCGGGACGTCGGCGGTGGTGTACCCGGCGGCGCAGTACCCCATCGTGGTGTACGAGCGCGGCGGCGCGCTCATCGAGATCAACATCGAGGACACACCGCTCACGCCCTACTGCGCGGCGGTTCTGCGGGCGCCTGCGGCGCAGGCGCTGCCGCGGCTCCTCGAGCGCGCGAAGGCGTTGCGCGCGTCGTAGCATGGCGCGCCGGCCACGCGGGACCGTGGCCTTCATGTGGTGAAGGGAAGGGCGTTTTCCATCATGCCTGAAGGGCAGGCTTTAGCCTGCCCGTGGGTGTCGTTTCGTTTCGCCGGCCACGCTGAAGCGCGGCCTTCACGCGCTTCTGGAACAGGGGTTAGGGGCCCTCGCGCTGACGCCAGGCCCGAATGTGCTCCGCGTGCTCCCGCAGATGGTCTGCCGTCGACTCCTTGATGAGCCGCCACGCCGTCTTCCCTTCGACCACCCGCTCATCGGGGAGCCGCTGACACGCGGACACGAAGAAGTTCCGCGACTCCTGCAACTGAGCCATGATCTGCGGGGCGGTGTCGTTCTTGTGCCGCTCCGCGAAAGTCGCGTTCCAGTCGTCGACGGCGTTGTAGTCGACGCCCTCGGGCACAGGGCGCTCGCCCCGGCCCATCCGGTCGAGCACGCCCCCGAGCTCCTGGAACCACCCGATGACGTGCGCCGCCAGATCGCGGGCGCCCCAGCCGTCCAGAAACGGCCGCGCCATCTCCTCGGTGCCGAGCCCGGCCAGCGCGCCCACGAACTCCTCGTAGGCGGCGTCTAGATCCTTCAGCAGGTCTTCCTTCAACGTCATGCGGGCGCCTCCTCGGACGACACGCGCTCGGCGCGCGCGTCTGGCTTCAACCGGAACACCTCGAACCGGCGGCGGTCAGATGACGAGCGACTCGCGCTGCTCGCCCCATTCCTCGCGCAGCACGCGACAGATCTCCCCCAACGTCACGCCCTTCTCGACGCAGTCGATAAACAGCTCGACCATGTTCTGGTCGCCGTGGGCGGCCTCGCGCAGCCGCTCGAGGCACTCCCGCACCTTCGCGTTGTCTCGCCGTTCGCGCAGGGCGGCCAGCCGGCGGCGCTGCTTCTCGCCGACGGAGGGGTCAACCCGCATGATGCCGGTGAAGGGCGGCTCTTCCTCCACGTACTCGTTCACGCCGACGACGATCTTCCGCTTCCCCTCGATGTCCCGCTGCATACGGTAGGCGCTCTCCTGAATCTCACGCTGCTGGAATCCCAGCTCGATGGCCCGGAGCGCCCCGCCCATGTCGTCGATCCGGCGGATGTAGTCCTCCGCCTCCTCCTCGATCTGGTCGGTGAGCTTCTCGATGTAGTACGAGCCTCCCGCGGGGTCGATGGTGTCGGCGACGCCGGTCTCGTAGGCGATGATCTGCTGCGTGCGCAGGGCGATCTGCACCGCCTTCTCCGTGGGCAGCGCCAGCGCTTCGTCATACGAATTCGTGTGCAGCGACTGCGTGCCGCCCAGCACGGCCGAGAGCGCCTGCAGCGCCGTGCGCACGATGTTGTTGTACGGCTGCTGCGCCGTGAGGGTCGCGCCCCCCGTCTGCGTGTGGAAGCGCAGCATCATCGAACGGGGGTCCTTCGCGCCGAACCGCTCCTTCATCACCCGCGCCCAGAGCCGGCGGGCCGCCCGGAACTTCGCGATCTCCTCGAGGAACAGGCTGTGGCACGCGAAGAAGAACGAGAGCCGCGGGGCGAAGTCGTCGACCTGCAACCCGGCTCCGAGGGCCGCGTTCACGTACTCGATGGCGTTGGCGATGGTGAAGCCGACCTCCTGCGCCGCCGTGCAGCCCGCCTCGCGCATGTGGTACCCGCTGATGCTGATGGTGTTCCAGTTCGGCAGGTGGTCCTTGCAGTACTTGAAGACGTCGGTGATGAGCCGCATCGACGGCCGCGGCGGGAAAATGTACGTCCCACGGGCGATGTACTCCTTCAGGATGTCGTTCTGCGTGGTGCCGCCGATCTTCCGGAGGTCGGCGCCCTGCTTCTTCGCGACGGCGACGTACAGGGCCAGCAGGATTGACGCCGTCGCGTTGATGGTCATGGACGTCGTGACCTGCTCCAGCGGGATGCCCTCGAACAGCGTCTCCATGTCCTCGAGCGAGCAGATGGAGACGCCCACCTTGCCCACCTCGCCCTCGGCCATGGGGTCGTCGGCGTCGTAGCCGATCTGGGTCGGGAGGTCGAAGGCGACGGAGAGGCCCGTCTGGCCCTGCTCGAGGAGATAGCGGTAGCGCCGGTTCGACTCCTCCGCGTCGGCGAAGCCGGCGTACTGGCGCATGGTCCAGAAGCGGCCGCGGTACATGGTGGGCTGGACGCCGCGGGTGTAGGGGTACTCGCCCGGGAAGCCGAGCTTCGTCAGGTAGTCGAAGCCGTCGAGGTCCTCGGGCGTGTAGAGCGGCTCGACGGGCTTACCGGAGCTGGTCTGGAACGGCGTGGCCCGCTCGCCGGTTTTCTCGACGGCTGGGCGGTACGTGCGTTCGATCCACTCGCGCTTCGAAGAAGAGGGCATTGCGCCGTCAAGTGTAGGGCAGCGCCCCCGAGAGGGGCAAACGGCGATCTGCCTCATTGAAAGGGTTACCGAACGGGGAGCGTTGCCTCAGAATCA
>JBBING010000100.1:0-7608 GCA_037444005.1 Chloroflexota bacterium
GCGGCGCCCGCGAGGCGCTGCCACGCGCGGACGAGCGCGCGACCTCGCAGCGGCGCGGCCAGCGATCGCAGCGCCTCGCGCGGCACGGAGATGCGCTCCGGTTCGACCCGCGCGCCTGCGAGGGCCGCGTCGGCGAGCGCATCCAGCGTCGCCTCCGCTTCCGCCGCGGCCCGGCCGAGGCGGACCAGCGCCTCCTCCACCCTCGGGTTCAGCCGCCGCAGGGCGGGGAGCGCCTCCAGGCGCACCCGGTTGCGGGCGGCGTCCAGCGCGAGGTTCGTCGGGTCTTCGACGGTTTCGACGCCGGCGTCTGCGCAGTACGCGCGCGTGTCCTCCCGGCGCACGGCGAGAAGCGGCCGGGCGACATCGGGCCCGGCTCCACCCAGAGGCCACGGCGCTCGGGGCGCCATTCCCGCGAGCCCGCCGAGACCGGCGCCGCGCGCCACGTGCAGCAGGATGGTCTCCGCCTGGTCGTCCAATGTGTGGCCCGTGGCGAGGACACCGCATCCCTTCGCCTCAGCCGCCTCGCGCAGGAAGGCGTAGCGCAGCGCTCGCGCTGCGGCTTCGATGCCCTGTCTGGTCCGCCGACTCTCCGCGGCGACGTCACCTTCGCCCTCCACGAGCTCGACCCCCGTACGCGCGGCCAGCGCCCTCACGGCGCGGCGTTCCTGCGCCGACGCCTCCGGGCCGCGCAACCGGTGGTCGAAGTACGCCGCCGCGAGCTCGACACCTAGACGCTCCCGCAGCGCCGAGAGGATGAGGAGGAGGGCGGACGAGTCGGGACCGCCCGACACCGCCACCAGGACGCGTTCGCCTCGATGGAAGACCCCGTGCTCGCGCACGAACCGCGCCACGGCTCGCTCGACGCGGCGCGCGATGGCGCTCATGCCGTCCGCCTCCCGGAGCGGGCGAGGTCAGGGCTCCGGCGCCGGCGTGGACGCCGGACCGGGCGAGGGCGTCGCCTCGGACCAGAACTCGCCGTAGAGCTCCCGCCACCAGGGGCCGCGGGGCCGGCCGGACTCGGGCGAGGGCGTAGGCGTCGGCTCAGGCCCGGAGACGATGACCAGCGTCTCCCCCGGGCGGACCAGCCCGAGCAGGTTCCGCGCGCTGTATTCGACGTATTCGTCGGACTGGAGATAGGCGCGAAGGGCCTCGAGCTCGGCCCGCTGGCGCTGGAGGTCGGCGACCTCCCTGCGGAGCTCGGTCTCGCGTCGTCCGAGGTCGTAGCTTCGGAGGACATAGCCCGCGGCGGAGTAGAGCGCGTAGCCGGCCGCGAACAGGAGCGCGGCGACGAGGATTCGTGACGGTGCGCCCTTCAGGCTTCCGAACAAGCGGAACCGCCCCCCGATCGGGCCCGCCACCAGTCGCGGCAACAGTACCACAGCGCGGCGCGCGGGACAATCGGGCCGTTCCCGCCGCATCGCTCTATGCCGTCGGCCCCGGCTGCGGTAGACTTCGGGCTGCCCGGAGCCTGACGGGCGCGTGAATGGCAAGGGAGGTACCACGCGTGCTGATCTTTCTGCTGCTCATGAACCTGGCTGCCGGCATGGCGGTCGCGGCGGGCTTCGCGGCGGCCGCAGCGTTCGGCCGGGACGTCGGCATCGGCGCCGGCATCTTCACGCTCGCCTTCCTGCACACGGGCATCGCTCTCGCGTACTTCGCGTCCCAGGCGCCGGCCCCCGTCGAGGAGTAGGCCGCGCCGCCCACTGTCGGGCGGCCGCGTCACCACCGGGCCCGCCACTGGCAAGGAAGCCGGCCGTGCGCTTCGCATGCGCGTTCGCCTCGCTGTGGTGTCTGGCCGCGGCCGCCTGCGGGGGCCGCCCCTCCGGCGTCTCCGACGTCCTCGCAGAGACGCGCGCCGCGCCCCCTCCGTACGTCATCTTGGTGCAACGCCAGGTCAGCCCGCCCGGCGACCCGCGCCTGCGCTACGAGAAGATCGTCCAGGTCGACACCCGCCTCGAGCGCGACCAGCTCCTCGCCGTGGTCCGCGCCGCGGAGGCCGAGGCGTATCGCCAGTTCCCGAAACTCTCAGCGCTCCTCCTCCGAGTCGTCCTGAGGGAAGACGGGACGGCCGCCACCCTCGCCGTGGCGGTCTCCTCCGCCGATGGCCTGGGCTGGACCGGAGACGGACGCTTCGGCGCGGTCGAGGACCGCGGGCGCATCGAGGTCGACCTGTCCGAGGGCGGAACGGTCGCCCACTACTCCCTGCCGCGGGAGGGACCCTAGCGCTCGCGGCAGACGCCGGGACGGTCGTCGAGGTTGCCTGACGTCACGTTGCCGCTCACAGTGACGGCGCCCGCGTTGTGGAGGCAGATCGCCGACCCGCCGTTCCCGGTGATGCGGTTCGCCTCGATGCTCCCGACGGCGCCGTTGACGTACGAGACGCCGATGCCGGCGTTGTCGGCGATGAGGCTGTTGGTGACCGACAGGTTACCTCCCTGGGACAGCACGCCGCCGCCGAGGATGCGCTCGTCGAGCCGGAATTGATTGGTGATGCGCGCGTTGTTGATGCGGCCCGCAGGCCGCCACGGGAACGGCGCCGGCGCCTTCCCGAAGCTCAGCGGGTCCGGATACGCCCGCACCTCCACCGCGTGCTCTTCGTTCCCGATGAAGGCGTCGCCCTCCGACTGGAGGATGGCGGCCCAGACGAACACGCCCGTGAGCTGATTGAACCAGATGTTGTTCCCGCGCATCGTGACACGCGTGCCGGGGAACAGGACGAGGCCGGTGCTCTGGTTCCCCAGCACCAGGTTCGCGTTCATGATGAGGTTTCCCCGCCCCACGTACGCCTGGAGGTTCTCGAAATAGCAGGCGGGCGCCGCCAGTTGTCCCGGCGGCAGGAGCGCGCACGGCGTCACCCCCGCGAACACGCCGGGCCCCTCATTGAACGCGATGATGTTCTGCGTCAGCGTCGTGTTCGCCGTCTCTCCCACGGACGACAGCCCCACGCCGCCGTTCCACACCGACCACGAGCGCTCGATCGTCAGGGTCGAGTTGTTGCGGCTGAGCATGCCGTCCCCGCGGTTCGAGTGGGCGACGCTGTCGGCGATGCGGCCGACGCTCCCGGCGTCGTAGTGCGCGCCGATCTCGCCGCCCGCGAACTCCACACCCTCGAAGGTCACGTCGACGCTGCGCCAGACGTAAGCGTTGGCGGGCCTCCCGAACACGAGGCTCACATCCCGCACCGTGATGCTGCGGCTTCGGAAGATGAGGAGGACGTCCCGGCCGGGCGATGGCGCCAGAATCGAACGTCCGCGGCCGGCCCCTTGAATCGTCAGGTCCGAGCGCGACTCCAGCGTGACCGTGCCGACGTAGACGCCCGGCTCGAGGCACACCACTGCGCCCGCGCCGACGCGGCCGACCGCCGCCTGGACGCTCTCGCCGGGCCGGACGGTGACGTCGCACGTCTGTGAACGGGCGGCGCCGCCTTCCTGGACGGCCGCCAGCGCGAGCGCCCAGAAGACGCACATGCCGGCCAGCGCGCGGTATCGCATGAGGCCCTCTCCGGGCCACAGGCTAGACGCGGGCCGCGAGCGCTGTCAAACCTGCGGTCACCTCGGGATGATGGGGTTTGCCTCGACCAGCTTCGCCAGCACGATGCCGACGAAGTACAGCGCCAGGATCGCTCCGGCGAGCAGCCCCTGGGTCACCGGATCCACCGACGGCGTGACGACACCGCCCACCACCACCGCCAGCACGATGGCGTACCGCCACCACCCGAGGAGCTTGCCCGACCGTACGATACCGAGCTTGGCGAGCCCCATGATCAGCAGCGGCATCTCGAAGACGACGCCGGTAATAAACATGAGGCGCGTCACGAAGTCGATGTACTTCCGGACGCCGATGAGCGGCACGGTGTTCTCGCCGGTGTTGCCGATGAGAAAGCGGAGCGCGGGTGGAAGCTCCACGTAGTACGCGAACGCCATCCCGGCCACGAAGGCGAGCGACGCTCCGATCACCAGCGGATACACCCACCTCCGTTCCGATGGCGTCAGCCCGGGGCCGACGAAGGCGAGCGTCTGGTAGATGATGACGGGCATCGCGATGGCGACGCCGAGCAGGAGCGTCACGCGGAAGTATGTGCTCCAGTACTCGAGCGGGTCGAAGAACGCGAGCTTCCCGCCTTCGAGATAGTCCGTCGCCGGCTCCGCCAGGTAGTCGATGAACATGCCGCTGAGCGGCCACAGGGACACGAGCATCCCGGCGACCAGCGCGACGGAGCAGACGATGAGGCGGTAGCGCAGCTCCTGGAGGTGCTCCAGGATGGTGAGCTCTTTCTCCTCGGGACGCGCTTTCGGTGGGACGTCGACGGTCGCCATGGGACGTCAGGGCGCGGGGCCGCGTTCCGGCGTCGCGGCGGAGACGCCGTCGCCGGCGATTTCGGCCTCGAGCCGTCTGCTCTCCTGTTCGACGGAAGCGACGCCGTCGCGGAGGTCGGCGCTGGCGTCGGCGAGGCCTTCGCCCACTTCGCGCCACTCGGCGTCGAGCACCGTGCGCTCGCGCTCGAACTCGCGCATGACTTCACCGAGGTCGCGGGTCAGGGTAGCGGTGTAGCTGCGGAACTCGCGGATGAAGCGGGCGACCTGCACCATGAGCTCGGGCAGGCGGTGCGGCCCGAACACGATGAGGGCCACCACGACGATGAGCAGCAGCTCGAGCGGGCCGATGCCGAGGAACTCCACGACGCCCTCCGCGGCTCGCCGTGGCGGCGAGCCGCGACCTCATGATAAAGCACGGCCGCGCCCCTCACTACATCCGAACGGCGGAACCGGGGGAGCGCGGCGCGGAGAGCGCCGCGAGGGCCAGGCTATTCGTCCTCGATGCCCAGGTCTTTCAGGTAGTCGACGGCGTCCTGAACGGTGACGATCTTCTCGGCGTCTTCGTCCGAGATCTCCAGGGGCTTGCCGTCCTTGCTGAACTCCTCCTCCATGGACATGATGAGCTCCACCAGGTCCAGCGAGTCTGCGTTCAGGTCGTCGACGAACGAAGCGCTGGGCACAACCTGGTCCTCGTCGACCCCGAGCTGGTCGACAATGATCTTGCGGACGCGTTCGAACACCGTAGCCAAACTGCAGTACCCCCTTGTGACATCACCCGCTCACGCGGGAGCCTGTTCAGCCTCGCGTCACCGACAGGCTGACCGACCCGAGGACTCCATTGACGAACTTGGCTGAGTTGTCGCTGCCGAAGCTCTTGGCCAGCTCCACCGCCTCGTTGATGGCAGCCCGGATGGGCGTCCTATTATTTACCACGATCTCGTTGATCGCAATGCGCAAGATGTTCCGGTCGATGGGCGCGAGCTGCGACACCGGCCACTGCGGCGCCGCCTTCGCGATGATGGCGTCGATCCGCTCGACGTTCGCGAGGACCCCTTCGATAAGCTCGCGCGCGAACGCCGCCGCTTCCGGCGACAGACGTTCCTCCTCCACCAGGCGCTCGAGGGTCCGTTCGGGCGCATGCCTGACGGTGTCCCACTCGTAGAGCGCTTGCAGCGCCGCGATTCGGGCCTTCCGCCGCGACGACGCCATCAGTAGCTCACCAACCCCCCGTCCACCGTCAACACGTGACCGTTGACGTACGCCGCCTCCTCCGAGGCCAGGAACACCGCCGCCGGCGCCACGTCCTCGGGCCGGCCCGTCCGGCCCGCCGGGATCTGCCGCAGGATCGCCTCCCGCTGTTGCTCCGTCAGATCCCGCGTCATCTCCGTCTCCACAAACCCCGGAGCGATGGCGTTCACCGTGATGTTGCGGTTGGCCACTTCCTTGGCGACCGCCTTGGTGAACCCGATAATGCCCGCCTTCGCCGCCGAGTAGTTGGCCTGCCCCGCGTTGCCGACGAGGCCCGCCACGCTCGTCACGTTGATGATACGACCCCACCGCTGGCGAATCATCCCCCGCAGGGCCGTTTTCGTGCAGAAGAACGCACCCCGAAGATTCGTGTTCAGCACGAGGTCCCAGTCGTCCTGGTCGAGACGCAGCACCAGGTCGTCGTGGGTCACGCCCGCGTTGTTCACCAGGATGTCGAGCCGCCCGAACGCTTCCACCGCCGTCTGCACGATACGAACCGCCTCCTCGGGGACCGCGACGTCCCCCCGCACAGCCTCGGCCCGCGACCCCAGCGCGCGCAACGCCGCCACCGTCTCCTCGGCCGCGGCCGCGTTCCGCACGTAGTTCACCATGACCGACGCGCCGTGGCTCGCCAGCGCCACCGCGATGGCGCGGCCGATGCCGCGCGACCCGCCCGTCACCAGCGCCGTCTTTCCGCTCAGGTCAAACACGCTCGTTCGCCTCCAACGCCGTTCGCAACGCGGCGGCCCCGTTCAGGCTCACGACCGTCGCTTCGGGAGCGATGCGCCGCACGAGGCCGGTCAACACGCGCCCCGGCCCGATCTCGTAGAAAACGCGTGCGCCGCCCTCGGCCATGACGCGCACGCAGTCCACCCAGCGCACCGGCGACGTGAGCTGCGTCACGAGCTCGTCCCGCAGCTCTTCCGCCTTCGTCAGGGGCTTCGCCGTGACGTTCGAAATCACGGGAATCGTGGGGTCGCGGAAGGCGCACGCCTCAAGCGCGCGGGCCATGCCGTCCGCCGCCGGACGCATGAGCGAGGTGTGGAAGGCCCCGCTCACGGGCAGGGGCACAGCGCGCTGCGCGCCCGCCTCCTTCGCCCTCGCGATCGCGCGCTCGACCACGTCCGGCGGCCCGCCGATGACGATCTGGGAGGGTGCGTTCTCGTTGCAGAGCTCGGCGCCCGTCTCCCCGCAGACCCACTCGACGGCCGCGCGGTCGAGGCCGATGATGGCGGCCATCGCCCCGGGGCTGGCCGCGCCCGCCTCCTGCATGAGCCGTCCGCGCGTCTGCACCAGACGGAGCCCGTCCTCGAACGCGAGCGCGCCCGCCGCCACCAGCGCCGTGTACTCACCCAGGCTATGCCCGGCCACGAACCGGGCGGGCGGCAGCGCATGCGCCGAGCGCGCGGCTTCGAGGATGGCGAGGCTCGTCACGAAGATGGCCGGCTGCTGGCGCTCCGTCTCGCGCAGCGCGTCGTCCGGCCCCTCGAAGCACAGCCGCGACAGCGCATATCCGAGGACCGCGTCCGCCCGCTCGAAGACGTCGCGCGCGGCGGGGAACGCCTCGGCCACGTCCCGGCCCATCCCCGGTTCCTGCGAGCCCTGTCCGGGGAAGACCCAGGCGACGTCACTCATCGGGCCGTCACCGCGCCCCGGCCGCCCCGCGCCAAGCAGGCGAGATTACTCGGAGGACAGCTTCGGACTCTCAACGAGGAGGGCCTGCCGGTGTTTGTAGAAGCCGCAGGTCGGACACGCATGGTGCGGAAGGCGCGGCGAGTGGCACCGCGGGCACTCGTTCAACTGCGCCACCGTGAGATGCAGGTGGCTGCGGCGCTTGCCCTGCCGCGACTTCGGGTACTTTCGCTTGGGGAGAGGCGGCACCGTTCGACTCCGTTGTTCGCAAGGCGCCGGGCAATGCGCCCGGCCCTTCGCTCGTATCTCAGACGTTCGGGCGTAAGTCTAACAACTTGGCCCAACGCTCGTCGAGGACCCGATCTGCCTCATTGAAAGGGTTACCGAACGGGGAGCGTTGCCTCAGAATCAG
>JBBING010000101.1:0-7544 GCA_037444005.1 Chloroflexota bacterium
TGCGCGCCCTCTGGGCGTGCAGTGAGCGGGAGGAACGGCGACGCGTTGGGTAACCAGGGTTCTGAGGCATCGCCTCCCCTTGGGTAACCATCACTTTTGAGGCATTACGGCGGCCGAGACAGCGAGGTCCGGCCCGAGTATGATGGCGCGCAGCAGGGAGGTGCGACGATGGTGACGACGGTGAGCGGCTCGACCGATCACGTGGTCGAGCTACGCAGCATGCGGTTTCATTATGTCGAGTGGGGCCTGCCCGGCGCGCCCCCGGTCGTCCTGCTCCACGGTTTGACCGGGCACGCCCGCATCTGGGACCACACCGCCGCCAGGCTCGCCGACCGATTCCACCTGTACGCACTCGACCAGCGGGGCCACGGCGACACCGCGTGGCCCGATCCGCCCTCGTACACCACCGACGACTTCGTCGCCGACACGCTGGCGTTCGTCGATCACCTCGGGCTCCAGCGATTCGCGCTCGCTGGCCTCTCGATGGGCGGACACAACGCCATGGCGTTCGCGGCGCGGTATCCAGATCGGGTCACGAAGCTCGTGATCGTCGACATCATGCCCGCCCTCCGCATGGACCGCTCGCCCAACTGGCCCGAAATGGAGCGCATCGCGCGAGAGGGACACATCCGGTTCGAGAGCGAGGACCAGGCGTTCGCCGTGGCGCGCTTGGGGAATCCCCACGCCCCCGACGACAACCTGCGGTACCGGGTCGCCCTCAACCTGAAGCCCACCGACGACGGGCGATTCGTGTGGAAGTACGACCACCGCGCGCCGGTGGCGTGGCGGCCCGCCGACCTGTGGTCCGAGGTCTCACGCATCACGATGCCGGCGCTCCTCGTGCGCGGGGGCAAGACCGAGGTCCTGCCGGCCGAGGTGGCCGAACGCATGGCGCGCGAATTCCCCGACCTGCGCCTGGTGACCGTCCCCGAGGCCGGTCACTCCGTGCCCACGGACCGGCCGGAGGAGCTGGCCCGCATCATGCGCGACTTTCTCGAAGCGTAGGCGCGTTCAGCGTCCTAGCGACCGGACGACCTGGTCCGCGGCCACGAGATAGGCAGGCGAGGGGTGGAGGCGGCGCTCTCGCAGGCACGCCTCCACAAACTTGATGGCGTGCTCGTCGCCCGTCGCCACCGCCCTCGCGACGAGGTCGTCTTCCTCGATTCCTTCCGGCTCGACCGCCGCCGGGTCCGGAGGCGCCTCGGCGTACCAGGCGTACAGCGCCGCGCACGCTTGCCAGGCGTAGCGAGCCGCGAGCGCCGCGTCAGCGGGACGCAGCGAGGGTAGGAGCAGCCGAAGCGCAGCCGGAGCCGTCACCGAGTGCACGAAGGCGATGGGCGTACGCGGATTGGCCAGGGTCACCCGGGCGAACGTCTCCGTGAGGTTCGAGAGGAACCTCGACACGTCGCCTGCGGGCGCCGCGAAATCGATGACGCCCGAAAACTCGGGGCGCTCGTCCAGCCCCCGCATGGCCTCGAAGATGAGGCCGCGGAACTGCGTTCCGGGCGGATTCGCGCGCTCGACCAGCTCGATGGCGGCGGCAGGCAACCGCGGCGAAGACGCGGGGCGCGGATGGCCCGGCAGCTCTTGATACCGCGCGGCCCAGTATCCGAGCCCCTCGGCGAGCTCGCGGAGGCGCAGCGGCGTCTCCGCCTCTTCGAGACTGCGCACGGCGTGCGCCGTGCGGATCAGCCCGTGCGTCGCGCCCGCCATGACGCCCGGCGCGAGGCGCGGCGCCCACTCGGCGACCACGTCGCGCCATGGGCGCTCCCGCAACGTCTCCTCGAAGAACGCCACCCAGTCGCCGACCCGCCGGACGTCCCCCAGCGCCTCCCGCCAGGCCGCAGGGTCGATGCGTCCGCTCGCCCGGGGGCGTTCCTGGAGGCGGCGGCGGTACCGCTCGACCCACGGGATCACGGAGTCGCCCCGGCCGAGGCGGACCAGCGCCTCCGCGGCCATGGGGCCGTGGTTCGACAGGCCCGGCCCGAACTCGGGCCCGGTGTCCTTCAGCGCCTCTAGCGCCTCATCGATGGCGGCATGCATGACGGACTCCCGTCGACGCTTCCAGTCTCTCACAGCTCGGCGCTCGCCGTCGACGAGGCGTCGTCGGCGCCTTGCGGCCGCCGTATACTGGCGACGATGGCGCAGACGGCTGAAGACCGCGCGTTCCAGCAGGCCAGGCTCCGGGTCGAGGAGCTGCGCTCCCTCATCAACTACCACGATTACCGGTACTACGTCCTCAACAGCCCCGAGATCTCGGACGCCGAGTACGACGAGCTGATGCGCGAGCTGCGCCGGCTCGAGGAGCAGTACCCCCAGCTCATCACGCCCGATTCCCCGACGCAGCGCGTCAGCGGGCAGCCGGTGGAGGCGTTCGGCATCGTTGAACATCGCGTCCCCATGCTCAGCCTCGCGAACGCCTTCAACGCCGACGAGCTGCGCGCGTGGGAGCGCCGGGTGCGCAACCTCGTGGGCGAGCGGGAGATCACGTACGTCGTCGAGCCCAAGATCGATGGCCTCGCGGTCGCGCTCGTATATGAGAACGGGCGGTTCGCGACGGGCGCGACGCGCGGGGACGGCGTTCGGGGAGAGAACATCACCCAGAACCTGCGCACCATCCGGAGCATCCCGCTCATCATCACCAAGCCCACGCCGCCCCGGTTCGAGGTTCGGGGCGAAGTGTACATGTCCAAGAAGGGTTTCGAGCGGCTGAACGAGGAGCGCGCGAGCCGCGGCGAGCCCCTGTTCGCCAATCCCCGGAACGCCGCGGCGGGCTCGGTGCGGCAGCTCGACCCGCGCGTCACGGCGGAGCGGCCGCTCGATATCTGGCTGTACCAGCTCGGCTGGGTCGAGGGCGCGCCGATGCCCGTCCAGTCGCACTGGGAAGCCCTCCAGTGGATGCGCGACCTCGGGTTCCGGGTGAACCCTCACATCTCCCGCGCCTCGGACATCGAAGAGGTGCTCGAGCGTTGCGCGGAGTGGGAGCGTCGCCGCGAGGAGCTCGACTACGATATCGACGGCGTCGTCATCAAGATCGATTCGCTGGCGCTGCAGCAGGAGCTGGGCGCGGTGGGCCGCGAGCCCCGATGGGCCATCGCGTACAAGTTCCCTCCGACCCAGGGCATCACCCGGCTCCTCAAGATCGGCGTCAACGTCGGCCGCACCGGCTCGCTGAACCCCTACGCCATTCTGGAGCCCGTGCGCATCGGGGGCGCCACCGTCCAGATGGCGACGCTGCACAACGAAGACGACATCCACCGGAAGGACATCCGGGAAGGCGACTGGGTCATCGTGCAGCGGGCCGGCGAAGTCATCCCACAGGTGGTCGGGCCGGTCGTCAGCCGGCGAACGGGCGAGGAACGCGTCTGGCACATGCCGGATCGCTGTCCGGCGTGCGGCGCGGCCGTCGTGCGTGAGCCGGGCGAAGCGATGTACTACTGCCCGAACGACGCCTGCCCGGCGCAGGCACGGAGGCTTCTCGAACATTTCGTGCAGCGCGGCGCCATGGACATCGAGGGCATCGGCGAGAAGCTGGCCTACGCGCTGTTCGACTCGGGCCTCGTCAAGGACCCGGCCGACCTCTATTACCTGACGAAAGAGCAGCTCGTCGCCCTCGAGCGCATGGGGGACAAGAGCGCGGAGAACGTGCTTCGCAACATCGAGGCGAGCAAGAGCCGGCCGCTGGCGAACCTCATCTTCGCGCTCGGCATCCGGCACGTCGGGTCGGAGGTGGCGGCGCTGCTCGCGCGCCACTTCCGCAGCATCGACGCCCTCGCCAACGCGACAGAGGACGAGATCGCCCAGATCGAGGGCATCGGCCTCGTCATCGCGCTCAGCGTCGCTTCGTGGTTCCGCAACGAACGCAACCGCGCGATGCTCGAAAAGCTGCGCCGCGCGGGCGTCCACATGGAAGAGCGGGAGGAGGCGCCACGCGAAGGCCCTCTCTCGGGTCTGCAGTTCGTCGTCACCGGCCGCCTCGAAACCTTCACCAGGAACGAGATCGAGGGCTTCCTGCGGGCGCACGGCGCCAGCGTCGGCTCTTCGGTGAGCAAGAAGACGGACTACGTGGTCGTCGGGGAGGAGCCCGGCTCCAAAGCCGAGAAGGCGCGACGCCTCGGCACGCCGATGCTCGACGAGCGCGCCTTCCTCCGTTTCCTGCGTGAACGGGGCATCGCTGTGCCGGAGAAGAGCTCATGAGCGAGTTCGCCCCGTCGCGCGTTGCCTATGTGGTGCTCCATCAGCGCCGCGAGGACATGCCCGAGGACCGCTACGTCGAGCGCTTCGTCACCTTGGCCCGGGCGGTGGAGGCGCAGACGCGAGCGTGGGCGGCGGAGGCGCCCACCTGGCCGGAGCACGACGTCGCGCATGCGCTGGGTCTGGACCGCCTCGGGCACGTCGCCTGGTCCGAGCGCCGCTCGGTCGCGGTCGCGGCTTCGACGGAGGAAGCGGCCGCGGCCCTTCAACGGGGTCAGGCGTATCTCCAGCGCCTGGGCTTTCAGGACGCGGGGGCGGACCGGCCCGTGCACGAGACACGCTTCGTCGCCACTGGCTCGGCCCATCTCGACCTTCTCGAACACCTCGTACGCGACCACATGGGCATCTACCAGCCGCCGCATTCGGGCGTCATCACCGCCTTCTCAGCGGTCACCTTCAACCTCTTCAACGTAGTCACGACCCTCGAACCGCCCGAAGACGTCGACGTGACGGGACCCGAGCTGGTCTTGTTCTTCGGGAAGCCGGGCCGGCCGGGGCAAGTGAAGTACGCCGACTTCCGGGAGGGACTGCGCACATGGCTGAAGCGCCTGGTGGAGCACCAGGAGGCGCGCGCGGAGCTCTGGCAGCGCAAACTGGGTCTCGGCCGCCTCCGTGAGTTCGTCCTGCGCGTGCAGGGAACCGACGCCGACGCCCTCCTGCGTCACGCGACCGACCACGCGGTCTCCCCGCCGGTGGCGCGCGCAATCCTGGAGGACGCGGCGCTCGTGGCGTTCGAGCCGGTCTCGTAGTCCCGCGCGCCCGGATTCGCTACGATCCGGCGGTGTTCGACATCATTCCGGCGGTGGACATTCGCGGCGGCCGCTGCGTCCGGCTGTACCAGGGAGACTACGCCCGCGAAACCGTCTTCTCGGACGACCCCGTCGCGACGGCCCGGCGCTGGGCCGAGCTGGGCGCTCCCCGTCTTCACGTCGTCGACCTCGACGCCGCCAGGGACGGCGCGTCGCCGAATCGCGAGCTCGTTGTGCGCCTCATCGAGGAGGCGGGCGTGCCGGTCCAGGTCGGCGGCGGGATTCGCTCGGCCGACGACGCCGTATGGTGGTTCGAGGAGGGCAAGGCGGACCGCGTGGTCGTTGGAACGTTGGCGTTCACCGCGCGCGACGCGGTGGCGGAGCTGGCGGCGAGATACGGGGGCCGCATCGTCGTCGCGCTGGACGCGCGCCACGGCGAGGTGCGGGTGAGAGGCTGGACGGCGTCGGCGGGCATGCCGCTCGAGCGCGCCGCCCTCGAGCTCTCCGATGCCGGCGTCCAGCGGTTCATCTACACCGATATCGAACGCGACGGCACCCTCGAGGGTCCCGACGTGGAGGCTCTCGAGCGCCTGCTCAATTCGCTCCCTGGGCACGTCCGCGTGATCGCGTCGGGCGGCGTCGCTTCGGTGGAGCACATCGTGGCGTTGGCGCGCCTGCGCCTGGAGGGCGTCATCATGGGCAGGGCGCTCTACGACGGCCGCGTCGACCTAACCCGAGCGCTCGAGGCGGTCCGAGCGCTGAACGTCTGACCGCTACGCCGAGAGCGACTCGGGCGGCGCCGCAGCTCGCCGGCTACGTCGGCCGCTGGTCGCGCGAAGCGGCCGCTCCCGATCGATGCGCATACCGTACTGCTGGCCCCATCCCTGCAGCGCGTCGAGTACGGGGCGCAGCGCCTTTCCGGCGTCGGTGAGCCCGTAATACGCGCGCGGCGGATGCGTCGAGTACGGGACGCGGCGTACGAGCCCGGCCTGTTCCAGCGACTTCAGGCGGGAGGAGAGCAGGTTACTCGGGATTCCGGGGAGTCTCAGGCTCAGTTCGGAGAACCGGGCTTCGCCGTCGAGGAGCGCGTGAACGATCAGGAAGGTCCAACGTTCACCTAGAATGTCGAGGCTTCTCGCGACCGGGCATTCGTGTCCATACCTTCGTCGTCTCACTCAGCCCCCTCCTTTCACGCTCACGCAAAGGATAGGGCGATAGTGCGAACCTTTTCAAGCGCCGCGCTCCCCTTTCAGACGGGGACGGCCGTAGCGAACAGGACGCCGCGGGCCAGCACCTCGCCCGCCAGCGCCGCGCCCATCGCGATGTAGAGCAGCCCGGTCGCCGACATCATCGACGACTCCCGGCTCGACAGGTGCGCCATGCCGACGCACGCCCCGGCCAGCGCCAGCCCGACCCCTGCCCGGAGCCAGAGCGCGGGATTGGCTGCGAGCCCCTCCCCGAACACCGTCGTCACGTCGAGCGCCACGTCGACTGGCATCGCGAGGTTGAGGGCCATGAGCGCCGCCTGGGCCACGAGCGCTCCCAGCGCGAGAAGGGTCAGTTCGTTCAGAGGCCGGTTGGAGAGGCGCGGCGTGACCAGGTACCAGTGACCGAGCACCATGGCCAGCGTGACGCCGCCGGTGGCGAGCCCGCCGAGCCACGCGCTCGCGAGCATCGCCGGGAAGCTCCAGACCGGCGCCGCGAAGGCGTAGGCGAGCCACGAAAGCGCCGCGAGCCCGCAGGCGACGCCAGCGGCGCCCGTCGGGAGCGCGGCATGCCGCCTACCGCCCAGCGTCAGCGCCGTGTAGATCGCCGCAAACGCGAAGAACGCCAGAACCAGCCACCAGGCCCCGTCCAGACCGGCGTCGCGCACGGGATAGCCGCTGGCGATCTCGTCGCGCGCCATCCACCAGCCCAGGGGCAGGGTCAGCGCCGCAATGGCGGCCGTCTGGACGGCGCAGTACTTCACGAAGCTCCGTTCGACCAGGCCACGAGCGTCGGCGAACAGCAAGACGGCGAGCGATCCGACGCTGAGCTCGGCGAGCAGCAGGTATACGGCGTACGGCAGCGCGTCAATGTTCACGGATTCCCGACATCATACGGGGACCCGGCCGCACGAGCGAGCGCACTGCCTGGTGAGCGACGGTAAGAGGCTGGTGAGAGGCGGCCCCGTATATGTACGGCGAGCAGTCGAGCACTCTCGTCGGAGAGCCGCGGGGGCCGGCGAGAGGGCCTTTGGCCCGGCCCCCGCAGACGCCAACACACGAAAACACACAAAAAGATGAGGGGCGGCACGGAGCGTGTCGTACCGCACCCTCGTCGGACAGCCGGTGGTAGCCAGAGAGGGCTGAAGAGAACTACCGCCGGCGTTCCCTATTATGCATTACCCGTCAAGTCCTGTCACCACGATGGCGTCTCAGAAATTCATGGTAGAGAAGGCTTGGTGTGGTGGAGTATGCCGGGCGAGCGGCGTTGGGGCTAGGGCGTGTACGGGTCCGGTACATGCCGTACACCTACCTCCTTTCTGGAGCATGGGTGGCA
>JBBING010000102.1:0-7417 GCA_037444005.1 Chloroflexota bacterium
TGCCACCCATGCTCCAGAAAGGAGGTAGGTGTACGGCATGTACCGGACCCGTACAGGCTCTTTACATTGTGGGCTTTCGCGAGTATATATTGCCCAGCCTGCGGGCTCGGAGACGGTTCAGAGAGGGGTTGCGAGCTTTCCCCCGGCTCGCACGAAGTCCTCGAAGGGGGAGTCTATGTCCGAAAGTCAGGTATCGCCTTTCGTCCTGAAGGCCACGCTCGGGGGCCTGGTTCACGACCTCGGGAAGCCGTGGTCCCAGGTCCCCGGACGCCCGCCCGACGCGACCCGGTTCGACTGCGAGACGCCGAAAGAGCATCGCGGCAGGCTCCAGGAATGTCCTTCCTGCAAGCGGTATGGCTCGGCGCATGCTCCGCTGGGGGCATCTCTGCTCCAACACGCGATGGGAACGCGGTTCTCGTATCTCCAAGAGCTCGCGCTGGCGCACCACGGAACAGCGGAGGTCGTGAAACGGACCGGGGACGTTCTCCGCTACGTGATATTCGGCGACCGCCTTTCGGCGGGCGAGCGAGATGAACGGTACGACCGCGACGTGGCTGAGCCGCGACCGGCGCTCCTGAATCCCTTTGCTGTGGACCGCCAGCGGGTCGTAACGCCGGCGCCGTTGACCGACGCAGGCGCACTGTTGAAGCAGCCTGGGCGGAACCTAGGCCACCTGCTGGGGAGCCTCGTCGAATGGCAGAAGGAGGCGCTCCGTCAGGCGGCGGAGTTCGCGGGAGGCGACGAACGCTGGCTCGTCGATCACCTGCTGGGAGCGGTCGAGAGCTCGGCGAGCCTCGTCCCCTCGGCGTTCCGGCGCGACGTCGCAGACATTGCGCTCGCGTCACATCTGCAGTTCGCGGGAGCCTTTGCGGGGGCGCTGGCCGCAGGCGGGGTCTCCCCCGACATCGACCTCAAGACCTTTGATGGGCCCATCGCGACGCTCGTCCTGGGCGATTTGAGCGGCATCCAGGCCTTCCTGCATCGGGTGGCGAGCAAGCGGGCGGCGCGTTCCTTGCGGGCCCGGTCCTTCTACCTCGGCACGTTGTCACTCGTGCTGTCCCGGGTGTTGGCGGAGCGGCTGGGGGTGACGAGCGCTCACGTGCTCTCGTCGGTGGGCGGCAATTTCCTCGTGCTGGGCCCGCCCGGCTGCGAGGAACGGGTCGAGGCGGTGGCCACAGAGATCGACGCCGCGCTCGCGGAGACCCACGGGGCGGCGCTCTCCGTGAGCGTGGCCTGCATGTCCCTCCGGCCAGGGGACACGGGCGACTTTTCCCGAGCGCTCGCTGAGCTACGGCGGCGGCTTCGAGACGTGAAGGCGCGACGGGCCGAGCGCACTGCAGCGCGCCTCGGGCTGTTCGAGCCGCGCGGGGATGGTGGGCCTCTGAAAGCCTGCCGAAGCTGCGGCGGCGACGCCTCGGACGGCATCGTCGAGGATGACGACCGCGTGTGCCGGTTCTGCTGGTCCTTGGAGGAGCTGGGCCGACGGCTTCCCGAGGCCTCTTACCTCATCCTGGAGGACAGCGACGGCGAGGAGGGCCAGGGCCCCGAATGGCAGCGCGTCGCCCGACGCCTGGGCGTCACGTTGAAACTCGAGGATCACCCGCCGCAGCCTCCGGTAGCGGGTGCCGTGTACGCCCTGAGCGCCGACGACGTCAAGCGCGTCAAGTGCGCGCGGCTGCTCCCGTCGGGACGGTACGTTCCTGTCGACAAGAAGGAAGTGCTCGATTTCCAGGATCTCGCCGGGCGGGCGAAAGGACGCCCGCTGCTCGCCGTTTTGAAGGCGGACGTAGATGACCTGGGGCGGACGTTTGCGACCCATTTCCAGCGTAACGGCCGGTCCGTGCAGTCTCCGTCGCGCGTCGCGACGTTCATGCGGTTCCTGGCGCTGTTCTTCGAAGGGCGAGTCAACGACCTGGCGGAGCGCGAGTTTCCGAACCTCTATGTCGTGTTCGCCGGTGGCGACGACCTGGCGGTCGTCGGGCCATGGGACGATGTCCTGACGTTCGCGGAGCGCATCCGGACGGAGTTCCGGCAATGGACGGGGGAGAACCCGAACTTCCATTTCTCGGCGGGCATCGCGTTCGGCGATGCGACGCGGCCAGTGATCGCGGCGCTGCAGGAGGCGGAAGCGCTGCTCGGGGTCGCCAAGAACCGCCCGGGCAAGGACGCGGTCGCGGTGTTCCAGGTCGCGCTCCCGTGGGACCAGTTCGTGGAGATGCTGCGCTGGTACGAGGAGCTCGCGGCGCTCATCGGACGTGCGGGCGAGGCGGAGGGCGTCGCGCGGTCGCTGCTGCAGCGGTTGAAGCGCCTCGATGCGCTGACGGAGCCGCGGGGAGGGAAGGTGGTCTACGGACCGGAGCTGTGGCGGGCGTACTACAGCCTGAAGCGCTTCGCGCAGCGCCATGAGCAAGCACACGGGCACATCCGAAAGATGTACGACCACGCCCTCGATACGTATGGGGGCGTGAAACTGGCGATGGCCGCACGTCTTGCCGAATTCGCCACGACGAGCGGGAAAGGAGGCAACGCCACATGAGTGCATTCCAAGCGGGACGAGGGGGCCAACTGCGGCGGTCGAATCCCGAACGTGGCCAGTCTGGGCAGCAGCCGGGCCTAAGCCCGCAGGACGCCCGGAAGATCGTCGACGGCGACGTCGAGTTCCTCATCCAGCAGGCGCAGCAGGCGGCCGGCGGACTCCGCGATGAGGCGTCCCGCACGCAGTTGAGGCGGCTGTACGGCGAGGTGAAGCGGATCGAGATGCTGTGGCGCCAGGGGGAGAAGGGCGACGAGGCCCGTCGCCGGTTGCTCCTGTTGAAGCCGCGGCTGCACTACCAGGTGTCGCGGCAGCCCAAGTTGAGCGCGCTTCGCCGCACGCTGGAGCCCGTCATCGACGCCGTCGGCGGCGACCGGTCGCGCTTTCAGCACTTCGTCGAATTCTTCGAGGCCATCGTGGCCTACGCCCGGTAGAGGGAGGACACCATGCCCGACGACCTGCGACGCCTGACGTCCATCGTGACGCTGGAGTGCAGCCTGACCGCCGTCACCGGCCTGCGCATCGGGGCGGCCGAGTCGTCGATCTCCATTGGCGGTATGGACAATCCCGTGGTGCGCGATCCCCTCACGAACCGGCCCTACATCCCGGGGTCGTCCATCAAGGGGAAGATGCGGTCGCTACTGGAACGACGGCTCGCCAAGGAGCAGAACTGGCCCATCTCCGACATTCATATCCACGCATGTTCGGCCCAGTCGGACTACAACGATTGCGACGTCTGCAAGCTGTTCGGCATCCCGGCGCCGAGGGAGAACTGGTTCTGCCTCACGCGGCTGCGGGTGTTTGACGCCTTCCTTTCGGACGAGAGCGTCGAGCAGCTCCAACGCGCCAGCACCGATCTCCCGTACACCGAGGTCAAGACGGAGGCGGCCATCGACCGCGTGACCTCGGCTGCGACCCCACGGTCGATGGAGCGCGTGCCCGCGGGCGCCGTCTTCCACCCGGTGCGCCTGTCGCTCTTCCGGTACGAGGGCGATTCGCCCGAGCTGCTCGATCGCCTGGTCGAGGGTATGGAGCTGCTCGAGGCCGACTACCTGGGCGGGTCCGGAAGCCGTGGTAGCGGACGCGTCCGGTTCAGCGACATCAAGGTGCAGGAGCTGGCCTTGCCCGCAGACGGGCCCAGCGTCACCCGCGCGTTCGACCGGACGTGCGAGGACGTCGCCGCTCTTCGGAACGCTGCGCCTGACCTCCATGCGTGGATGAGCGGGAGCTGACCGTGCCGCTGAGCGTCGAGGCGTGCTACGTCATTCGTCCCGAAGGGCCGCTTCGCTTCGGCGGGCATCCGGACGACCTCACCGCCGTGCGCCCGTTTCCCGCCTCTGACACGCTGTTCGGCGCGCTGACATGGGCCGTGGCGGTCACCCGGGGCGAGGCTGAAGCCGACGCCTGGGTGCGGCGCTTCCTGTCGAACGAGCCCCCGCTGCTCCTCTCGTCGGCGTTGCCGTACGATGCGGAGTCGGGGACGGCCCTGGTCCCGCGTCCGCAGCGGCGGCCGGCGATCGATGTCGACGCCGAGCGAGCCGACGCTTCGTGGGACCCGAAAGCGCTCAAGCGGACCGAGTACGTCGAGCTGCCGTTGCTCGCCATCTGGCGGGAGCCCGGCCCGGATGTGGCGCCCGTCCCGCTGGGCGAGGCGCTGGTGACGGCGCGGTTCGCGGACGTGGTCTCGGAGCGCTTTACGAGGCAGCGGTTTCAGGAGCCGCCCGCGCTGTGGCGGACCGCCGCGAGGCCGGGCGTCACGCTCGACCGTCGCACCTCGGCGTCGCAGGTCTACAGCGTCGCCGCGACCTCGTACCACTGCGCGCTTGCGGTGTATGTCCTCGCGGAGAGCGAACAGGAGCTGTCCTTCCTGGACGGCCTGTTCGAGGTGCTCGCGCGCGCCGGGATCGGTGGGAGGCGGTCGCGGGGCTTCGGCGGCTTCTCGTGGGAGCGCGTCCCATCGCCGCTGCCGCTGTCGGCCCGGCCCGCGGGGCTCGCCCTCTCCCTCGTGTGGCCCCGGCGCGACGAGCTGGAGGCCGGCGCGCTGTCGCCTCCCGACGGCTTCGGGTATCGCATCATCGAGCGGCACGCGTGGATCGCGTCGCCGCCGTGGTCCACCGAGCGCACGCGCATCGTCGCCATGCTGGGCGAGGGGTCGTATCTGAACCCTGCGCTGTCGCCGCCGGTGGGCGGGCTGGCCGATGTGACCCCGGCCAAACCCGCGGGCCGGCATCCCGTCTACCGCTACGGGCTCGGTCTCTTTCTCGATGAGGAGCGGCTCTCATGAGGCTCGTGCGCTTCGACGTGATTCTCGAAACGCTGACCCCGCTCCATATCGGGACCGGCGAGGAGTGGCAGGTCGACGCCGACTTCGTCGTGGAGGAGGGACGGAACGGCCAGCGGCTCGCCCGGCTCGTCGACGTGGGGGCGGCGCTGCTCGACATGACGCCCGAGGAGATCGCGTCGATCCGCGAGGGGCGCATCGCCGCCGCCATCGGAGAGAAGGGACGCGAGCGGCACACCATCGCCCTGCTGCCCGTGCGAGGGCCGGGTAACGTCACCCGGACGCGCGCCCTTCAGCGCCTCCCCGACGGACGCCCGTACATCCCCGGGACGACCGTGAAGGGCTCGATCCGGACGGCGCTTCTCCGGACGCTCGCCGAGCAGGACGCCATCGCGCGGCTTCCCGGCGGGGAGACTCGAGACCCGCGGAGGGCCGCCGCCCACATCGAGGAGGAGACCTTCGGCGTCGCGCTCGGAGGGGCGGAACGGCCGCCGCAATTCCCGAACCGCGATGTCAATCGCCTCATCCGGGTGACCGACTTCCTGCCCCAGGACGACGTCCCGGTGGCGTTCGTGAACGTGAGCGCGCACCGGCTCGGGGAGGCGCCGTTGCGCCAGCGCGCCGCGCCGATCCCCATCTGGTGCGAGGCGATCGAGCCGGGCGCGAAGTTCCAGGGCACGATCACCGTCGAGGTCGATTCGCCGCTGTGGAACGCCATGTCCGACGCGCAGCGCCAGTCGTTGAACCGTCCCTTCCCGACGTGGAGCGAGGCCGGGCGCCGTCTGCTCAAGATGGAGCGGGGCGCGTGGCAGCGGGGGCCCGAGGACGTCCGCACCTCGGTGCTCGGGTTTCTCGACGAGGCGCTGGCCCGGAACGAGATCACGGTGAACCTCGGCTGGGGTGGAGGCTGGCGCTCCAAGACGCTGGCCGACCGCATTCCCGCGGCCCGCCTGCTAGCCATTGCGGATCAGTACGGCCTGAATCGCTGGAAGGGGCGCGATTTCCCCGAACGGTTCCCGGTGACCCGGAAGGTTGCCTGGACCGCGAAGGGTCCGCTGCCGCCCGGATGGGTTCGCGTGTGGCGGCGGCGGCAGGGGAGCGAGCGATGACCACCGACCTCGTGCGCGTCGAGCTGCCGGTGCGGTGGACGGACGGGCCGCCACCGACCCACCCGGGACGAGCGCTCAACGCCTGGTTCTACGGCGTACTCGCGCGACGGGACGAACGGCTGGCGACGGAGCTGCACGAGCGCCCCGGCCCAAAGCCCTTCACCGTCGCGGTGGCGCCCGCGCGGGACGACGCCCACGCGGCGCTGCTCGTGGTCACGGGATGCGGGCCTCTGGCGGGCTGCGCCGAGGCCGCGGGAACCGAGACCTCGCGCTTGCTTCTCGACGCGCGCTGGCTCGAGCGGACCGGCGACCCGGTCGTCAGGCGTGACACCTGGGGCGGCCTCGCCTCCCGCCGCCTGGTGGGCTCCGAACGGGCGGGCGCGGTGCGGCTGGAGTTCCTCACGCCGACGACGTTCCACTCGAAAGGCCGGACGCTGCCCTTGCCCGCCCCCGAGCTGGTGTTCGGTGGCCTGCTGCAGCGCTGGCAGGCGTGGTCCACGGTGGACCTGGGGGAGGGGGCCGCGGCGGCCGTGACCGAGCGGGCGGCTCTGCGTCGCCACCGGCTATGGACGGTGATGACGCAGATGGAGGGGAAGCACACCGGCTTTCTCGGATGGGCCGACTTCGTTCTCTTGCGGCCCGACCCCGCGTACTCCGGTGTGCTGGCGCTGCTCGGCGGCTTCGCCGAGTACGCCGGCGTCGGGCAGAAAACGGCGATGGGCTTCGGGTGCGTCCGCGCCAGCCTGCTCGGGGGGCAGGGCGCCCGCGGAGTGACCCGCGCACGAAAGGCCAGCGAACGGCCGCCCCGCGGATGGCGCTTCATCCCGCCGCCGGACGTCTGAAGATGAGCACGTGACGCCTTCCGAAGAACCCGAAGAATCCGCCCGAGGTCTCCTGATACGTGGCGACGAGCTCCCATCCCTCGGCCGAGCGCCTTACCAGTTCGGCCCGGACGCCCGGAAGTCCGTTCGCTCCCATCACGTGGTACTCGTAGCCTGCGACCTCCGCAGCTCTCGCGCTTCAACGTTGGATCCGGCGCCGCCTGTCGACGTACCGGCTCCTCCAACCGGGCAAGTGGCCGACGTGCCAGCCGCCGCAGCGCTCGCAGCGATAGACATTGACGGGCGTCCAGGTGGAGTGATGCAGGAGCCGGGCGTGCACGGCCGCCGAATCGAAGTCAGGGTAACGGCGTTTCGCCTCGCAGGCCCGGCGCCGCTGATTGCGCTTGCTCGCCACTCTCCCTCCCCTTCGCCGGGGGCGCCGCCCCGGAGCGCTCCGATCGTGATAGGAAGAGACGACAGCCCCTGTCGCCATCCGCCCGAGCGAAGAGCGAGCCCCGTCGTCAGCCCTGGCAGACCCGGGACGCCCGCGACGACGGGCTGGGCGTGTCCCTTGCGTGGCCGGTAGCTGATAGCTGACGGCTGACCGCCCCTCAGTTTCAGTCCCCCTCGGGGGATTTTTTCGTGTCTAGCTCGTATCTGATGATCCGTGGCC
>JBBING010000103.1:0-7398 GCA_037444005.1 Chloroflexota bacterium
TGGTATTGACAGGGCAGTTGGCAGAAGGCGTAGGGTTGGAGGTGAGGCAAGGCCTCTCCACCCGGCTGCCGGACGGGTGATGCAGAGGAATCCACCCTAGAGAGGATCACAACACGGTTCTGACATGCTAGAGGTAGCATCGAGGCCAAGAAGGAGGCAACGATGCTACTGCGTGTAACGCTCGTTTCCGTCGCAGCCATTGCTGCTGCCCTGGTGACCGCGCCCGCCCGGGCGAGCCACCCGTACACGTCTCAACCCGAGCCAGTAGGGAATCGCGGTGTCGCGATCAACTGGGCGTACTGCACAGGCAGCCTTGCCTGTTGGAGAGTAGACGTACTGGACTGGACAGGCGACCAACGCATGGTGGCCGCCAAGAACACTTCCTACTACGTGACGCGCTGGAACGGATATCTGAACTCTAAGCTGTATGTGGTGGCCGACGTGACCCCTCTCCCTACGGGTACTGTCGTCGTCGTTGGCCTCAAACCGGAGACATGCAACCCCAGTCAGAGCTGGACTTGCTACACTCACACTCACTCGTACACGAACGAGTCTGCGTATGGCAGTTGCGGATCTGGCGTTGTGGAAACCAACGGCACCAATTGGACCGACTGCAGCGTGGTCCACGTGAGCGAAGGATCGCTCGGCTCAGGCTCCAACTCATTGGCGACCGTGATTAGTCATGAGGTAGGTCATCACCTGTTCTTGAGAGACCACTCGGGCACGGGAACCGACACCATCATGCACTCCCCTAACCCAGGAATCATGCGGCCAACGGCGTCCGACAAGCGGACAGCGGCCGAATGCAGATATGTCTCGTACTGCTAGCTACCGCAGGAGGTCTTCCATGTGGAGAATCGTCTCTGGTGTCGCAGCGATCGGACTCGCGCTCAGCCTTCACCTTGGTACCACTAGCTTCGCCCAGGACGGCGGTCAGAGCGCAGACAATGCGAAGGTGTCGGGCAAGATAACGCCAACCGAACTGCAGACGCCGGTTCCCCCAGGATCGAAGGTCCGCATCACGTCGCCGCGCATGGAAACGTGCGCAGAGGCTGACATCGCCCGCGACCTGACCTTTGATGTATCGCTTCCCGCCAGAAACGGCTGCATCCTGTCGCCCGGCGACAGCCTCGGCTTCTGGCTAATCCGGCCGGATGGCAGCATCGAGCTTCTTTCGCCCGTTGGCGGGCCACAGCCGGTCTGGGCGCCGGGCGCGAACCTCCGTGTCGAGCTCGGCGCCGTGCCATGCCCGGAACCGTGCCAGCCCCCGGAAGTCGCCGGGCCTCCCGATGTCGAACTCCTGCCGCGAACGGGAACGGGAGATAGCGCAGGTGGGGACGTCCGATGGAAGGGGCCGCTCGCCGCAGCGCTGGCCGCACCGGCAATCATTGCCCTTGCCTACATCCGTCGCCGGAAGGCGTCGGCATAGCCGGCGCCCCTGTGGATCGGGGCGAGAGGACTCTCCGAATCGGCTCTGCAAAGCGGACGACGTCCAGGCTCACCCCAGCTCCGCGAGCCGCTCGCGGAGGCTCGCGGCGCGGGCGCGGGCGTCGGCCAGCTTCGCCTCCTCTTTCGCCACCACCTCGCGCGGGGCGCGCGCGCGGAACTGCTCGTTCGCCAGCTTCGCTTCGAGCCGCGCGACCTCGCCCTCGGCGTCGGCGAGCTGCTTCGACAGCCGCGCCCGCTCGGCCTCGACGTCGAACAGGCCCGCCAGCGGCACGACGACGTGCGCGTCGCGCAGCACCGCCATCGCCACCTGCTCGCGCGGGGCCTCCGACAGCGCCGTCACGATGCGCAGCGGGCGCGCTCGGGCCAGCGCCTCGATGTACGCCGCGCCCGCCTCGAGCCAGGGACGCGAGCCATCCCCGACGACGTAGGCCTCGATGAAGCGCGCGGGCTCCACCCGCTTCTCCGACCGGATGTTCCGGATAGCGCGCACCACGTCGATCACCGTCTCTACCTGGCGCTCCGCCGCTTCGTCGCGGAAGGCGTCCTCCCCGGTCGGGTACGGCGCCACGATGAGGTCTTCGGTCTCGGGCGCCGCGATGACGCCCTTCAGGTTCTGCCAGATGGCCTCGGTCACGAACGGCATGTACGGGTGCAGCAGACGGATGACCGTCTGGAGCACGGACACGAGCACGGGAAGCGGGGAGACGGCCGACGGCTCGCGCAGGCGGATCTTCGCCATCTCGATGTACCAGTCGGCGTACTCGTTCCAGAAGAACTCGTACACCTGCCGGCCGGCTTCGCCGAACTCGAATCGCCGGAGCAGGTCGTTCACCAGCCGGGCGATGGCGCCGGCGCGCGAGAGGATCCATCGGTCCTCGGGCGACGCGTCCGGGGGCAGCGCCGCGCCTGCGGGCGTCACTTTCGTATCGCCGGCGGAGGTGACGACGAAGCGGGCCGCGTTCCAGAGCTTGTTCGCGAAGTTCCGGCCCATCTCCATGCGCTGGATCGACAGGCGCATGTCGTTGCCCGGCGTGCTCCCCGTCGCCAGCGAGAAGCGCAGGGCGTCGCAGCCGAACACCTTGATGGCCTCGCGGGGGTCGGCGACCTCCTTCCCGATCTTGTCGATGCGCGACTTGCTGATCTTCTCGCCCTCGGCGTCGCGCACCAGCCCGTGGAGGTACACCGTGTGGAAGGGGGGCTGTCCCGTGTTGTACAGCCCCATCATGATCATCCGCGCCACCCAGAAGAACAGGATGTCGTACCCCGTCTCCATGACCGAGGTCGGGTAGAAGTACCGCAGGTCCTCGGTGTCGTGCGGCCACCCGAGGGTCGAGTGGGTCCACAGCGCGCTGGAGAACCACGTATCGAGCACGTCGGCGTCCTGCACGAGGTCGGTCCCGCCGCACCGCTCGCAGCGCTCCGGCGCTTCCATGCCCACGAGCGGCGTGGCCTCGCGATCCACCCACTGGAAGTCGATGTTGCGTTCGACGTCGTCGTGCGAGAGGCCGCGCTCGCGGAGCTCCCGGTACGAGGCCGTGGCGCCCTGCTCGGCCGTGGGCGCGCCCGGCCGCAGGGTGATGTGGATGCGGTCGCCGTCGCACGCCGCGCAGTACCACACGGGGATGCGGTGGCCCCACCAGAGCTGGCGCGAGATGCACCAGTCGCGGATGTTCTCCATCCAGTGGAGGTAGATTTTCTCGAACCGCTCAGGGATGATGCGGATGCGCCCGTCACGGACCACCTGGATGGCCGGCTCCGCCAGCGGCTTCATCCGCACCCACCACTGGTTCGACACCAGCGGCTCGACCACCGTGTCGCACCGCTGGCAGTGGCCGATGCTGTGGGAGTAGTCCTCGACCTTCACGAGGTATCCGAGCCGCTCGAGGTCCTCTACGATGCGGCGCCGCGCCTCGAGCCGGTCGAGCCCCGCGTACGGGCCCGCGGCGTCCCCCATCCGTCCGTCCAGGGTCATGGCGTTGACCACGGGCAGGCCGTGACGCTGGCCGATCTCAAAGTCGGTGGGGTCGTGGCCCGGCGTCACCTTGACGGCGCCGGTGCCAAATTCGCGGTCCACCGCTTCGTCCGCGACGATGCGCAGCTCGCGCCCGATGACGGGCAGCAGCGCCGTGCGGCCCACGAGGTCGCGGTACCGTTCGTCCTCGGGATGGACGGCGACGCCGGTGTCGCCTACGAACGTCTCGGGACGCGTCGTCGCGACGACGAGCGCACGGTCGGTGGGCTGGCCCTGTTCGTCGAGGACGGGGTAGCGCAGGTGCCACAGGTGGCCTCGGTGCTCTTTGTGCTCGACCTCGAGGTCGGAGAGCGCCGTCTGACAGCGGGGACACCAGTTGATGATGCGCTCGCCACGGTAGACGAGCCCGTCGCGGTACATGTTCACGAACGTCTGTCGGACGGCGTGGGCCGGGCGCTCGTCGAGGGTGAACACCTCGCGCGACCAATCGCACGAGGCGCCGAGCTTGCGGAGCTGGTCATCGATCTGGCTGCGGGAGCGCTCGACCCACTTCCAGACACGATGGATGAACTCCTCCCGGCCGATGTCGTGTCGGGTGAGCCCCTCCTTCGTCAGCTCGCGCTCGACGACGTTCTGCGTGGCGATGCCGGCGTGGTCGACGCCGGGAAGCCAGAGCGTCGGGTCGCCCAGCATGCGATGCCAGCGGGTGAGGATGTCCTCGAGGGTCACGAACATGGCGTGGCCCTGGTGGAGTTCGCCGGTCACGTTCGGGGGCGGCATGATGATGGTGAAGGGCTTGCGCCCCGGGACGATCTCGGCCCGGAAGTAGCCGCCCTCGAGCCATCGGCGATAGATGGCGTCCTCGTGCGCGCTCGGGTCGTACGCCTTCGGCATCTCGGGCGCCCCGGCGGTTCGCTCAGCGGAAGGTTTCGTCGTCATACGGCCGGCTCCCGCGTACGAAGAAGCCCCGGGCGTTCGGGGCTTCTCGGTCACGCGTGTCTCGAAATCAGGCGCGACTCAGTCCGCCCCGCGCATCCGGGAAGCGCATACGGCTACGGTGGTTACGGAGGGCGCGGTGGACCGCATCGCGCCCGATTGTAGCGAGGCCACCCGCGGGCGAGCAACTTCGTGATGTGCCGCTCTCGCGATTCGGCGAACAGCCAACGTCCTCAACGGCTCCGTTCCTCCCGCTCGACCTCGGCGACCATGCGTTCCAGAGCCGGCACGAGGGCAGGCAGATCGCGGCGAACTGTGGCCCAAACCACTTCGAGATTGACCCCGAAATACTCGTGGATGACCTTGTTCCGCGTCGCTACGATATCGACCCATGGCACGTCCGGGAATCGCCTGCGCACCGGCTGCGGGATATTCCTCGCGGCCTCACCGATGATTTCCACGGCCCTCACGATGGCGTATTGCTTCTGCCGGTCTTCCAACAGCTCCTGGAAGGTGACATCGCGGGCGAAGTCCATCGCGTCCCGCGCAGCTGCCAGCATGTCGCGTAGGTAGTCGAGATAGTGCCGTTTACCCCTCAACAGGCACCGTTTCCGCCAGAATCCGTTCGCCGATGCGCGGCTTGAGGGCGCTCTTCATAACGAGGTCGACCTTGACGCCGACCAAGCTGCTCAGGTAACGCTCGAGCCGGACGAATTCGAAAAAGGACGGCGCTTCGTAGAATTCGACGAGCACGTCCAGATCGCTCCGCTTGCGCTGCTCGCCGCGGACGTACGACCCGAACACGCCCAGGCTTTTCACCGCATAGCGCTCCCGCAACTCCGGCAGGTGGCGCCGCAGCGTCTCCAGAATTTCGTCCAGGGTCGGACCGGGGGCCTCAGTCCGCTTCGCCATGCCCGTCGTCTCCTCCACGGGGGCGTTTCGAGCGCCGTCCAACCGGCGTCAGCATACCAGACCCGGGCGACCGGCTCGCCGACGTGGTATGATAGGCGCCTACCCGTCGACGCCCCCAGCGTTCGAAAGGACGTCGCCATGCCGTTCGGCACCGTGTTCCGCATGCAGGTGAAGCCAGGCAAGAAGGACGAGCTGCGCAGGCTCATCACGGACCGCTCGGTTCAGATCCCGGGGATGCTGTCCGCCCACTTCTTCGACGCCGCGGGCGACGAAGCGTGGGGCGTCGCCATCTTCGAAAGCGAGGAGGCCTACCGGGCGAACGCGAGCAGCCCGGAGCAGCACCAGCGCTATCTCGCGTACCGCGCGCTGCTCGACGCTGACCCCGAGTGGCACGACGGCGTCGTCGCGTCCTTCACGGCGCGCTAGCGCGACGGCAGGTCGAGCACGAGCTCATCGCGGGCGCGCTCGAGCCGCGCTGCCCGGCGCTGGCGCACGAGCGTCTCCATCCGGCTGAGCTGGGCCAGGGCCTTCCGCGTGTCCGACGCCACGCGCGCCGGCTCGCAGTTCGCCACGCGATACTTGAAGAGCCAGTACGTGAACCGCTGCAGCTCTCCGTAGCTGATGCTGTCTCCGTGCGGGAGGCCGTGCGCGTCACGGAACGCCGCGAGCAGCTCCTCGCGCGTCTTCCCGTAGATGCGCTGGAAGACGTTGGGTTCCTCCTCGACCTCGTAGTACACGTGCGCCTGGCGGGCCTTCTGGATCTCCTCTTCGACGCAGAGCTGGAGCGCCTCTTCCACGATGACGCCGTACAGGAAATTGAGGTGGGCGCTGTGCTTCTCCTGACCGAGCGCCGCCCGTAGATCGGCGTCGCTGAAGTCGGGCACAGGGGGGCGGCCGAAGAACACGAGCGCCTCGTGTTCGTCGGGCGGAAGCCGGTCGGCCACCTCCTCGCACAGCCGCTCGGCGAGCAGCAGCCAGTCGAACGCCTCCCCCTGAATGAGGTACTCGTACGTCCGGCCGTTCGCCTCTTCGCGCGGCAACGTCCACAGGCCGATGGCCTGCAGCAACGCCTCGAACCACGGGACGCCCGCGTCCAGCGCGTTCACGAAATGCGCGATGGGGTCCTCCTCCGCGCCCGTTCCGTTGCGTTCGTAGCCGTTCACGCGCTCACGATAGCGCCGCCATTCTTCCGAAGCCAGGAGGTCGCGCAGGATGTCCCGGTGGTTGTACGCGAGAGGCAACGCCTCGATTTCGCTCGGGTCGAAGAAGCGGACCTCCTGCCCCTCCGAGGGCCGGAGCTCGTCCGGGCGCGGGTCGATGGTCGCCACGAACATGTGGAGGGCGTAGTCGCGCCCGGAGGCGTCGGCGGGCCAGGTGTAGACGCGGAAGGGGCGCAGCGCCTTGGGAGCGAGGGTGAGCCCCGTCTCCTCGCGCACCTCGCGCAGCGCCGCTTCGACGGGCGTCTCTCCCGGCTCGGCTGCGCCCCCGATGAGTCCCCAGTGGTTCGGGAACATGATGTCCGGCCGGTCGTCGCGCAGTTGCAGGAGCACCCGTCCCTGACGGTCGAGGAGCACGACACCGGCGGACATGTGCGTGCGGCTCATCGGGTGAGCTCCCGGTAGACGGGCGACGACGTGAAGGCGTCCAGGAGCCGGTCCACGAGAGGCGTGAGCGGCCGGGGCAGCGCGTCAGGCGGGAAGAACGCGAAGCCCTGCCCTTCGCCCACCACCAGCGACTGCGCGGGCCGGTCGAGGCGGGCCGCGTAGATGTGCGCCACGGGACGCCCGCCCGCGCGCACGGGAAAGCTCCCGTAGCGGACGAAGCGCTCGGGCCGCCACCCCGTCTCCTCCTCCATCTCCCGGAGAAAGGCCGCGTCGGGATCCTCTCCCGGCTCGACCGCGCCCCCGGGGAGTCCCCAGTGCCCAGGATGCCCGATGTCGGGCCGGTCGTCGCGGAGCTGAAGGAGCACGTGCCCCTGCCCGTTGACGATGAGGCCGGCGACGCTGGGCGTTTCGGGATAGGGCTCCGGGGAGGCGGTCACGGTCGTCCGTCCGGCCTTGTCACACGGCCATGCCGTGGCACTTCTTATACTTCTTGCCGGAGCCGCAGGGGCAGGGGTCGTTGCGGCC
>JBBING010000104.1:0-7379 GCA_037444005.1 Chloroflexota bacterium
CTCGCAATCTCGCCACCAACCTCGCAACCCGCCCACCAACGCGGATCAAGACACTCGGCGTCGCCCGGCGTTTGGCTCAGGCGCTCCGGCGTGGTATCTAGGGAGGCACGCCATGGCACGACGCGCGCTCATTTCGGTGTACGACAAGACGGGCCTCGAGACGCTCGGGAAGGGGCTCGCCGCCCTCGGCTTCGAGATCGTGAGCACGGGCGGCACGCTCCAGGCGCTCAGGGACGCCGGGGTGCCGGCGCTGAGCGTGTCGGACGTCACGGGCTTCCCGGAGATCCTCGACGGTCGCGTAAAGACGATGCATCCGGCCGTGCACGCGGGCATCCTCGCTCGCCGCGATCGCCCGGCGCACATGCGCCAGCTCGAAGAGTTGGGCTTAGGACCTATCGATGTGGTGGTGAACAACCTGTACCCGTTTCGCGAGACCGTCCGGCGGCCCGACGTGACGCTCGAGGAGGCCATCGAAAACATCGACATCGGTGGGCCGTCGATGATCCGCGCCGCCGCCAAGAACTTCGAGCACGTGCTGGTCGTGGTCGACCCCGCGGACTACAACGACGTGCTGGACGCGCTCAGGACGGGTGAGACGCCGCTGGAGTGGCGCCGCAAGCTCGCGGTGAAGGCGTTCCAGCACACCGCGACCTACGACACACTCGTAGCGCAGTACCTGCGGGGACACGAAGACCCGTTCCCCGACGAGCTGACGATCGCTCTGCGGAAGCGGCAGGCGCTCCGGTACGGGGAGAATCCGCATCAGGAGGCGGCGTTCTACGCCGACGACGACGCGCGCGAGCCCGCACTGAGCGGCATGGCCGCGGTCGAGCAGCTGCACGGGAAGGAGTTGAGCTATCTCAACATCTTCGACGCCGACGCCGCCTACTCCGCGGCCTGCGACTTCGCCGAGCCGACGGTGGTCATCGTCAAGCACGGGACCCCGAGCGGCATCGCGAGCCATGAGGACATCGCGGAGGCGTACCGCGGCGCGTTCGCCTGCGACACCATGTCACCGTACGGCGGCATCGTCGGCGCCAACCGGACGGTGACGGCCGATATGGCGGCGGCGATGAAGGGCGTGCTGTACGACGTTATCATCGCGCCCGAGTACGAGCCCGCGGCCCTGGAGCGGCTGAGCAAACGCAAGGACCTCCGCATCCTGCGGGCGCCGCCCATCGACATGAACCGGCGCGCATTCGAGTTCCGGAAGGTCGCGGGCGGGGTGCTGGTGCAGGAGGCGGATCGCCTGGGCGACGCCGGGATGGAGCTGCGCTGCGTCACGCGACGCCGGCCCGACGAAGCGGAGCTGGCGGACCTGCTCTTCGCCTGGCGATGCGTGAAGCACGTGAAGTCGAACGCCGTGGTCCTGGCGAAGGACCGGCGGACCGTGGGCGTCGGCGGCGGACAGCCGAATCGCCGCGCGCCCGTCGAGCTCGCGCTGCAGCTCGCCGGCGATCGCGCCGCGGGGAGCGTGCTGGCCTCCGACGCGTTCTTCCCGTTCGCGCGAGGGGACGCCGTGGAGATCGCGTGTCAGCGAGGGGTGCGCGCCATCATCCAGCCCGGCGGCTCGATTCGCGATCAAGAGGCCATCGAAGTGGCCGATCATTACAACGTGGCGATGATCTTCACGGGGGTCCGTCACTTCAAGCACTGAGATCGGGAGTCGCGATGCCTGTCCGCACGCCCGCCAGCATCATGGACCTGGACGAGATTGTCGCCCGGCTCGAGCCGGAGGAGCGCTTCCTGTTCGAGCGGGTGCTGCACGTCTCGGTCACGTACGGGCGGCTGGTGCCTCCGCCGACCATGATTCCCTGGATCGAGCGGCAGTTCGGCTCGGTCGAGCCCGTCATCAACCAGAAGATCATCAAGGTCACGAACCTGGTGACGCTGGAAGGTGTGCTGTTCAACCGCCTGCGGTCCAGCCGGCCGATCTGGCGCCAGGAGGTGGATCTCGAGGCGGAGCTGGCGCGGCTCAATCACGAAGACCCGCTCCTCCGCCCGGAGGAGCTGACGCCGGAGGATCTCTTCGGGCGAGTGCGCGGCGCCCACTCCATCACGGCGAGCAACGTCGCGAAGTTCGACGGGCATCACGGCCTCATCGTCTTCGACGAGCCGCATCCGCTGCGCTTCACCCGTGAGCGGCTCCACGACTACATCGACACGGCGCGCCGGTGGGCGGACCTGGCGCACGCGCAGGACCCCGAGGCCCGCTACTTCTTCTTCCTGTGGAACTGCCTGTGGCGCGCCGGGGCGTCGCTGTTACATGGCCACGCGCAGATGATGCTCGGGCGGGACATGCACTACGCCAAGGTGGAATCGCTCCGCCGGGCGGCGCTGCTGTACGAAGCGCACCATCGCTCGAACTACTTCGATGACCTCTACCACGCGCACCAGGTGGTCGGCGCCGCCTTCGAGAAGGAGGGCGTGCGCGTTCTGGCGAACCTGACCCCCATCAAAGAGCACGAGGTCCTGCTCATGGCCCCCGAGCTGAACGATTCGCTCAAGGACCGGACCTACGAGGTGCTCGAGACGTTCCGAGACGACCTGAAGATCAGCGCCTTCAATCTCGTGATCTATATGCCCCCCATCGAGCCGACGGGCGAGAACTGGCAGAGCTTCCCGGTGATCGTGCGGATCGTCGACCGGGGCGATCCCACGGCCCGCACCAACGACATCGGGGCTATGGAGCTGTACGCGGCGAGCGTCGTCGCGAGCGACCCGCTGGAGCTCGCCCGGCGCCTGCGGAAGAAGCTCGGCGGCTGACGTTCTCGTTCCCCTGGCGCCCGCCCCGGCGAGGGCATACCATGGCCCTCGATGAAGTCGTTCGACGTCGTCATCCCCGTATACAACGAGGAACGCATCCTCGCGCAGAGCGTCGAGACCCTCCGCTCCTTCCTACGCGAATCCTTCCCCTACCGGTGGCGCATCGTCATCGCCGATAACGCGTCGACGGACGGCACGCTGGGCATCGCTGAGGAGCTCGCGCGGCGGGCTCCGGAAGAGGTGCGCGTCCTGCACCTCGACGAGAAGGGCCGCGGCCGGGCCCTCAAGCGCGCGTGGCTCGACTCCGACGCCGACGCCATGGGGTACATGGATGTGGACCTTTCGACGGACATCGCGAAGACGGTCGACCTCGCCCGGGCGGTGCTGGACGAGGGCTACGACCTGGCGTACGGCTCGCGCCTGGCGCGCGGAGCGGAGACGACGCGGTCGCTCAAGCGGGAGATCGTCTCGCGGGGCAACATGGCGGTCATCAAGGCGCTGTTCTTCGTGCGGTTTTCGGACGCGCAGTGCGGCTTCAAGGCGATCACTCGGGAGGCGGCGCGAGCGCTGCTGCCGCTGGTGCGAGACACGTACTGGTTCTTCGACACGGAGCTGCTCATCAAAGCGGAGAAAGCGGGGTACCGGCTCAAGGAGATCCCGGTGCGCTGGCAGGAAGACCCGGACACGCGGGTGAAGCTGGCCCAGGACATCGCGAAGCAGCTCCGGGGCCTGCTCCGGGTGCGATTCGAACGCATCCCTCGACGGGAGGAGCTGGTCTCGACGTAACGACGGGCTGGGCGGCGGTTCGAGGCGGAGTGCTTGAAATGCTTCACGGTTACCTTGACACTAGATCGACGCGATGATAGCCTCTGGCCGATTGCTAAGCCGTTCACAAACGGCGAAGCTCCCCCGGGTCGTCGGTGTGGCTCTTTCCGGAACGAGGAAGGGCAGGGTAACGACGTGAACTTCAACGGCGTCGTGGTCACGGACGCGCAGGAACTGGCGCTGGTCTTCATCACCATCATGGTTTCCCTCGGGCTGATGGTCATCTTCGGCCGCTGGTGGGAAAGCTAGGGCGGAGGGAAGGTATGGCGGTCACGGAACAACCCAAGGGCCCGTCCCTCACCGAGTGGCTCTACGACAAGCTGTTCCACAACTACATTTGGCGTTCCATCTTCCGTTCGGGCTATCCGAACACGCCGCGCAACCAGATGCTCGCGGTGGCGACCAACGTCTTCCTGCACCTCCACCCGACCCGCATCCACCGGACCCACGTCAGGATCACGCACACGTACTGTCTCGGAGGGTTGAGCTTCTTCCTGTTCCTCGGGCTCACCGTCACGGGCGTGATGCTGATGTTCTACTACGTGCCGTCGGTGGAGCGGGCGTACCAGGACATCGCCGCGCTGGAGACGAACGTGCGGTTCGGCCAGCTCATCCGCAACCTGCACCGCTGGATGGCGCACGGGATGGTCATCACCGTGCTCCTGCACATGATGCGGGTCTTCTACACGGGCGCGTACAAGCCGCCGCGGGAGTTCAACTGGGTCGTCGGCGTGATTCTGCTCGTGCTCACGCTGCTCCTCAGCTTCACGGGCTACCTGCTCCCGTGGGACCAGCTCGCGCTGTGGGCCATCACCGTGGGCACGAATATGATCGGGTCGGCCCCGGTGCTGGGCGAGCAGTCCCGCTTCGTGCTCATCGGCGGATTCGAGGTGGGGCCGAACGCCCTCATTCGGTTCTACACGCTGCACGTCATCGGCCTGCCGCTGCTGGCGGCGATCTTCATGGCGGTGCACTTCTGGCGGATCCGGCGCGACGGCGGTCTGGCTCGGCCGCTGTGAGGCGACACGAGGAGTAGGACGTGGCGACAGCAACCCAGGCGGTCCCCCGCCAGGTCGTACGGCAGAAGCGCGAGCGAGAGCAGGAAGTCCTCGTCTGGCCCGACCTCGTCTTCATCGAGTTCATCTCGGCGATCCTGTTCACGCTCACGTTCTTGATCCTTTCGATTTTCGTCAACGCGCCGCTGCTGAACCGGGCGAACCCGAACATCACGCCGAACCCTTCCAAGGCGCCGTGGTACTTCATGAACCTGCAGGAGCTCCTCCTGCACATGCACCCGGCGCTGGCCGGCGTCATCGTGCCCACCATCGCGCTGCTGCTCTTGGCCGCGCTCCCGTACATCGACCGCTCGAACGAGCAGCAGGGTGTGTGGTTCGGCACGAAGAACTCGGTGCGGATCACCATCTTCGCCAGCATCTACGCCGCGGTCATCACCGTGGGCCTCATCCTGTACGACGGGAACAAGCACGTCGAGGTGGTGACCGAGATCGCCCAGCGGATGGGCAACGAAGACTTCGAGTGGCCCGGTAAGCTCTCGGCGTTCCAGAACGTGCGCGCCCTCCAGCAGGGCTGGCGATGGGGAATCCCCGTGCCGAAGAGCGCGCAGCTCGGACCAGGCGAGCATGACGGAAGCCTCGACTGGCCCCAGGACTTCGAGCACATCCCCTTCCCCTTCAACGGGACCTGGGGTCCGAGCTGGTTCACGTGGGATGAGCCGACGTTCCTGCCGGGCTGGCTCCGGGCCCTGTACTGGTACGACCTGAACTGGAACTTCCCGGCGTTCCTGGTCGAGATTCTGCTGCCGGTCGTCTTCATGGTCGGCTTCCCGGCGCTCCTCATCGTCATCCTCAAACGGATGGGCTGGGTGCAGACCGTGCGGGACGGCGCCATCGCCCTGTTCTCCGGGTTCATCGCCACGTACTGGGTGCTCACCATCATCGGCGCCGGGTTCCGTGGAGCCGGTCAAGAGCTCGTGCAGCCCACGGACGTGCCGGTCCTCCACGAGGACCCGCGCATCTGGAACCAGCCGATGGAGCTCCCCGACGGCCATCTGGTGTTCATCGTCGAGTCGGAGAGTTTGCAGAGCGATGTCTGAAGCTGAGCGCGAACCACAGGGCGGGAGCGAGCCCGCAGGCGGCGCAGCCGAGGCCAGCGCCGCGAAACCATCGGAGAAGGCGAGTCTAGCCGAGCGGGCCGCGAAGCCCGCGGCCTCGGTCGCGAAGGCGAAGGCGCAGCCGCCTCAGCCGGCGCTGGCGCCGCCCAAGATGAACCGGCGGTCCATCCTGCGCCTCGGATTCTGGACGGGCCTCATCGCCACCGCCGTCGGAAGCCTCGGGGCGGGGCTCGACCTGATCTATCCGCGGAAGATCACGGGCTTCGGCGGCGTCATCACCATCGGGTCGGTGAGCGACTTCCCGCCCGGCTCCAAGACGGAGGTCACGGAGGGCCGGCTCTGGCTCGTCCATCTCACGGCGGAGCAAGGCGGGCCGGGATTGCTGGCGCTGTGGTGGAAGTGTCCACACCTGGGCTGCACGGTGCCGTGGAAGCCTAACTTCACGTTCAAGGACCCGCGCACGGGCCAGGACAAGACGGGGTGGTTCCGGTGCCCGTGCCACGGCTCGACGTACGACGACGCCGGCATCCGGGTGTTCGGCCCCGCGCCGCGGTCGATGGACACGATGAAGCTCACGATCGATGAGAACGGCCGGATTTCGGTGGACACAGGGAACATCACCCCGGGCGGCGAAGACAACCCGTCGCGGGCGGTTCCGGTGTAGGACGGGGACCACATGAACACGAGCAAGCAGGTCAACATCATGGTGGTCATCCTGTTCCTGAGCGTGATCACGCTCGGGGGCTACACCCTGTGGGACCCCTTCCGCGCCGACGTCGCCGAAGACCTGCAGGTCGAGAAGAATGTGGAGCGGGGCGCGTATCTGTACGCCACGTACTGTCGCGCCTGCCACGGCGACAAGGGCGAAGGCGGCGCGGCCGCGGGCCGGTTCACCGCCGCTCCTCCGCTCAACCGGCCCGACCTGCAGGGACGCAAGGAGCCGGGCGGTCCCGTGGATGAGACGGCCCGCGAACAGGCCCGGGCTCTCGTCGTCAACACCATCACGTGCGGCCGCGTGGGCACCGCGATGCCCACCTGGGGCCAGACGCCGGGGTTCACCGGCCCGCTGAACGACATGCAGATCTCGCAGCTCGCCGACCTCATCGTCCGCGGCGAATGGGGCCTGGCGAAGGAATGGGCCATCGAACTCGACCGCGAGACCGGCGCGCCGCCCGAGACGCCCCCGGGCGATATCACGCCGAACGGGCGCTGCGGGCAGATCGCGCGGGCCGTTGTGGCGCCGACGCCGGCCGGCGGCGCGACGCCGACACCCGCCGGACCCACTCCGACGCCTGCGGCCCAGGTCGAGGAGGTCACGATCGTCGCCAAGAACATCCTCTTCGACCTGGACGAGATCCGGGTGAAGGCGGGCAGCCAGGTGAAGCTCACCGTGGACAATCAGGATGGCGGCGTTCCCCACAACTGGGCGCTCTACGAGAGCGAGTCCGCGGCGACGGCGGGGCAAGCGCCCATCGTGGCGACGGCCATCGAGAACGGCCCGGTGAAGCAGGAGCTCACGTTCGACGCGCCCGACCCGGGTGAGTACTTCTTCCGCTGCGATGTGCACCCGACCACGATGACGGGGACGTTCATCGTCGAATAGGGCTCTACATCAATCATGGTGGAAACAGTTCAGGATCCTGAGCGCAAAGGTCCT
>JBBING010000105.1:0-7306 GCA_037444005.1 Chloroflexota bacterium
ACGCCGACGGAGACAGCCACGGCAACAGCGACGGCGGCGCCGACGGAGACGCCGCCGCCGGAGCCCACAGAGACGCCCACACCGACGTCGCCGCCGCCGACGGCTCCGGCGACGGGAACGCCGCCGGCCACGGGGACGCCGGCGCCCGAAACGCCGTCTCCGACGGCGACGCCCTGAGGGCGGTCGCTACCGCCCGCCGGTGACGCCTCCCGACGCCGCGAGGAGCTCTTCGAGATGCATCTGCCACTCGAGGGCGCGCCGGCGCTTCTCGGCCGCGTCGGCCAGCTCTTCGTAGATGGCCTGACCCCAGCGAAGCTGCTCTTCCTCTTCGAGGAGGATGAACCGGAGGGTGCGGACCGTCGGCGCGTCGCAGACCTGGTCGGTGACGAGGGCGTGGTGCCGGTAGTACACGGCCAGATGCGGCTTCAGAACGCGATAGAGACCCACCAGCCGGAGCAGCTCGTCGTCCTGGTCCTGCAGCTCCGTGACGAAGCGCTCGAACGTCTCGTTCGGGGGTTCGGCGACGTCGGCCACGCGGAGCATCGGGGGTTCTGACAGCTCGAGGTTGTCGACGACGCGGAGGCCGGGAAGCCTCCGGCCGAGCCAGTCCGCGTGTGTCGCGCACTGGAACGCGTGCTCGCCGAGGGCGAGCTTCACTTTGACGGTGGGCATGGTCGCGGCCCAGCCGGCGCACGCCTCCATCATCCTGATCTCGGCGTAGCGGTAGTGGATCAGGCGGCGGGCGTTCTCGTCGACGGAGAAGGCGCCGCCGATCTTTCGGGGATCGATGGCGAGTTCAGGCATGGGCGGTCGCTCCTCTCGAGGCGCCGTCGCCCGAGAGCCGGCGCTGGCCGAGCTCCTGGAGCCGCTGCAGGAACTGCACGAGGGGCTGCTCCGAGGCCGTGGCCGAGAGGCGGGCCTGCTCGCGCTGGCGGCGGGCGCGGGCGAATTCTCGCGCAGCCCTGCGGGCCTCCTCCAGCCGCTCGGGGTCGTGGCGGTACTCGATGTGCGCGATGCACCGCATGGGGCACACGCGGGCGCAGATGCCGCAGTCGATACACCGCTCGGCGTCGATCCAGTGCGCGCGTTCGGGCCGTTCGAAGAACAGGATGGCGCCGGTGGGGCACTCCCGCCGGCACCACCAGCAGTTGATGCACCGGTCCTGGTCGATGGCGTAGGCGCCGACCGCCTCCAGCGCAGGCATGGCGCCGCTACAGCTCCGACTCGCGGAAGACGGCGAACATCTCCTCGAAGATCTTCTGCTGGTCGCGAGCCTTGCGCTCCAGCGCGGGGTCATGTTCGGTCAGCCGCTCGATCCAGTAGTCGCCGTTGGCGACGTGGAGGTATTCGTCCGCCATGTTGTAGTCGTGGCAGTGCTCCATCAACCGGTCGCCCACGTGCTCCGCGAGCTCCCGCGTGCGCTCGAAGACGGAGAGCGCGAAGCCTTCCAGACCTACGTTGATGGTGGAGAAGCCCATCACCGGGTCCTCGGGCTGCGTGGGTGGAAGCTGCTGCCCGTCGGGCGGCGGACCGCCCACGAGAGTGTCGGGATACTCCCCGAGCCTGCCGCCCTGCGCTTCCAGCAGTTGCAGGTTGAGCTGCGTGTGACGAGTCTCGTCCCACATCTGGCGGGCCAGCGAGAGCTGCAGCTCCCACGGCACGCCGACGGTCTTCCACTCCACCAGGAAGCGGCCGAAGGCGTCGAGCCCGGCGAACTCCGCCGACAGGATCGAGCTGGTGATGGCCTTGAGGTACTCCCGCTTCGACGGGTCCTTCTTGAGGCGCAGGGTCAGCGTGTCCAGGTTGTACGGGGCGCCGTCGAGCTTCTTCCGCAGCTCCGCGCGCTCCTCCTCACTGAGGGCGATGATGGGCCGATACGGCGGCTCGCGCCGGCGCGGGCCCTGGGCGGTGCGGTCGTGCAGCTTCCCCATGGTGGCGCGCTCCCTGATGCAGGCGAATCAGCGTTGGCTCTGCGGCATCTATTGAACACCAGCGGCAAGGCCGCTGTCAAAGGAAACGAACATGGGCGATCGCTGCGCTTTTCGTAGCGGGAAGGGGCGATTCGTCTCTCAGTGATTCTCCCGACGTTCGGCCTCTCCACGCACGGCCGATACATCTCGTGGAAGCGTCGCTTCGCAGTGCAGGAGCCACATCGATGGATGCCCACCACCCTTCGTCCTCCGACCTCGTCGCGCTCGTGGAGCGCCTCGAAGCCACATTGCGCGCCGCCGCCGACGTGAGCGAGGCGCTCCTCGGGCGCCTGCAGGCGCTGAATCAGCGCGTGACGCAGCTGCAGCCGCACGCCGGAGCCATCCGCCGCGCCGCGGACGTTCTCGGCGCCCTGGAGGCGCCCGAATCCGCGCAGGCGGCAGGCGTCGCCGCGGCAGGCGACCGCCCGGGCCCCCAGTGGCCGCGCTCCGGCCCGCCCGGTGTGCTCTTTATCGAGGTCGAGCGCCGCGATGGGCCCCTGGACCTCCGGGCGGTGGACCGCCCCGTCAGCGGCCATCCCTCCGTGGCCGACGTCGCCCTGCTGGACTACGACGGCCGGAGAGCGCGGTTCAAGGTGTGGACCCGATCGCTCGTAGAGGCGACGCAGATAGGGGCCGCGCTCGAAGGGAGCATCCGCGAGAGCCTGGCGGCCAACGACGCCACCGTGAGCGTCCAGGCGCCGCCGAGCGCAGCCTGAGGAGCGCTCCGCGGCCGCGCCCGCAACGAGCGCCCGTCTCGGGGGACGGGCGCTCGTCTGGTGTTCAGCCGCGCCGCAAGCTCGATCAGTCGCCCCGCTGGATGCGTTGGGCGAGGTTCGCGACCGCCGTGGCCATCTGGCCGACCGTCGCCTCCAGCCGCGACACCGCCGCCTGCAGCTCCCGCAGCGTTTCCGCCGCCTGCGCGCCCTCGAGCGCCCGCGACTCGATGAGGTTACGCACGGCGTCCTGGAGGCGCGCCTGCCGGTCTAGCAGATCGTCCGCTCGCTGCCGGAGCTCCGCGAGCCCGCGGGCGCTCTCTTCCAGCGACGACGTCAGCGCCGTCACGTCCGGCGTCTCGGCCGGGCCCGCCGCGGGAGCGGCGCGTTCGAGGGCGCCCGCGAGCTCCTGAACGCTGAGATTGGCGCGGATGGCCTCCTCGAACGCCTCCATCGAGCGCCCGTGGAGCCGCCACACGGCGATGACCGCGGTCACGCAGACGAGCAGCAGAAAGGCGAGTCCGATGGATGTGCCGGCGATGGCCGCCGCCGAGACGAAGTCCTGCGAGGACAAAAACAGCCCTCCGTACAGGGCGGATCCTTCCGGAATCGTGCGTGTCGGGTGTCCTCGGAATGATCGTCCGGAACCGGCGCCATCTGCACCGTGCGGACACCCTTCAGCGCTTCCTGCCTCACCTGGAACAACGCGGACGCGCGGCCCCGCGTTCCACCCGGCTCAGAAGGTCGACTCCTGCGGTGTGGCGTGCCGCGCCTCCGCCTCCGGGCGGTACTCAGGCAGACGCGCGCCCGTCGCCTCCTCGACGAACGAGCGAATGGCGGGGACCATGAGATGCACCGGGATATCCCGATGGTCGTACCCCGGCAGGTCGACGAAGCGCTTGGGCTCGGGCGCGAGCTCGTACAGCCTCCGTCCCATCCACTGGGGCACGGTGGTATCGGCGTCGGCGTGCATGATCAGCAGCGGGCAGCGCAGGCGGCGGATCTTGGCGGCGTTGTCGTACCGGGTGCGCGGAAGCCACGGACACGCTCGCAGGAGCGGCCGCAGCCGGCCCACGCGCTCCATCGCCAGGTCGCGCACCGACGTGAACGGCGCGCGCAGGATGAGCCCCGCCGGGGGCTCGCGCACCGCCAGCTCGGTGGCCACCCCGGTCCCCAGCGAGAAGCCGTAGTAGACGATCCGCCGCGGGTCCACGTCCGAGCGATTGTACAGATAGGCGAGGGCGGCCTCCGCGTCGAGATACGTCCCGCGCTCGGTCGCCTCGCCGGGATTGCGGCCGAACCCCCGGTAGTCGAAGAGCAGGAAGTTGCAGCCCACGCCCCGCAGGAACGACCCGAAATCGTGGGCGAAGGCCGCGTCGGACCAGAAGAACGAGGCGTTGTACGACGTCCCGTGGCAGAAGAGGAGCGTGGGCAGCTCTGCCGTCCGCTCCGGCGCCGGCCGGAAGAACCACCCCTGGAGCTCGAGGCCGTCGGCCGTGTATAGCCACGCCTCGTCGTAGGGCACGCCCACCGCCTCCGGGGGCGCGGGATGCCACGGGCCGGACGTGAACATCCGCCGGCGCAACGCCCGCTCGAAGAGCGCGGTCGCGGCGTACAGGGCGGCGCCGACGCCGCCAGCCACGAGAAGCGCCCGCTTCACGATCGAGAGCGTAGCGCGCTCGCGGGCACAAGGCCATCCCCGGATGCGCCGGTCACGGTTCGTGGTGATCGTGCGCCTGGCCGGGAGGCGGCGGGACGAGTTCGTAGAGCTGAAAGAGGACGCCGTTCGTATCTCTGGGATGGACGAAGAACTCCTTCCAGTCCCAGCTCACGCGGGGCCCGCCGAACGGCTCGATGCCGCACTGGCGGAGATGCGCGGCGGCCGCGTCGGCGTCGGCCACCTCCATGGTCACATGATGAATGCCGGGGCCACGCTCCTGCAGGAACTTCCGGAGAAAGCTGTGCTCGCCCAAAGGCTCGAGGATCTCCCACTGGGGTTGTCCCGGGCCGATGTCCATCACGACGCCGCTGTAGCCTTCGCGTTCGTTCTTGAAGCGGCCAGCCACCTTCCAGCCGAACACTTTCTCGAAGAACGCGACCTGCTTCTCGAGGTCCCACACAGCCATGCTGACGTGATCGACGCGCTTCACTCCGAGCACGGTTCCTCCTCCGCACCTGCGCATGTCTGGCCCGCTGCAGGAAACCATGCGGCGCTCGCAGGCGCAACGGCGACGGCTGCGGGTTCGGAACCGCCGATGACGCCGGTGGCTTGCGGATGAACGCCCCGTCGGGTCTACTGGAGACGGAGGGGGAGGCGGAAGGGGTGTGACAGGATGCTCATCCTGGTGCGGAAGGTGCAGCAAGGGATCTGGATCGGGGACGACATCCTCATCAAGATCCTCGATGTCGAACGCGACCGGGTGAAACTGGGGATCGAGGCGCCGAGCGACGTCCGCGTCGTGCGTCAGGAGCTCCTCGACCGCGATGTCCCCGACGACGCCGAAATCCAGGTCGAAGAGTCGACCTAGCGTCCCCCGTGGCGTCTTCGAAGACGGCGACGCCGGGTTCGCCGTCGCGTCTCACGTCAGCCGCAACAAGAGCTGGTAGAGCCGGAAGATCAGGCGCACGCTGTCCAAGAGCAGCACGTCGGACCGCTGGTTGAGGCGCGGCTCCACGTGCTCGAAGAACCGTACCTCGTCGTAGTGCAGCCGCACGCGTCCCTGCAACGCGTCCCGCAGGCGGCGTGATTCGACATACGGGATGAACTCGTCCCCGCGGTCGTGCACGATGAACAGCTCGGCGCGCAGGTCCCCGGCGACGCGGCTCGGCGACAGCTCGCGCAGGCGGGCCACGGCGTCGGGCGGAAGCTCGCCGATGAGGGCGCGGGCGCGCTCGGGGTCTCCCGTCGACGTGAGGAAATCGTACACTGCGCGCCCGGTGGGGGTCAGCGCGTCGATCTGGGCCTGCGAGACGGGCTTGCGTTGCACGAACGCTGTCGTGAGGATGTCGCGGTCTCGCGGGTCGCCGAGCTCGTAGATGAACTGTCGCGCCATGACCTTGATCGAGTGCCAGCGGGGCGTCCACTTCTCGTCCAAGCCGTCGTATTCGATGCGCCGGCTCGCCAGCGCGACGAAGGTGTCGAGCGCGTCGTAGTAGCCGCCGAACGCCACGACGAAATCGACGTCGTCCCGGATGCGGGGATCGGCGGCCGCGAGCAGCGCCAGGGACGCCCCCACGCTCACTCCGATGTAGCCCACGCGGTCGGGGGCGATGTAGGGCAGAGACTGGAGATACTGGAACGCCCCCACCAGCGCGTCGACCTCTTCGGGCAGGATGAGCTCCTGGTCCAACCGCTCGGAGAACGGCACCAGCATGACGAACCCGGCCCGGGCGGCGTCCTCCGATAGCTTCACGAGCCGGGGGTCATCGAGGTCGAGCGGCGGCGCGCCCATGGAGAAGACGACAGCACCGAGGGCCGTCCCCGAGGGCGGCCGGTAGAGGTCTGCTTCGATGACGCGGCCGCCGCCGTAGCCGATGGCCACGTGTTCGCGAACGGGGTCCGGCGTGACCCAGGTGACGGGCCGGACGGGAAGCGAGAAGAGAAGGTCCGGCAGGAACGCGGTCGCGACGATGGCCGAGCGTCCCTGCGCGGTCGCGGAAAGGGCGGCCAGGAGTGCGACCAGGGTGGCGAGGGCGGCGATGAGCGGCCAGAGGCGGAGGGCCCATCGGCGAGCGGTCATGCCGCCTCCCGGAGGTTGCGGGCGGGTGTAAGCTTCGACATGGCGGGCGATGCCAGTGTGCCACCGCGCCCGCGTGCGGGACAAACGGCGGGGGTCACCCGGGGCGGACCGGCGCCATGATGCGCACCGTGGACCGCAAGGTGATAGCGGCGCGGCGGGCCATGGCGTGCCGGGCGCGCTCGCTCAGCCCGGCCTGAGATTCCGGTGTGGTGAACCGCGTCCGCTCCCAGTGGGCTAGGTTGTCGTAGCGCGTGAGCAGGAAGGCGTGGCCCTCCGCCGCGCCTCCGAGGGCCGACCACAAACCCTGCACCGTGGCGCCGGCGCTCTCCACCGCGGGCCACCAGCCCTCCTCCGACAGCCGGACGAATTCGGGCCACGACCCGGGCTCGATATCGAACCAGCGGTGGGCGTACACGCCGGGCGCGTCCGCCGTGGCGTCCGGCGCCGGGCGCACCGAAGGCGCCAGCAGCGCCGAGTCGACGCGTTCGAACCCCTCGTGGGCGTGAAGCTTCTCGCCCCGACGATACTCGGCCCACGATTCGACGTCCTCATGCGCGGTGATGATGACGCCCTCGTTCATCGGGGCGCCGACGAGGGCGCGGAACACCCCGTAGATGCGCCCCTCGTCCTGCTCGAGGTCTTTGCGGAAGGGGCCGAAGATGGCGGAGGCGGCGTCGGGCCAGCCTCCGGGCGCCACGCGAATGCGAACGTATTCGTAGATCATGGCAGGCCCTCCTACGCTGTGACGCGACGGACGGCGCTACGATAGCGCGCGGCGCCGAAACGGTCACGGGGCAAACGGAAACGCCGTCCGGCTCGGGACGGCGCTTCCGGTGTGCGTGCTGGATGACCGCGCGGGGCCAGCGACGGGTCGCGGCGTCAG
>JBBING010000106.1:0-7223 GCA_037444005.1 Chloroflexota bacterium
TTTCAGTCCCCCTCGGGGGATTTTTTCGTGTCTAGTCGATGTCCTCGGCGGGATCCTCTATGTGGAAGGTAACGCGAGTTTCAGTCCCCCTCGGGGGATTTTTTCGTGTCTAGACTATGGACACGCGTCAGACGATAATGACCCTGGGCGATTCTATCATCTGCTTCCCGCCCAAGATCAATACGTCCGCGCGGCTGCGCGGCATGCGATAGATGCGGATGGCGTCGCCAGGCCGCATGACCCGCTCCAGCGAACGGACGAGCCGCTGTAAGTGACGTTCCTCGATCTCGCACTCGAACACGCTGTATTGTACCCGCTCTCCGTATCCCTCGAGGATGCGGGCGACTCGCGTCCGGCGGCGGTCGTCCTCGATATCGTACGCAACGACGACGTAAATCTGGCTCATGGCGCTACCTCGCGCAGGGGGCGATAGGCGCGTCTCCCCGCCGAGAGCGCGGCGGCGAATCCGCGGACCTGGAGCTCGATGGCCCGCTCGAGGGTGACGCGAGTCCTCGTGGGGCCGTGCAGCGTCTGGGACGCGAGACGGCGTTCGACCCGCTCGATGAGCGCGCGCTTCGCCTCGTCGCTGAGACGCGCGCCTTCGGGTGTCGCTTCCCACCAGCCCTCCGGCCCGAGCTCATGCACGAGGCGCCAACAGGTGTAGTCGACGACCGGCGCCCGAAACTCCTCCATCATGTCGAGGACGAACCCGGGCCGCGGCCGTCCTACGTGATGGAGAAAGCCGAGCCACGGGTCGAGGCCGACCGCGCCGACGGCCGCGTGCACGCGAGACTGAAGGATCGCGTAGCCGTAGCCGAGCAGGGCGTTGAGGCCATCGGGCGCTGGGCGGCGTCGCCTGGTCCATTGTCGATAGGGCTCGGGCAACCGTTCGCGCAGCGCGGCGAAGTAGCGTCGCGTGGCGTACCCTTCGACGCCACGCACTTCGGGCACCGACTCAGCGAGGCGCAGGCGCTCCATGAGCCATTCGAGTGCGAGGGGCCAGGGACAGCGGAGGGCGCGAAGGATGCGCCATTCCGCGAGAATCTTGTGCCGGGCGATGGCGCGCGCGGCGCTCAGACGGTGCTGGGGGCGGGCGAACGCGAGAGCTTGCAAGGCCCGGAGCCGCGCGGCCGGCGAGGCGAGGGACTCCAGCCGCCCGAGAAACCGCCCGCGCGTCGTGAGGTACGCGCAGTCGATGCCCTCGGACAGAAGCCGGGCTACCACGGGCGCCGTCAGGTGGACGCGGCCGTGGAGGACCACCGCCTCCAGCAGCGGTATCTTCGCCACCGAGACTCGGTCGCCGTCGAGCCAGACGCCGATGGTCTCGCCCGCGAGGCGTAACTCGGCGCCCTGATGCAGGACGTGGAGCACCCCCATTCCCGATCGTCAACGGCGACGCGGGGTGCGGCGTGACAGTCCCGGGGGAGCGAGTGCGTGGCTACGCCGGCCCGAGGCCCGCTCCCGGGCGCAACGCCGCCGCCAACCCGGCGAGCGCGGCGGGTGAGGACGGGCACTCCGCCGGGTCGCCCCACTCAAAGGCGCGGCAGACCTTGCCCAGGAAGCGGAGGAAGTCGTCGACGAGCTCCTCGCGTGGCCGCCTGGCGGCGTGGACGAGAAGATTGCGGGCGTTGAGGAAGGGCTCGACGCGCGTCGCGGGGTCGAGCTGGAGGAAAGCCGGGTCCAAGGCTCGCAGGAGCTCCGAACGGCGCTGCGCCCCCTCGATGCGGTAGACCGGCGGGTCGAGGGCCTTCTGCGGGCCCCGCATGCGCAACTCCTCCCGCAGGTCGTCGGGAATGCGGGCCCGGTCCTCCAACGTGATCGCCTCGGGGTCGAGATCGTGGGCGGTCCGCAGCCTGACCGCCAGGGCGACCTCGAAGGCGATGGCGGCGGCGACGAGCGCCTCGCCGACGCGGCCGGCGGTCCGCTGGCGGTGTGCGCGGGCGGCGAGCTCGACGGGCCAGCGGGGGTTCCAATCCATGCGCGCCCCCTTGAACCCGCCGTACCAGGACGTCACGGCCTGCCAGCCCTCTGCAGCCCGCGAGGGAAGCCCTTTGACGCTTGCCCCGCACAGCGCTGTGGCGGCGTCGGCCGGACGGAGGGCGTCGGCGTGGCCGAGGGCCTGCGCGAGGGCCAGCGCGGCCCGGATGCTCGGGAGGCGCGCCCGGGCGGCGGTCGTCGCGCTCTGCGCCCTGCGCTCCAGCAGGCCCGCGGCCTCGGCGAACCGGCATGCCTCCAGCATGCGGAAGCCGGCGTCGAGCTCGGCGTGATGCCGCAGGGCGTCGGGGTCGAACGGGCGCCAGGGGCGGTCGGTCTTCGCGGGGTCAGCGGCCTGGAAGTGGAGGGCCTGAGGCGCGCGGGCCATCGTCGCGAGCGTAAGCGCGAGGGTGAGCTGGGGCGTCCCCGAGCTCGCGCACACCGCCACGTGGTCGGGGCGCACGCCGTTCGTGAGCCGGTCGAGCAGCCTGCCGCAGGCGTGGAGGAGTTCGTCGATGTCCACCTGGTCACGCACGGCGAGGGGCTCGACCGCGACCTCGGCCTCGGGAAGCTCGGCGGCGATGCGCTTGCGGGTGGCGTCGGCCTGCGACTCCACGCCGGGCAGGGCGACGAGGACCACGCGCGCGGGGCGAAGTTCGCGTGCGCCCCGCAGCGGGCCCGTCGGGCCGCTCTCGGTCTCCGGGTCGCGGTTGCCGATCGACGCGACAAAGAGCTCGACCTGCGATGCCTCGCGCTCCCGCATAGCTGGAGCGATGATAGCACGTGTCAGCTGCACCGGGCGCAGCGTGTGCCGCGACTGGTCCCGTGCGAGGAAGCCGGCTCGCTCGCGGTGCTGCACCAAAGATGACACGAATCGTCGGACCGTGCGCAGGCTGCCGCGCATGGGTCCTGTACATCGTAGTGTTGACGCGTGGAGAGGGGGGCCGCTAGAATCGGTCGCAGTCAGGTCGCGTGGAGCGCCCTTTACCACTAATTACAGATACGGGTGTTGAGCAGGGGTGCCCCGTCTGCGTCGAGCAGGCCCGCTAAGTCGGGCGAGGGGTGAAATGCGAAGCCGGTCGAAGTCCGGCGCTGTCCCGCAACTGTAGTCCTTCCCTTGCGGGGAGGAGAGCCAGGCCGACAGCCCCTGCGAGATGTCCAGAGGAGCCTTCGAGGAAAGGCCCGGACACGCGCATTCGCTGGTTCCCCGGCGGATGGTTGCAGCAAGCCCCGGCCGTCTCTCGGGCCGGGGCGTTGTGTTGCTCCCGTTCCGACGCGTCCAGTCGGGCCTTCCACGAACCCTAGGAGGAGGCGCACTGGATGGCCCGGCGATCCATGAACGAGGACGGGACCGCGGTTTCCGCGTCCGGGAGCGGGGCGGGCGCACGTTGGACGCCGGCCAGCGAGCGGGCGGACCTCGCCTGCGCAGCGTTTGCGCAGACCGACGATATCTGGGAGACCGAGCTTCTTCCAGGGCTCCTCCTGCGACGTTGCCCGGCGTACGTGCATCTGACGTCGGAGCGCCTCCTGCGGGTGGCGAGCACGGGCCCGTACGGGGGCGGCCTGCGGAGGGTGCGCGACGTGCTTTCCCTGAGAGCCGACGGTCGTTCGGAATGCCAGCGGCCCGAGCGATGGATCCGGGAGCGCGGGAGGCGGATGGGCATTTCGGGGCCCTTCGTCGCCCTCTTGACGGGCGTCTCGCTGGAGCGGGCGAAGGTCGCTGTGCGACGGGCGTCGGACGTGACGGCGGCGGCCGTGGTGAGCGCCGGGGGCCGCAACCTCTCCGCCGCCGGGCTGAGCCCCGTCTGGGACGGGCCGGAGGTCGGGACCATCAACATCATCGCCGTCGTCGACGCGGCGTTGAGCGATGCGGCTCTGCTGAACCTCCTGACCGTCGCCACTGAAGCCAAGAGCCTCGCCCTGCGCGAGCGCGGGGTGATGACCGAGGAAGGATTTTCGGCGACGGGAACGTCCACCGACGCGGTCGTGGTCGCCTGCACAGGGAGAGGCCCACGGCTCCGATACGGAGGGCCCATCACCCTTCCCGGACATCTGGTGGGCGCAGCGGTGCTGACCGCGGCCCGGGCGGCGCTGGACGGCTGCAGCATCGGGCGAGGAAAGCCGTGAGCAAGGCGGGCGTGTTCCTGACGGCGGTGGCGCTCGATCTGGCCCTGGGCGACCCGCCTTCTGCGCTCCATCCCACCGCATGGGTCGGGAGGGCGCTGGCCGCGGTGGAGCGTCCCGCCAGGCGGTTAGGTCCCGCCGGTCAACTCGCCTTCGGGGCCGCCTGCGCTGTCCTGCTGCCGGCGGGGCTGTGGGTTGGCGTGCGCGCGCTCTTGCGGACGGCCTGGCGGCGGTCGGCCCTGAGCGCGTTCGCGCTGGAGGCGGCGCTGTTGAAGTCGGCCTTCGCCGTCCGCTCCCTGCTGGCGGAGGCGCTCGCCGTCCGGCGGCTGCTCGTCGCCGGCGACGTGGAGCGGGCGCGAGCGCGGGTGCGGAGCCTGGTCAGCAGGGACACGGCCGCGCTTGATGAGCGACTGCTCGTCTCGGCGGCGGTGGAGTCGCTGGCGGAGAACGTCACCGACGCGTTCCTGGCGCCGTGGCTGGCCTATCTGCTGTTCGGCGTCGAGGGCGCCGTCGCGTACCGAGCGGTCAACACCCTGGACAGCATGTGGGGCTATCACGGGGAATACGAGTACCTGGGGAAGGCGGGGGCCCGCCTGGACGACGGGCTGAACCTGATCCCCGCCCGCCTGGGGGCGGCCGCGCTCGCCGGCGCGTGCGCCCTATGGACCGGGCGCGGCAGGAGGGCCTGGGCGACGTCCTTGCAGCAGCATCGCCGGACCGAAAGCCCCAACGCCGGCTGGACGATGGCGGCGATGGCCGGCGGGCTGGGCGTGGAGCTGGAGAAGCCCGGCCACTACCGGCTGGGCAGCCCGGAGCGGCGGTTGGAGCCGGACGTGATTCGGGAGGCGGCGCGAATCGTGGCGACCGCAGGCATCGTTGCGGCCGGCGCCGTGGCCTTGACGGCGGCCCGGTGGAGGAGGGACGCGGGTGAAGCGGCCTGACCACGGCGGCGTAGACGAGCGCGAACTCCGGGAACTCGGGCTGGACCCGGAAGGCGTCTTGGACCTCAGCGCCAACGTCGCTCCGGTTCCGCCTCCGCGCCGTGTGATGGAGGCGCTGCGCCGGTGCTCGCCCTTCGCCTATCCCGACCCAAGCTATCGGCGGCTCCGAGAGGCGCTGGGACGGATGGTGAGGGTCGGCGATGACTACGTCCTGCCGGGGAACGGCGCCACGGAGCTCATCCATCTCATCTGCCGCGCCTTTCTCAGCCCGGAGCGCCGGGTGGTGGTCCTGGGCCCCACGTTCGGGGAGTACGAGTGGGCTGCCCGGCTGGCGGGCGCTTGCGCGACCATTCTCCGGGCGCGAGAAGAGGAAGGCTTCGTTTGGTCCATCTCAGAGGTGGTCGAGCACGTGCGCGCTGCGAGACCACGGCTCCTCTTCCTCTGTAACCCCAACAACCCCACCGGCGCATACCTCGCCCGGGATGACGTCGGAGCGCTGCTGGAGGCGCTCGGCGACGGGCTGCTGGTGCTGGACGAGGCTTATCTGGACTTCGTGGAGAGCCCTTGGGACTCCCTCCGCTGGGTCGACGGCGGCCGCCTGATCGTCTTGCGCTCAGTGACCAAGGTGTTCCGGCTCCCGGGCGTGAGGCTCGGTTACGCCGTGGGGCGTCCGGACGTGCTGGACGCGGTTGCGGCGGTTCAGTTCGCATGGAGCGTCAACGCCTACGCCGAGGAGGCCGGCGTCGCCGCGGCCGAGAGCCTCGACCACGTGGAGCGCGTGCGCCAGGCGGTGCGCGAGGCGAAGCGCCGCCTGGCGGCGGAACTTTCGGCTCTGGGGCTGCGCACGGTGGTGGGTGCCGCCAACTTCCTGATGGTCCGCGTCGGTGACGCGCGCATGGCGCGGCTGCGGCTGCTGCGCCAGGGGGTCTCCGTGAGGGACTGCGCCTCGTTTGGCCTGCCCGCTTACGTGCGAGTGGCCGTACCCGCCGTGGACGAAGTGGATCGGGTGGCGCGCGCGTTCAGCCGGGCGGTCGTGTCGCCGCTGACGACGACGGAGGGATGGCGATGCGCATCGTGTCGTTGCTGCCCGGGGCGACCGAGATCCTGTACGCGCTGGGGCTAGGAGACCGGATCGTCGGGGTGTCCGAGGACTGTACGTTCCCGCCGGAGGTGAGGTCGAAGCCCATCGCGTCCCGGAGCCTGCTTCCGCCCGGGCTGTCGAGCGCGGCCATCCACCAGGCCGCCGGGTCGCTCCACCGGACCGAAAGCGTGTACCCACCTTGACCCGGCGTTCTTGCGGGCGGCGCGCCCCGACCTCATCCTGGCGCAAGACGTGTGCGAGGTGTGCGCCGTCACGTCGGATCAGGCGCGCGCCGCGGCCGAAGAGGCGCTCTGCTCCAGCACCGTCCTCTCCCTTTCGGCCACCACGCTGGTGGAGATTCTGGACAGCATCGAGCTGGTGGGGCGGTACACCGGCGCCGAGTGGGCGGCGGCCCGGCTGCGCGAGCGCATCGAGGAGGAGATCGAGGGCGTCCGCCGAAGCCTGAGCGAAGTCGAGCCGCTGTCCACGTTCTACGTGGGCTGGCTGGATCCGCTGATGTGCGAGGGCCACTGGATCCCGGAAATGATCGCGATCGCGGGCGGCAGGGAGGTCATCGGCCGGGCCGGCGCGTACGGCGCGGAGGTGCGTTGGGAGACGGTGCTGGCGGCGGCCCCTGAGGCCATCGTCGTCGCGCCGTGCAGTTTCGACCTGCCGCGGACGCTGGAGGAGGTGGCGCTGCTCGAGCGGCTGCCCGGCTGGCGGGAGGCGCCCGCTGTGCGCTCCGGCCGCGTGTTCGCCGCAGACAGCGCCTACTTCGTCACGCCGGGCGCGCGGATCGTCGACGGCATCCGCCTCCTCGCCCGAGCGCTCCACCCCGACCGCTTCCCCGGCCCCGTTCCCGAGGGCAGGCTGGCGGTCCGGCGCGAGGACCGAGCAGGCGAGGTGCGCTGGGAGCCGTGGAGGTGAGGCGAAGAGGGGTCAGGCGCCGGCCCTGACGGTGCAGGGCGCCGCTTCCGCGGCTGGCAGGAGCGGGTTGGCGGCCGCGCTCTGCCGCATCCTGCGCCAGGACGACGCCCGAGCGGGGCGCTGCACGCCGACACCGCGCCGCGGAGGACAATGTTGCCGGCCTGGACCCCTTGGCT
>JBBING010000107.1:0-7041 GCA_037444005.1 Chloroflexota bacterium
CCTACCCCGCCTCATCTCTAGTGTGGTGTACGGGATCTATCTGGACCAGCTCACCGCGGCGGCGGGCCCCCACCGTGTGCCGGCCGCCGCGAGCGCATGGTATACTGCCGCCGGCCCGAACGGGCCAATCATTTCGAAGGGGCCGCCGGGCCCCTCGGCGATCCAGGGCAACGCACACCCCGCGACCCTCGGAGACACAGTACAGGAGGTAGTGGTTGGCAGCGCCTGTCACAATGAAACAGCTTCTAGAGGCGGGCGTCCACTTCGGACATCAGACCCGCCGCTGGGACCCCCGAATGCGTCCGTTCATCTTCACCGAACGCAACGGCATCCACATCATCGACCTTCAGCAGACCGTGACGCGCCTCGCCGAGGCCATGGACTTCGTCCGTGACCTCGTCGCTGACGGCCAGGATGTCCTTTTCGTAGGGACCAAGAAGCAGGCGCAGGAGGTCATCGAGGTCGAGGCCAAGCGCGCCCAGATGCCCTACGTGACCAACCGGTGGCTAGGCGGCACGCTCACCAACTTCGAGACCATCTCCCGCCGGATTGAGTACCTCATCCGGCTGGAGGACCAGCTCGCTCGTGGCGAATTCCAGAACCTCCCGAAGAAGGAGGTCCTGCGCATTCACGACCAGATCGATCGCCTCAACCGTTACTTCGGCGGAATCAAGACGATGACGCGCCTGCCCGGCGCGCTGTTCATCGTGGACCCCACGATGGAGCGCATCGCCGTCGCCGAAGCCATCCGCATGAAGATCCCCATCGTCGCCATGTGCGACACGAACTCGAACCCCGACGAGATCGACTACCCGATCCCGTCGAACGACGACGCGATCCGCGCGGTGAAGCTCATCACGTCGCGCATCGCCGACGCCGTCCTCGACGGCCTCGCGATGCGCGAGTACGCGGGCGAGGCCGGGTACCAGGTGACCGAGGAAGAGATGACCGGCGGGTACTCCGCGTCGCCTGAGGACGAGGCTGTGGCCGCAGTCGCCGGAGAGGAAGAAGAGTAGGAGACGGGACGCGTGGCTGTATCGACCGAAGACGTCAAGCGCCTGCGCGAGGAAACCGGCGCTGGGGTGATGGACTGCAAACGCGCGCTAGATGAGGCGGGCGGTGATTATGCGAAGGCCATCGAGCTCCTGACCGAATGGGGAGCTGCGCGCGCCGAGAAGAAGGCGCACCGGGAAACCAGCCAGGGCATCGTCGAGGCCTACATCCACGCGGGAGGCCGCGTCGGCGCGCTCGTCGAGGTCAACTGCGAGACCGACTTCGTGGCGCGGACGGAAGCCTTCCGCGCCCTTGCCCACGATATCGCGATGCAGGTCGCCGCCATGAGCCCGATCGCGGTCAGTGAGGACGACCTTCCGCCGGGCGCCGAGGGCGACCCGTCGGAGCTGGTGCTGCTCAAGCAGGCGTTCATCAAGGACCCATCGAAGACCATCGAGCAGCTCGTGAAGGAAACCATCGCGCAGACCGGCGAGAACATTCGCATCCGGCGGTTCGCTCGCTTCGAGCTGGGCCGCTAACCGCACAGGGAGGTCGAACCGCCATGGGCGCCGCGTATCACCGCATCCTGCTCAAGGTCAGCGGGGAGGCGCTCATGGGCGACCGGCCGTTCGGCTTCGACCCCGACACCGTCAACTCCATCGCCCGCCAGATCAAGGAAGCGAAAGCCTCGGGGCTCGAGATCGCGGTGGTCGTGGGCGCTGGTAACATCTTCAGGGGAAGTGACGCCAGTGAGCAGTTGGGGATGGACCGGGCGACGGCCGACTACGCCGGCATGCTCGGGACGATCCTGAACAGCCTCGTCCTCCAGGACGCCCTCGAACACCTGGGGGTCCCCGTGCGGACGCAGTCGGCCATCACGGTGCAGGCCGTCGCGGAGCCGTACATCCGGCGTCGCGCGATCCGGCACCTCGAGAAGGGTCGCGTGGTCATCTTCGCCGCCGGCACCGGCAACCCCTTCATGACCACCGACACCGCGGCGGCCCTGCGCGCCATCGAGATCGACGCGGACGTGCTGCTCATGAGCAAGAACCGGGTCGACGGCGTGTACGACAGCGATCCGCGTAAGAACCCCAACGCTCGGCGGTTCGACTTCCTGACCTACATGGACGCCATCAACCGGCGGCTAGAGATCATGGACAGCACGGCGCTCTCGCTCTGCATGGAGAACGACCTGCCGATCGTCGTGTTCGACATCGCGGCGCCCGATGGCATCCTTCGCGCCGCCCGGGGCGACGCTATCGGTACCCTGGTGAGCAGCCGCGAACGGGCGAGCGCGCGGAGCGCGGGCGATGCAGCGCAGACATTGCGAACGGCCGCCGGCGCGAGCGATAAATCGGACGAGGTCTGAGCATGGTCGAGCAGATTCTCAAAGACGCCCGAATCCGAATGCAGAAGGCGGCTGACGCCCTGCAGCGAGAGCTCGCCACGCTGCGCACGGGACGCGCCAGCCCGGCGCTGGTCGAGCACATCAAGGTGGACTACTACGGGGTGCCGACGCCGCTCAACCAGCTCGCCACCATCACCATCCCGGAGGCGCGGCTCATCACCATTCAGCCCTACGACCGCAACTGCGTCACCGCCATCGAGAAGGCGATCCAGAAGTCCGATCTCGGGCTGACGCCTTCCACCGACGGCACGGTGATCCGGCTCGTCATCCCCCAGCTCACGGAGGACCGCCGCCGGGAATTGGCGAAGGTGGTCCACAAGAAGGTGGAGGAGGCGCGAGTCGCCGTGCGCAACGTGCGGCGCGACGCCCTCGAGCACCTGCGGAAGGCGATGAAGGAGAAGCAGATCTCCGAGGACGAAGAGCGCCGCGCGCAGGAGCAGTTGCAGAAGACGACCGACCAGATGATCGCGGAGGTCGACCGCATCGGTCAGGCCAAGGAGCGCGAACTCCTCGAGGTGTAGACGACCCGATGGTCGCGGAGCGCGTCCCCACGCCGGTCTGTCCCCTGCCCAAGATCGAGCGGGTTCCCGTGCACGTCGCCATCATCATGGACGGGAACGGACGCTGGGCGCAGGAACGCGGGCTGTCGCGCCAGGCGGGACATCGCGCGGGCACCGAGAACATCCGGCGCATCATCGAAACGTTCGGCGAGTACGGCGTCAAGGTCCTGACCCTGTACGCCTTCTCGACGGAGAACTGGGGACGCCCCAAGGCCGAGGTGCGGGGCCTCATGCGGCTTCTGGTGCGCGTGCTCAACCGCGAGGTCCGCATCCTCCACGAGAACGGCGTCCGGCTCGTGCACCTGGGACGCCTCGATGCGCTCGACGAGCACATCCGCCGCCGGGTAGAGGAGGCCATCGAGCTCACGCGGAACAACGACCGCATGACCGTCGCCGTCGCCTTCAACTACGGCGGCCGGGCCGAGATCGTCGACGCGGTGCGCCGGATCATCGCGGACGGCGTGCGCCCCGAGGACGTCGACGAAGCCCTCATCGCGTCGTATCTCTACACCGCCGGACTTCCCGACCCGGATCTGATTATCCGGACGGCCGGCGAGATGCGTCTCTCGAACTTCCTCCTGTGGCAGGGGGCGTACGCCGAATACTACTCGACGCCGACGTACTGGCCTGACTTCGACGAACGCGAGATCGCGTTGGCGCTGGAGGCGTACAGCCGACGGCTGCGAAAGTTCGGCGGCCTGGCGCCGGCGGCCAACGGCAGAGCCTCCCGGCGAGCCGCCCGCTAGCCGGCCATGTTGAGGCAACGGGTCGCCACGGCGGTCGTCGGCGTCCCGGTCATCTTCCTCCTCATCCGCGTCGGCGGGCCATGGTACACGGCGGCGCTCGCAGCCGTCGTCGCAGCCGCGATCCTCGAGTTCCAGTCCATCCACCACCGCTGGTTCTACCCCCTTCCGACGCTCACGGCCGCCATCGGCGCTGCCATGGTCGCCGGGGCCCGCATCGACGCCGTATGGCTCGTATGGTTCACCTTCGCGGCGATCGTCATCCCCCTGGTCTGGGTGACGCTGTTCCATCCGGTGGAAGCCGGCCTCGACGACTGGCTCTGGGCGCTCGGAGGCACGCTGTACATCGGGTTTCTCGGGGCGCACTTTCAGCTTCTACGCGATCTCGGTTCGAAGGGCGACTGGGTGTTCCTCGCCGTCCTCGGCACCTACGCGACCGACACTGCGGCGTACTTCGTCGGCCGCGCCGTAGGCCGTCACCGCATGGCCCCGCGCATCAGCCCGGGCAAGACGTGGGAAGGCACGGCGGGTGGCTACGCCGCGGGCTTCGGCGGCGTGCTGCTGTTCAATTACTACCTGGGGCTGCGAATCGAGGCCGCGCTCATCGTCCCACTCGCGCTCCTGGTCCCGCTGGCGGCGATTCTGGGCGACCTCGCCGAGTCGATGATGAAGCGGGGCCTCCACGTCAAGGACACGAGCCATCTCATTCCGGGCCACGGCGGCATCGTCGACCGGATGGACAGCCTGCTGTTCACGGTGCCCGTCGTGTACTATTTCGCGACGTGGGTGGTCCCATGACCGGCGTCGTCGTCCTCGGAAGCACGGGCTCTATCGGCCGCCAGACGCTCGACGTGATCCGCCGGCTTCGGGCGCGCTTTCGCGTCGTTGGCCTGGCGGCGGGCGAGAACCACACGCTGCTGGAAGACCAGGTTCACGAGTTCCGGCCCGCGCTGGTGTGGTGCGCGAACGAGCGCCGCCACATGGAGCTGAAGGCGGCGTCCGGCCGGCCCGACACCCGCTGGGCGCCGATGACCGAGATGGCGTCGCACCCGGAGGCCGACATCGTCGTCGTGGCCACGTCGGGTGTGGCGGGACTCGAGCCGACCCTGGCTGCGCTCGAGGCGGGCAAGGCCGTCGCGCTCGCGAACAAAGAAGTCCTGGTTATGGCCGGAAGCATTGTCACGCGCACGGCCGCGCAGCACGGAGGCCAGATCCGGCCCGTCGACAGCGAGCACAGCGCCATCTGGCAGTGCCTGTGGGGAGAGGACCCGGGGACCGTCGAGCGCCTGATCCTCACCGCATCCGGCGGAGCGTTCCGCGATCGTACGCCGGAAGAGCTCGAGCGGGTGACGCCGGCGGAGGCCCTGCGCCACCCCACCTGGCAGATGGGGCGAAAGATCACCATCGATTCGGCGACGCTGTTGAACAAAGGCCTCGAGGCCATCGAAGCGCGGTGGCTCTTCGACGTGCCGCTCGAGCGCATCGAGGTGGTCCTGCATCGCGAGAGCATTGTGCACTCGCTCGTAGAGTTCCGAGACGGCAGCGTGAAGGCGCAACTGGGGGAGCCCGACATGCGCCTCCCCATTCAGATCGCGCTCACGTATCCGGAGCGCGTGCCGCTCGACGCGACCCCCCGGCTGGACCTCGCGAAGCTCGGCGCTCTGCACTTCGCGCCGCCCGACTTCAAACGGTATCCATGTCTCCAGATCGCGCTGCAGGCGGGACGGGCCGGCGGTACCGCCCCGGCGGCGCTGGTCGCCGCAGACGAGGTCGCCGTCGAGGCGTTCCTGTGCGGCGACATCCCGTTCACCGCCATCGCTCGGGTGCTTTCGAACACGTTGGAGCGCCACACGAACGTTTCCGAGCCGACGCTCGTTCACATTCAGGAAGCCGCGGCCGCGGCGCGCGAGGAGGCGCAGCGTCAGGTCGCGCGGTGGTCCGGAAGAGCCCCGTCCCGTCGGAGATGAGCGGACGCGGGACTAGCGTGTAAGCTGTTGTTGTGAACGTCCTCTACCAGACCCTTCTCCCCTTTCTCGGCATCATCGTCTTCCTCATCGTTGTGCACGAGCTCGGCCACTTCGTGACAGCCAAGCTCGCCGGCGTCAAGGTCCTCGAGTTCGGCATCGGGTACCCGCCGCGCATCTGGGGCATCCGGCGCGGCGAAACCGAGTACACCGTCAACATCGTGCCCCTGGGCGGCTTCGTGCGGCTGCTCGGCGAGGAGGACCCGAGCGACCCGCGCAGCCTGGCCGCGAAGCCCCGCTGGGTGCGCATCATCGTCCTCGCTTCAGGCGCCGGCATGAACCTCGTGCTCGCCGTCTTCCTGTTCGCGCTCGCGCTGAGCATCCCGCGCGAGGTCGACGTGGGTAAGGCGATCATTCTCGATGTGCAGCCCAACTCCCCGGCGGAGCGGGCCGGCCTCCAGCCCGGCGACCTCATCCTCGAGGTCGAGGGCCGCAAGATCCAGAACGTGGGCGACGTCAGCCGGCAGGTCCTGCTGAATCTCGGCGAGGACATCACGTTCAAGGTGAAGCGCGGCCAGGAGATCATCACGACGAAGGCCCACGCTCGCTTCGACCCGCCGAACGCCATCGACCCGAAGACCGGAGAGGTGGCGAAGGATTACGAGACCTGCGAGACGCTGCAGCAGGGGGCCACCGGCATCACCGTCGGCCCCGCCTTCGGCTCCGTGCGCGCGATCCCCGAGGAAGAACGGCTTCGCCGGCTCGAAGAGCTGAGGGCGCTCCCTTGCGCGCCCCCGAACCTCGAACTCGCTGATATTCCGCAGTTCGAGATCACGCCGTTCACCGAGGTGCAGCGCGAACCCCCGCGGGTCGCGCTCAAGGACGGCGTGCGGATCAGCTACGAGTCGCTCATCCTCGCGCGCAACGAGGTCATCCGGTGGATCACGGGCGGCAGCCGGCCCCAGCTCTCCGGACCGGTGGGCATTGCGCAGGCCACGGGCGAGGTGGTCGAGGAGGCCGGCTGGAAGTCGCTGACGGACTTCGCCGGACTACTCAGCATCAACCTCGCGATTCTGAACATCCTCCCGCTGCCGATGCTGGACGGCGGCCGGGTGGTGTTCGTGCTTCTCGAAGTGCTGCGCGGAGGCCGGCGCATCGCCCCCCAGAAGGAGGCGATGGTCCATTTCATCGGGCTCGTCGCGCTCCTCACCTTCGCGGTCGTGATAACCTACTTCGATATCCTCCGCATCTTCGAGGGAAGGAGCCTCCTGCAATGATCCGGGAGCGCCGCAAGTCGAAGCAGATTCGCATCGGGGATGTGACGGTGGGCGGGGACGCGCCCATCCGGGTGCAGTCCATGTGCTCCACCGACA
>JBBING010000108.1:0-6926 GCA_037444005.1 Chloroflexota bacterium
GTCGCCGTCGCCGAGCCCGCAGGCGTCGCCGTCGCCGAGCCCGCAGGCGTCGCCGACACCGAGCCCGAGCCCGACGAAGACGCACACCCCGACGGCCACTGCCACGGTCCGTACGGCAACTCCCACGAAGACGGCGACGCCACGAGCGACGGCGACGCCGACGAGAACGCCGGTTTCGCAGGTGAGTCCGGTGGTTGGAACGCCTGTGGTGCCACGAACGCCGGTCAGTGGTGTCGGGCCAGGGGTCCGGGGGCCGCTACCTCGGTCGGGTGACGGTTCGTTCCGCTCCGAGCGTCCGGCGTACACGTGGCTTCTGCCTGGGCTTCTCGCGGTCGCCAGCCTTGTGAGCGCGGCGTGGGCCGTGCGGGAGCGTAAGAGCAGCTGAGACGTCGCGATGTTGAAGGCACTGGCCGCATAGGAGATGAGGAGACAGACGGGTGGCTCGCCAAGGGCCACCCGTCTACGCCAAAGTTGTCGACGGCCTGCACAGCCTGAAGAGGAGCACGGCATGAAGAGGTTACGTCTCCTGATATGTACAACGGGTCTGCTCATCGGCTCGATGGTGACAGGTCATGCCCTGGCCCAGAGCGGCACTGCCGAGTTGCGTCTCGTTCCGGAGCGGCAAGCCGCGGGCGTCGGCGAGACGTTCGAGGTGCGCGTTGAAATAGCCCGAGCCGACGCGGTGTGGGCGGGTTACAGCATTCAAGTCGCGTACGACGGCGAAGTTTTGGAGGTTGTGTCTGTCGAACCTGGAGGCATCGCCGGGTGCGAGGGAGATAGCTGGGGCAACCCGGAAAACGTGCCGAACGTCGTCACCGGCTGCGCCTTTCAAACGTCGACCGAGACGGGCGTGGCCGAGCGCATCACATACCGCTGCAAGGCGCCAGGCACGAGTGAGCTGCGCTTCGTGACACTGGCCGAGGACCCGGCGCGAGGCTCCACCTTGTTCGACGAAAGCGCCGTCAACATTGAGACGCGACTGGTCAATTCGCGCGTGACTTGCGGCGATGCCGCAGCGGCGCCTTCGCCGACGCCTGCGGTGTCGGGGGACGCCCGCACGCAAGGTGCGACGCCGACTCCAACGGGAGTCGTCCGCGGGGCTGGCGAGCGTGCCGGCGTTGTCGCCGAGCCCTCTACCAGACAAGCTGGAGGGACACCGCCGTCAGGACAAGGGACGGGGCGGCTCGAGACGTCCGCGCGATTTGTCGTCCCCGCTATTGCTGTTGCCGCGTTGGTCATTGTGGGCGTCGCATTGGCCCTAAGGTGGCCGAACCGGGTTCGCGGCTAACGCAGCGAATGCACAGGGGCCCCGGAGGCGGGGCCCCTGTGTGTGCGTCCAGGCGCGCCTGGAGGGGGACGCCTCGGGGGACGATGATTTAGTATAGAAGGCGGCCCGCGCGCCTGCCGGCAGCGGACTCGGGCGCCGGGCCGCCGTAGTGTTCTCGTTCCAGGGACGTTGTACCAATGATGGAGCAGGCGACACAGCCGCCCCGCCGGGTGTCGAGCTGGACGCCGGGATCGATGGTGACCCTCGGTGTCGGCGTGGCGTGCCTCACGGCGGCGGCCATTCTGTTCTTCTTCCAGCTCGCCGGGCACTTCGACACGCTGGTCTTCAGCACGCCCGAAACTGGAACCGCGTTCAACGTCTCGGCGATCCTCAATGAGGGCACGCCTCTGCCGGTGCCGACGCCCACGGGCACGCCCCCGAGCTCGGCTCCCATCGCCCGCATCGTCATCCCAAAGATTGGGGTCGACGCCAAGATCGTGGTGAAGGGCATCGGGCCCGACGGCGTCATGGAGGTGCCCGATAACGCGTACGACGTCGCGTGGTACGACTTCACGGCCCGGCCGGGCTGGGGCGGGAACGCGGTGTTCTCGGGGCACGTCGACTTCCGCGGCGTCGGCCCCGCGGTGTTCTGGAACCTCGGGAAGCTCGAGCCCGAGGACATCGTGGAAGTGCGCCTCGAGGATGGCGCGACGTACCGTTACCGGGTGACCGGGAAGGGCGTCTTCGACGCCGAGGATGCGCCCGTGGACCGCATCATCGGACAGACGCCGGTGGAGTCGGTGACGCTCATCACGTGCACGGGGACGTTCAACGTCGCGACGCGGCAGTACGACAAGCGTCTCGTGGTGCGCGCGGAGCGCGTCTACGAGGAGCCGGCGCCGTCGGCGTCCTTGCGCTGACCGCGCGGCGCGGGGGCGCATCCACACCTCCCCCACCACGGGATCACGACCGACACAGGAAGGCCGGGCTTCAACCTGCGCGGCGCTGCGCCCATCGCCCATCGGCCACGCTGAAGCGTGGCCTTCATCGATGGGGCCGAGCCCGTCCGTGCGAGCCGTGGTCATGCTGAGCCCGAGCGTAGCGAGGGCGAAGCATCTCTTTCCCCGTGGAGGGCTTCGCCCGTCATGCGACCGCCTCCGTGGGCGCACGGAGGGCGTGGTCCGGGAGGGGTGACGTTCGGGTACGTGGGAAAAGATGCTTCGTCGGCCTGCGGCCTCCTCAGCATGACCATGGCGCCGCCGGCCACGGTGAACGGCGCCCCCACCTGGATGAAGGGCAGGCTTCAGCCTGCCCGGGGTTTCGTATCGTATCGTCGGCCACGCTGAAGCGTGGCCTTCACATTTGGGGGAACGCCGTCGCCCCAATGCCTGCATGAAGGGCAGGCTTTAGCCTGCCCGGTGGTGTCGTATCGTATCGCCGGCCACGCTGAAGCGTGGCCTTCGTATTGTGGGAACGCCGTCGCCCCAATTCCTGCAGAGGGGCAGGCTTCACTTGCCTCGCGCGTCGTGGGGCTCACTTGACGACGACGGTGGCGCTCACTGACCCCGAGCACCCGGCGGCGTTGCACGCCGACACGCGGTAGACGTACGTCCCTGCCGGCACGCCGCTCGCGGCGTAGCTCGTCACGTTGGGCCCGGCGCGCAGCACGAGCGCGTACGGCCCGCCGTTCGGCCCGCGTTCGATGCGGAACTCCGTCTCGTTGTCGGAGCGGTCCTCCCACGAGAGGCGCACCGTCCCCGGGCCCGCCGTCGTGGCGATGAGCTGCGCCGGCGTCGCGGGCACGCCCGACGCCGACGGCTGCGGAGCCGGCGACGGGGCGGGCGCGGGCCCCGGCGCGGGTTGAGGCGCTGGCGCCGGATACAGCAGCGTGACGCCGAAGACATCGTCGAGCGTGAGGGCGCGGCGCACGCCGAGATACCCCGCGTACATCACTGAGTCCGTCGTCGCCGAGTGGTCGAGGCCGAGCGCGTGGCCGAGCTCGTGCAAGAGCACCGTCTCGAGGTCGTACCAACCGCCGATGGGCGCGCTGTCGAGCGGCCCCGCGTACCAGCGCCCCGCGCGGCGATTGATGACCATGTCGAACTCGTCGCGCCGCAGGCCGGAGGTCGTGCTGGCGAGCACCCGCCGGTCCGTGAGGTCGATCCATCCGACGTCGTTCTCGCCGTCGAACCGCTTGGGGCCGGGGCACGCGTCGGCGAGCGAGGGACAGCGGGTCGTGGCCGCGCCGTACGCGAACTCGAAGGTCGAGGTCGGCACGGCGTTCCAGGTCGCCATGGCGTTTCGCAGCGCCTCGAGCCGGGCCGTCCGGCCGCCGCGGCCCGTGTCGGGAGCGCGAGCGTCGTTGTAGTTGACGACGACGGGGAGGGTGTCCCACACGACCCCCGTCATGCTGAAGGGGAGCTCGACCGTCGTCTCGCCGTCGACCAGGCGGGCGCCGGGGTCGACCGCGGGCAGCGCCTGCCGCGCGACCTGCGCGGCGTCCTCGCCCGGGGCGACCTCGAGCAGCACCGTGACCACGGCCGGCTCGCCGTCGACCTCGACGGAGGCGCGGACCGCCGCGAGTCGCGACGGCGGGGGGCCGCCGGCCGGCGGCGGGGCGATGTCGGCGCCGAGGAGCAGGGCGAGCGACGCGACGCCGAGGAGGAACGCGAGCCGTCGGAGCGATGGCAGTCGACGCACGGATGGTCCTTCCCTGGTCGGCGGGCGCAGGGTCGCGCCCGGAACGGGTTCTCTCCCTAGATCATCGTCGCGCCGTCGCTTATCTGTAGCGTATCGAGGCGCCGTCGCGCCAGCGCGGGCGTGCCGCCCGGCTTTCCCCTTCCTTCCCTTTTCAATGAAGCCCTTTCCAATGAAGGGCAGGCTTCAGCCTGCCCGGGGGTGCGCCACGGTCCCCGGCCACGCTGAAGCCTGGCCTTCATCATTGGGGGAACGCGTGGCCTTCGTCGGCGAGGGGACGCGTGGCGGCCACCGGTGGGGAACGCGGGGACGCGGTCGGCGTCCCTTCTTCTCCATGAAGGGCAGGCTTCAGCCTGCCCGCCGTGTCGTATCGTGTCGTCGGCCACGCTGAAGGGGCGATGGTCATGCTGAGCCCGAGCGCAGCGAGGGCGAAGCATCTCTTACCCCCGGTGTACGACGATGCCCGCGAAGCGACCACATTCGTGGGCGCACGGAAGGGCTCGCCCGGGAGGGTGACGATCGTGCACGTGGGTAGAGATGCTTCGTCGGCCTGCGGCCTCCTCAGCATGACAACGGCCCCCGGCCACGCTGAAGCGCCTTTCCCCACGCCATGAAGGGCAGGCTTCAGCCTGCCCGCGGGCGGGGCGGTTGAACGCGACCCCGTGGTACGGTACGCTGAGGCGATGAATTCGGAACTTCAGAATTTCGGAAGCAAGGCGCGAAGGCAACGGCTGCTCATCGTCCAGAAACGGGGGCAGATTACGATTCCGGCGGACATCCGGCGCCGCTACGGGCTCGAGGAAGGCGCCGTCGTCTCGATCTCGGAAGAGGAAGACGGCATCAGAATCACGCCACGGGCGGCGGTGACGCTGCATGCGCTGGAGCGCATCGGACAGGCGCTCAGGGAGCGCGGGGTGACGCTAGAAGAGCTCATCGCCGAGGCCCACAGGGGACGGGAGGCCCCGAACGGCCAGTCGCATGGACGCGGCCCCGAGGATCTTTCTTGATTCCAGCGTCCTGTTCGCCGCGGCGTATTCGCCTTCCGGCTCGTCGCGCGACCTGATCGTGCTCCATCTGGAGGGGCGCGTCGTCATCGTTCTCAGTCCGACCGTTTTGGAAGAGACGCGCCGCAACCTCGTGGGCAAGGGCGGCGCATCCGCGGACGATGTCGAGGTCTTCCTCAGGGGCCTCGGCCCCGAGGTCGTGCCGGACGCTGACCCCGCAATGGTGGACGCCTGCGCGTCGTACATCAACCGGGCCGACGCGGTGGTGCTTGCGGCGGCGATGCGCGCCGGGGTGGCCTGTCTCGTCACCTGGGATCGGCGCCACTTCATCGACGACCCGCAGGTCGCCGATAGGTCCGGTCTGGCGATCCTCACGCCCGACGCCGTCCTGAAGGCGATTCGGTCGGGGAGGACCGAGTTTCGCTGACGCCGGAACGCCCGCGCGCCGGCCGCTGGGAAGCGCCTCTCCTACCTATGAAGGCCACCCTTCAGGGTGGCCTTGCCCCCATGGACCGTCGGCCACGCTAAAGCGTGGCCTTCATATTGGGGAGGGGCGCGCCCCATGGCCCCCGGCCACGCGGAGGCGCCTTCGCCCTCACACGCGATGAAGGGCAGGCTTCAGCCTGCCCGTGGTGCCATGGTCATGCTGAGCCCGAGCGCAGCGAGGGCGAAGCATCTCTTACCCCCGGTGTACAACGATGCCCGCGAAGCGACCACATTCGTGGGCGCACGGCAGGCGTCGCCCGAGAGGGGTGACGTTCGTGTACGTGGGAAGAGATGCTTCGTCGGCCTGCGGCCTCCTCAGCATGACGATGGCCCGCCGGCCACGCTAAAGTGTGGCCTTCATCGGTTTGGGGGAACGCCGCCGCCCCAACCCCTGCATGAAGGGCAGGCTTTAGCCTGCCCGGCGGTGGACCGTCGCACCCCGGCCACGCTGGAGCGTGGCCTTCAGGGAAGGGGGACGCGGGACCTTCGTCGACGGGGGATGGTGACGTTCGTTGGCGGGGAAAACGGGGCGGGCGCGGGCTCGCTTCGCCGGTTGACATATCGAGCGGGCGTTTCCGTTATCATTTCGGCGGGCCTGCGGGACTTCCCCGATGGCCCGTGGCGCCCGCGGGCTTCACACTGCCCGGGCGACGGGAGCGCGACGACCGAAGACATGACCTGGCGCGAGCGGCTGAGCGACCCCTGGTACGTCCTGCCCATCTCGGTGCTGGCGGGTGCGGTGCTGGCGCTCTCCCTCGCCATCGCCCTCGAGCCCGACGACAACCTCTCGGCGCAGCTCGCCGCCGCCTTCGAGCCCACCACCGAACCCACCGTCACGCCGACCCCGACGCCCGACCCCGGCGCGCTCATCCGCGACGAGCGGCGCCGTCTCGACCTCTTCGCCGTGAAGCTGGCCCTCGAGGCGTACTACCGCGACCACGGCGCCTTCCCCTACAGCACGCCGGGCGTGCAGACGCTGTGCGTGTACGAGGACGCCGACGCCGGCTGCAAGCTCCGGCCGTATCTCGACCCCATCCCGGTCGATGTGCTGGGCGACCCCCTGAACAACGGGTACTGGTACGAGTCGGACGGCCTGACGTACACGCTGTACGCGGCGATGGAGACGAACGTGGGCATCGACGAATCGAGCTGCCCGAGTCCGCGTCCGGAGCGGCTGCAGAAGGCGTTCGCGTTGCTGTGCATCCCGGGCGGGCCGCCCGGCCCTCCCCCGCAGTAGCGCGCCTCAATCCCGCTTGAAGGGCAGGCTTCAGCCTGCCCGTCGTGTCCCATGGCCTGCCGGCCACACTGAAGTGTGGCCTTCATTTTGGGGGAGCCCGTGGTGTCGTATCGTGCCGTCGGCCACACTGAAGCGTGGCCTTCATGTTAGGGGGAGGGCGCCGTCGCCCCGACCCGCGCATGAAGGGCAGGCTTCAGCCTGCCCGTCGTGTCCCATGGCCTGCCGGCCACACTGA
>JBBING010000109.1:0-6925 GCA_037444005.1 Chloroflexota bacterium
CGCGTTCGGCGACGGCCGCGGCGCTCAGCGCGGCCTCCTGCGTGTGGCCGGCCACTGGCTAGCTCCCACCGGCGACAGCCGCTCCGGCGGCCGTCCGCATGGCCTCGATGAGGACGCGTGCGACCTCGGGCCGCGTGAACTCGTGCGGAGGCTCTTCGCCCCGGGCCAGCATCTCACGAACCTTCGTGCCGGACAGCGAGACGCGATGCTCTTCGCCGTGGGGGCAGGTCTTCGAGCTGCCCATGCCCTCGCACGCCCGGCAGTAAAAGGTGTGCTCGAAGAAGAGCGGGGTCACGCCCAGCGCCTGCGGGTCGAATTCGTCGAAAATACGCTGCGCGTCGTACGGACCGTAGTAAGCGCCGACGCCTGCGTGGTCCCGCCCGACGATGAAGTGCGAGCAGCCGTAGTTCTTGCGCACCAGCGCGTGGAAGATGGCCTCGCGCGGTCCCGCGTACCGCATGGCCGCGGGGTTCACCGAGAGCACCACGCGGTCTTTGGGGTAGTAGCGCTCGAGGAGCACCTCGTAGCAGCGCATGCGGACGTCGGCCGGGATGTCGTCGGCCTTAGTGTCGCCCACCAGCGGGTGGAGCAAGAGCCCGTCGACGATCTCGAGCGCGCATTTCTGGATGTACTCGTGCGCGCGGTGCACCGGATTGCGCGTCTGGAAGCCGACCACACGGCGCCAGCCGCGGCGCTCGAACTCGGCGCGCGTCTGCCGGGGATCGAGCCGGTACTGCAGGAAGTCGCGGTTCGACGGGCGGCGGAATGCCGTGATACGCCCGCCCACCAAGGCCTCCCCCTGCGCGAACAGCGCCGCGACGCCGGGATGCGCCGTGTCCGTGGTCCGATACACCCGCTCGGCCTCGCGGTGGCGGTCGTAGTCGAAGATGTCGGCGATTTCGATGACGGCGAGGAGCGTGCCGTCGGGCTCCGCGAGCGCCGCCGCATCCGAGCGCCGCAGCGCCTCGGCCTGCTCGCGGGTCACGTCCAGCGTGACGGGCATCGTCCAGGGGAGGCCGTCGGGCAGATGCATCTCTTCGACGACGCTGCGGTACTGCTCGCGGGTCATGAAGCCTTCGAGCGGGCTGAACGCCCCGACCGTCAGCATCTCGAGGTCCGAGAGCTTGCGGGACGAGAGGACGATGGTCGGCAGGCCGCGCGCCCGCTCCTCGAGGGCGCGGGCCGCGTCACCGGTCACCTCGCGATCGATGAGGACGCCGCCGTGCGGTGGAACGAGTCGTACTTCCGTAGTCATCGGTGTCGTTCAACTCCTGGTGCGCTGAAAGGCGTGTGGCATCCCCGTGCGGCTCATCCCGCCGCGGCCGGCTGGGCCTGGACCGCCGGCTTCACGTAGCCCAGCTCCTCGAGCTTCGTCAGGATGATCTGCAGGCTCTCGTCCACGGTCTGCTTGTCGGTCTCGATGACGACTTCCGGGTTCAGCGGCTCCTCGTACGGGTCGGAGATGCCGGTGAAGTTCGGGATTTCGCCGGCGAGCGCCTTTTTGTAGAGGCCCTTGACGTCACGCTGCGCGAGCACCTCGATGGGGCACTTGACGTACACCTCGACGAAGTCGCCGATGAGCTCGCGGTTCTTGTCCCGCGTCTCGCGGTACGGCGAGATGGCCGCGGTGATCACGGCGACGCCGTTGCGCGCGAGCAGGTGAGCCACGAACCCGATCCTGAGGATGTTGGTGTCGCGGTCCTCTTTGGAGAAGCCGAGGCCCTTACTGAGGTGCGTGCGCACCACGTCGCCGTCCAGCACCTCGACCTTGTGGCCGCGCTCACGGAGCGCCGCTTCGAGCCGATGGGCGAGCGTCGTCTTGCCCGCGCCGGACAGTCCCGTGAACCACACCACGAACCCTTTGTCCGTCGTCATGCTGTCGATGTCCTCCCGTCTCCGTTGTCGTCGGCCAGGCCGGCCGCGCGGGCGATGCCCGCGCTCCCGAGCTGGATCCCGCATTCCGTCTTGTCGAACCCCTGCCACCGGCCCGAGCGCGGATCCTCACCCGGCTTCACCGGGCGCGTGCAGTGGGTGCAGCCGATGCTCGGGTAGCTCCGGTCGTGCAGGGGATTGTACGGGACGTCGTGTCTGACGATGTACGCCCAGACGTCCCGTTCCGTCCACGCGGCGAGCGGGTTCACCTTCACGAGCTCGAACTGAAAGTCCCACTCGACCACGTCGATACCCTCGCGGGTCTTCGCCTGATCCCGCCGCAGCCCCGAGATCCACGCCCGCTTACCGGCGAGGGCGCGACGGTTGGGCTCGACCTTGCGGAGCGCGCAGCACAGGTCCGGGTCGCGCGCCCACAGCGCGTCGCCGTACTGCGCCGCCTGCTCCTCCGGCGTGAGCGCCGGGCGGTAGGCGACGGGTTCGATGCCGTAGCGTTCCGCGGCCCGGCGGACGGTGTCGTACGTCTCCGGGAAGAGGAAGCCCGTGTCGAGATAGAAGACTTCGACGCGCGGCTCGATCTTCGCGATCATGTCGAGCAGGACCATGCCCGAGGGGCCGCCGAAGCTGCACGCCAGCGCGAGGTCGGGGAAGAACTCCTCGACCGCCCAGCGAAGGATGGTCTCGGGCTCGGCGCCCTCGAACCGGGCGCTGAGGGCCTTCAGCTCTTCCGGCGCGTAGGTCTTCGTGCTCATCGGTTCGATTCCTCCCGTCCGGAGCCGTCTGCGGCGGGCATCCGACGGGTCAGGCTGGCGGCCTGACCCGTGGCGAACCCCTCCCGTGCGCGGCTCACGGGCGTTTACACGGCGCACTCCCCTTCGCCCAGTCCTTCGAGGGAGAAGAGGCTGGTAGCGCCCCAATCGACGTACGCCGTCGGGTCCTCGTTGAAGGCGGGGACCTCCTTGTATTCGGCGAGCAGCTCCTGGATGTACGGGCCGCCGACGCGGAGCGCCCAGTCGCCGAACTCCTCGCCCTCGTTGCGGGTCTCGCGGTAGTGCGAGACTAGCTTGACGACGGCGTCGGGCACGCGGCGCGCCGCCACCTTCATCACCATCTTCGCGAGGCGCCCCTCGCCGCTCCCGCGGCCGCCGACGAGGAGTTGGAACGCAGGCGCGTGCCGCCCGTCCTTGTTGACCGCCATCCCGTAAAACCCGAGGTCGGCGATGTGGTGCTGGCCGCACGAGTTGGGGCAGCCGCTGATGTTGATCTTGATCTTCTGGACCAGCGGGTCCTCGAAGACGCCGTTGGCGGCGAACAGCGCCTCTCGGATGGCCCGGCCGAGCCCTTTCGACGAGGTGACGCCGAGGTTGCAGGTGTCGGCGCCGGGGCACGTCTGCACGTCGTAGATGCTGAGCACCCGATCCTCGGCGAGCCCCGCGTCCACCAGGTCGGCGTGGAGGTACGGCAGGTCCTCCTCATGGACCCAGCGCAGAACGATGTTCTGGTTCTGCGTCGTGCGGAGCTTACCGCCCGCGTACTTGCGCGCCATCTCCGCGATGGCGTGGAACTGCGGGATGGTGATGTCGCCGATGGGCAGCAGGATGTAGCACATGCGGAAGCCCGGCTGGCGCTGCCGCACGGCGTTGGTGCGCTTCCACTGCTCGAAGCCGGGCCGCGGCTCGATGGGCGGATGGCTCGCGGCCCAGGCCGGGTGGCTCGCGGCCTCCTCGAGCAGGCTCAGGTCGGGCTCGCGATAGACCCCGCTGTCGACCGGGGGCAGCGACTTCAGCTCCTCGCGGACCAGCCGGCGGAACTCCTCGATTCCGATTCGGGCGATGAGGAACTTGATCCGGGCCTTGTTGCGGTTGCGGCGCTCGCCGTATCGGTCGAATACCCGGAGGATGGCCTCGATGTGCCGCAGCAACTCCTCCGCGGGCACGAAGTCGTCGTAGAGGTCGGCGAGGCGCGGCGCCGCGCCCAGGCCACCGCCCACGTACACGGCGAAGCCCCGGCGCCCGTCGCGGATCACCGCCATCGCCCCCAGGTCGTGGATGGGGATCATGCCCCAGTCGTGAGGGCATGACGAGAAGGTGATCTTGAACTTCCGCGGCAGCTTCTGGTTCGCGGGGTTGCGCAGGAAGTAGCGGGCTGTCGCCTCCGCGTAGGGCGTGACGTCGAACACCGTGTCGTCGCACAGACCGGAGTAGTGGTCGGCGGTGACGTTGCGGACGGTGTTGCCGCAGGCCTCGCGGGTGGTCAGGCCTACCTCCGCCAGCTCCTCGAGGACCTTCGGCGCCGCGTCCATCGGCACGAAGTGCATCTGGATGTCCTGGCGGGTGGTGACGTGCCCCACCTTGCGCGGCGAGTAGCGGTCGATGATGTCGCCGATGGCTTCGAACTGGTCCGCCGTGAGCGACCCGTGCGGGATCTTCACGCGGATCATATGGACGTTGCTCTGGCGCTGGCCGTACACGCCGTGCTGGAGCCGGAAGGCGCGGTAATCCTCGGGGGGGAGCTTCCCGGAGAGGAACGCGGCGGCTTCCCGCTTGAAGGTCTCGAGTTCGCGTTTGACGACAGGATCGGTGATGGGCACGGACGCCACCTCTGGACGCTGGAGTTCTCGAACCATGTGGCGGACCTCCTGGATGCCGGGGCGGGTGAGAAAGAAAACCGGTCGATTTTGTCAAGATTCTACCCGCCCCTCCGCGCCTTGTCAAACACCGGCGGCGGGGTGCGGGGCGGTGTCCCCCGGGCAGGCTGAAGCCTGCCCTTCATCGGTGGGGACGGCGGCGGCAGCGCAGCGCAACGATGAGGGGCGACTCCCTCTCCGATGGAGGCCACGCTTCAGCGTGGCCGGCGGGCCATGGTGCGGGGCAGAGCACGCGAAGGCCGCCCATGATGGGTGGCCTTCGTATCGATCGGGTAATCGGAGCGGGCAGGAGGCCGACGGTTCACGCGCCGCCGGCGACGGCGGGCACGATGCTGACCTCGTCCCCAGGCTTCAGGGGCGTCTGCAGGCCCGAAAGGAAGCGGACGTCCTCGCCGTTGACGTAGATGTTCACGAACCGGCGGATCTCGCCCGTCTCGTCACAGAGGCGCTCCTTGAGGCCCGGGTAGGTGCGGTCCAGCGCCTCGATGGCCTCCGCCAGGGCGCTGCCGTTCTCGATGACGACGACGTCCTGGTCGTTGGTGAGCTTGCGTAGCGGTGTCGGGATCCGAACGTTGATAGCCATGCGGTCTCGCTCCTCGCTTCAGCCTTCGATGACGTCGCCCTGGACGGGATCGACCCGGACGCCCTTGGCGGCGACCCAGTCGAGCCCGCGCTCGATCTCTTCGAGGTCGCCTTCGATCTCGAGGACGACCCAGCCGCGATCTTCGGTGACGTCAGCGCGGCGGATGTTGGTGACGACATTGAACTGCTTCCCCAGCTCGTAAATGATGGGCAACGTGATGAGCTCCTGGGGGAAGGTGAATTTGACGCGTTGCTTGGCCATACCGGGTCACTCCCCTCGTGCTGCTACGGGCTCGGCCGCGGGGCCCGCAGGCGGGGGTCCCCCGGTGCGCCGGGCCACGGCTTCCTCGAACGAGGCGATGGTCGCGCTGATGTGGAGCGGCGCTTCGAGGCGGCCCTGCACGGCCTCCTGCGTCTTCAGTCCGCTGCCGGTGATGTACGCCACCACCAGCTCGTCCGCGCCCACGCGCCCCGATTCTACCAGCCGCTTGAGGCTGGCGATCACCACGCCGCCCGCCGTCTCCGCGAAAATCCCCTCGGTGCGGGCGAGCAGCTTCATGCCTTCCACGATCTCGTCGTCGTCCACGGCGACCCCGCACCCGCCCGATTCTTCCATCACGCGCAGGGCGTAATATCCGTCCGCCGGGTTCCCGATGGCCAGCGACTTCGCGATGGTGTCGGGCTTCACGGGACGAATGTTGAAGGTGCCGTGTTCGTACGCGGTCACGATGGGCGAGCAGCCCCGGGCCTGCGCTCCGATCATCTTCGTTTGCACGCTGTCGATGAGCCAGAGGCGGGCGAGCTCCTGCAGGCCCTTCCAGATCTTCACGAAGAGCGACCCGGAGGCCATGGGCACCACGCAGTAGTCCGGCGCGCGCCACCCGAGCTGCTCGGCGACCTCGTATCCCAGCGTCTTGCTGCCCTCCGCGTAGTACGGGCGTACGTTGATGTTGACGAACGCCCAGCGGTACTTATCCGCGATCTCGGAACACAGGCGGTTGACCTCGTCGTAGCCGCCGTCGACGGCCACGAGCGTGGGGCCGTAGATGGCGCACCCGAGGACCTTCCCCTGTTCGAGGTCAGCCGGGATGAAGACGAAGGCCTCCATGCCAGCGTGGGCGGCGTGGGCGGCGACGCTGTTGGCCAGGTTCCCCGTCGAGGCGCAGGCCAGCGTGCGGAAGCCGAACTGCCGCGCGCGGGCGGCCGCCACGGCCACCACCCGGTCTTTGAACGACCACGTGGGGTTCGCGCAGTCGTTCTTGATGTACAGCCGGCGGAGCCCCAGCGCCTCACCCAGGTTCCGGGCGCGGATGAGCGGCGTGAAGCCCGCCTGGAGGTCGACCGCAGGGTCGGGGTCCGCGGGCAGCAGGTCGGCATAGCGCCACATGGAGACCGGCCCGCGCTCGATGCGCTCGCGGGAGACGGCCTTGCGCATGGCATCGTAGTCGTAGACGACCTCGAGCGGGCCGAAGCAGAACTCACAGACGTGAACGGGGTCGAGCGGATATTCGCGGCCGCATTCGCGGCACTTCAGCGCACGGGCGAAGGACATGATGGCGATCCCTCCCTGTCCGGCCGTCCCCGCCGGGGCGGGAAACGGCGCTACCGGGTGGTTCCGGAGACGCCCCCCGAGAGGCCGGGGGGCTCGGGCATCGCCATCGAGCGCATGATCATCAGCCACAGGGACGGCGGCCGATGGGCCGCGCGATCGTGTTGGGAGCGTAGCAGCCGCTCGGGCGCGATGTCAACTCGCCGATCTGCCTCATTGAAAGGGTTACCGAACGGGGAGCGTTGCCTCAGAATCAG
>JBBING010000110.1:0-6687 GCA_037444005.1 Chloroflexota bacterium
GGGGTTCTGAGGCATCGCCTCCCCTTGGGTAACCATCACTTTTGAGGCATTACGGCGACGAGCGGGGCGGCCGTGATCAGACGTATCCGTCTTCCTTGAGCGCCGCGAGCGCGCGCTCGAACGCCTCGAGCGTACGAGCGACGTCGTCGGAGGTGTGGACGGCGGACACCATACCGCCGCTCCCCATGAGGTCGACGCCCTCGTTGATGAGAGCGCGCCGCAGCGCCGCTGTGGCCCGCGCGTCTGCCGGAGGCATGGCAGCCGCGGGCTCGCCACGCCAGTCCCACGCGAAGTCGTCGATGAGCCTCGGCTCCACGCCCAGCGCGATGTGGAACATGGAGCGGTCGCCATACACGCAGCCCACGACGCCAGCCTCGCGAAGCAGGCGGTTCATCCCCGTTACCAGCGCCCGGCAGGTGCGCGCGGCCTCATCCTGAGCGCGCCCGTCGGCGATGAGGGACAGGCAGGTCGAGCCCGCGGCCGCTGACAGCGGATTGGCGTTGAACGTGCCCGGGTGAGCGATCCGCTGCCGCGCGTTCCACGCTGCGTCGTCTCGGAAGCGGATAAGGCCCACGATGTCCTCGCGCCCGCAGACGGCGCCGCCGGGAAGGCCGCCGGCGAGAATTTTGGCGAGCGTCGTAAGGTCGGGCGTGACGCCGAATCGCTGCTGCGCTCCCCCGGGCGCCACGCGAAAGCCTGTGATCACCTCGTCGAAGATCAGCACGGCCCCGCACGAGGCGGTCTCCTCCCGTAGGACGCCCAGGAACGCCGGATTCAGGGGGTTCGTCCCCCAGGAAGCGCCCGTCGGCTCGACGATGACGGCGGCGATCTCGTCGCTGCGAGAACGGACGAAGTCGCGGAAGCGCCTCGCGTCGTTCTGCGGCAGGACGACCACGTCGGCGAGCGCTCCGGGCGGGATGCCGGGCGCCACAGGGGTCAGCGCCTCACCGTGCGCGGGCTGGCCCGACATGAGGTCGTTCCAGCCATGGAAGTGGGCGGCGAAGCGCACCAGAAGCGGCCGGCCGGTGAAGGCGCGCGCGAGGCGCACGGCCATCATCGTGGCTTCGGTTCCCGAGCTCGTGAAGCGCACGAGCTGGGCGGAGGGCACGAGGCGCTGGACGAGCTCACCCCAGCGAAGCTCGAGTTCGTGGGAGGCGCCATAGTGCGATCCTCGGGCGAGCTGTTCCGCCACCGCGGCCGTCACGTCGGGGTGGCCGTGCCCCAGCAGGAGGGCGCCGTGCCCCATCACGTAGTCCACCAGTTCGTTGCCATCGACGTCCCACTTGCGGCTCCCGGAGGCGCGCGACACGTACAGGCTGAACGGCGCCAGACGGCGCAGGTCGTGGGTCACGCCGTCGGGAAACACCTGCCGGGCTCGCCGGGCGAGCGCGGCCGACGTCGGGTGCAGCGCTTCGAATCGGGAGAGGATCTTCGACACCGATCACACCCCCACGGATCGCGGCGCCGGGAGATCCAGCATCGTCACCAGCCCCGGCTCGTGAGCGACGACGGCGGGAATGCAGTTGATGACCACCGCCGCGGTCGCGATATCTCCGGGTACGCCGCCGTCGATGATGGCGTGCACCGGCGGATCGCCCTCGATTCGCAGTTCATCCCGGGGCTCCGCCGCCCCCATCGCCATTTCGACCGACAAGCGCAAGACCTCGCGGCCCGCGACGCACGCGGTCACGACCTGCCTCGCCCCTCGTGCCGTTCCGTCTTCTCCGGGGACGGGCTCGATGGTCTCGCGCAGCTCGTCGAGCTCCCATCCCAACCCCTGTGCGACAAGGTACGCCGACTCGGGGAGCCCGACGTGGCCGAATCGCCCGGCGGCCACGCGGCGCTGGAACTCCTCGAGGGAGAGCCCGACGCCGACTTTGCGCTGAAGCTGCTCGCGGCGGCGCGACACGTCGACCACGCGGACCGCCTCGATGCGCCGGACCTGCCCGCAGACGCCGCTGAGACACAGGGCGAGCGCATCGAGCACGAACCCGGGGTTGATCCCTGTCCCGAGCACGGTGACGCCCGCCCGCCGCGCCTCGCGGTCGAGCTCCGCCGCGAGGTCGGGGCGCCGGCGCCAGGGATACGCGAGCTCCTCACATGTCGAGATGACGTTGCGCCCGGCGCGCACGGCCTGGACGATCTGCGATGCGACGTCCTCGAGGAACGACCCCGTGGCGTACAGCGCCACGTCCGCCGGCGTCGCCAGCGCCGCTGCGGCGTCGCCCACGATGGGGAGGGGCGCAGGCCCATCGATGCCCACCACCTCGTACAGATCGCGTCCTACGAGGTCGGGCGCGAGGTCGGCGGCGGCGACGGGAACGACGTCGCGCCGTCGCGCTGCCAGCTCGGCGATGGCCCTGCCGATGGGGCCGAGTCCGACGTGGATGGTGCGGTAGAAGTCCGCCATGCGGCGGCCAGTATACGGCGGCCGTTCAACGAGCTTCTACGATATCGAGGAGGTCCTCCGCATCCTCGCGGAGCTTGCCCTCGGGGTTCAGCTCGAGGCAGCGGCGCAAATACGTGGCCGCGCGTTCGTACAGCGCCTCCGCTTCCTCGCGCCGGGCGGGGTCGCGGCGCAGCGCGTTGGCGACGAATTCGCAGCACCAGCCGAGCGCGTAGAGCAGCGACGCGCTGTCGGGCGCGAGTTCGAGAGCGCGCTCGAGCTCGGCGATGCCTTCGCTGAAGCGCCGAAGCCGGGTCACCAGCGTCGTGCCGAGGTACTCCCGCGCCTCGACCAACGCAGGGTCGGCGGCGATGGCCTCGCGCGCGAGGCGGACGGCTTCGCCGAAGTCGCGTCGCTCGTGCGCCTCCATGGCCCGGCGGAGCAGGTCGCGCGCCAGCGCCGCGTCGCTCAGGGGAGCCCCTCGATCAGCCGCAGCGTCTCGTCCCGGCGGAACGCCCGGAACGTCTGCGTCCTCACGTTGCCCTGTCCGCCGATGGCGAGCATCGCCTTGGCGATGCTTTCGTCGTCCGGGGCCTCCGAGACGACGACGTAGTCGTACGCGCCGAGCAGGAGAAAGATCTCCTCGATCCGAGCGCCGAACGACGCGAAGGTCTGGTCCGCGTTCTGGAACCTGCGGGCCAGGTCCTTCATGGTCCGGATGCCCTGGTCCGTCAGGGTGGCCAACGTCACGTACGTCGCCAAAGGACTCTCCTCCCTCGAATATGAATGCCGATATGTGATACGGTAGCACCAATCGGGTCGCGTTGCGACGCGGGTCGATAGGGAGGCGTACCGTGGCGCTCGCCAAAGGGAGACGTTCCTGGGAACTGGCGCGCCGAATCGGCTTCGAAGCCCTCGTCGTGGTAGGGGCGTACCTCGCTTATCAGGCCGTGCGCCGGCTCATCCAGGGGAGCGCCGCCACGGCGTTCGACCGCGCCCTCGACGTCATCGCCCTGGAACGCCGGCTGGGGCTGTTCTGGGAGGCGTCGCTCCAGGGGGCGATTCTCCAGCATCACTGGCTCGTGTCGCTCTTCAACTGGATCTACGTCTGGGGGTACTTGCCGGTCATCGCCGCCGCCGCGCTCTGGTTGTTCGTCTGGCACCGGCAGCGGTACAGCCGGTACCGGAATGCGTTCCTGCTTTCGGGGGCGTGTGGCCTGCTCTTCTTCGCCCTGATGCCGGTGGCGCCGCCCCGGATGTTCCCGCACCTCGGGTTTGTGGACACGGTGCGCCTGCACTCCGATGTGTACCGGGCGTTCGAGCGCCCGGGATTCGTGAACGAGTTCGCGGCGGTCCCGAGCTTCCACTTCGGATGGATTCTGCTGGTGGGCGTGGCGCTCTGGGCGCACGGGCGCTGGATGCCGCTGCGTCTGGCGGGCGTGGCGCTGCCCGTGGCGATGCTCGCCGCCATCGTGCTGACGGCGAACCACTACTTCCTCGATGCGGTCGTCGGCGGCGCGCTGACGCTCGGCGCTCTCGCCGTTGTCGTGTGGGTGGAGCGGCTGGATCCGCTGTCGCGCCTGCGTCGGACCGCGCTTCCCCTCAGGGTCACGACGCCGCCCGCGCCGCAGCGCTGAGGCACGCCACGTGGCGCAGGTCGTCCACGAGCTCGGCGTCGCAGAATTCCTCCGCGGTCTCGCCGTGCTCCGGTAGACGCAGGCCCGCGTTCCAGAAGTCCTCCTTACGCAGCGGCGCGCCGCAGACCGCGCAGCGCATGAACGGACGTCCCTTCGCGTCGAGAACGATGTGCTGGCCCTCGGTCATGACTCCATCACCCCCTCGACGTTCGCGGGGGAAGCAGCCGTTCCCGATCCACAACGCGCGAGACCGCCCGATGTGACGACGCGTCAGCGCGCCTCGAGGAACGCCAGGACGCGACGCGCGCGCTCGAGAGCCTGCGCCACCGTCGGCGTCCGATCGGACGCGGCTTCGTTCAGAAACGTCCTCAGCGCACTGGCGGCTTCCGCGGCCCACACCCGGGCCGTCGCGTCGTCGGGAGGTGAGTAGCATTGGAGCTTTCGCGGCCCCTCGAGTCCGCCTTCGGCGATGGCCCAGTCTTTGAACCGCGGCCCGAACCTGGCGCGGATGAGCTGTTCGCCGAGCGACGTCGCCGCCGGCGGGACGCCAGCGGCGAGCGCCTGCGCGACGTCCGCGCGTGCGGGGCTGTCGTATTCCACCATGATGTGACCGCCGGGCGGGATCAGCGGACGGAGCAGACCGAACAGCGCCGCGTACCGGTCATCGTCGAGGTCCGCGGTGCGGGCGATTTCGATCCAGCAGAACGAGGGCCGCGGCCCGTGATTGTAGAGTCCCTCGGCGAGGAGGTGGCCGTCTGAGGCGAGGCGGAACCAGCGGGCGCCGTAGCGGCTGTGGGGGCCGAGCGCCACCTGGAGACGACCGAAAGGCGAGGCGCTTCGGGCGAGCGCGGCGAGGGGATGATCCGGCTCCCGTTCGACGGGATGCCACAGGGCAGAACTCGACATAACGGCGCTCCAGATGCGGGACTCCGTGCGCAGTCTAGCAGCCGGCTCGCGTTGACCGTGAGCGCGCCTGTCGTCAGAATAAGAAACACGGGAGGCGCAACGGTGAGCGATCGACGATTGTCCATCTCCATCGAGTACTGCGTTCCTTGAAACTACCTGCTTCGGGCCACCTGGACGGCGGCCGAGCTTCTCCAAACGTTCACTGACAGCATCGGTGAAGTCCGCCTGATCCCGGGCGCGAAGGGCCGGTTCGAGGTCACCATCGACGGCGAGCTCATCTATTCGAAGGCGCAGACGGGCGTCTTCCCAGACGTCGCGTTTCTCAAGGACGAGGTGCGCAAGCGGCTCTCGTGACGGGCGGGCACGCGACAGAAGCTGTCGCGAGGGCATCATAGACTGGCGCTCGGGCTCGAAACGCAAGGAGCCGCCGGTCGTGCTGGTGGAAGTGGATCCCGTCGAAGACGCCGACGTGCTGGAAAGCCTGCGGTCGCGTGGCCGCACGGCCCCCGCGAGACGCTGGAGCGATGAGCTCTCGCGCGGGGCGACTCTGCGCACCGCCTTCTGGGCCTGGCTCGCGTACTTCACCGTCCGGCATCCGTCCTGGCCCCTCTGGGCGCTGCTGTGGGCGGTCACCCTGGTCCTCGCGGCGGCGTTCAGCCTGACGGTCCCCCAGCCCTAACGAACGCTGCGGCCTGGATCGCACTAGAGCCGTTATGTAGGGTTCGAACCCCGTTCGCGCTCCGCCTTCTGCGTCCGGCCCCAAACGACCGACATCTGCGGTTCCTCTCCGTCTCGGCCGATAGTGTTCTAGGAAGGGTCCCGCGGTCCCGCTCGTGGCGGGACGCTCGATGTCCGTGCGCGGGACCCGCGATGTGGGCGATGGCCGAGATTCGCGACTCCGACTCGAGCGCATTCGACGCGCTGCAGCCGCCGCACCGGACCACCGCTGGCGAGCGAACGCTGCTCCGCGTGCGGATCGCCGGCGCCATCCTCATCGCATCCATCGTCGCGTGGACCCTCTGGGGCGACCGCGTGGCCAGCGATGGCGTCCACCGGATCGTCCAGGCCGTGAGCGTGCTCATCGGCGGCAGCCTCGCCTACGTGCTGAGCGCCATCGCCCGGAACCGCATGGTCGAGGTCGAGCGGGCCTACTCCGCTCATCTCGAGGCGTTGAGCCTCCGGCTGCGCGGCATGGCGTTCCGCGACTCGCTCACGGGCCTCTATACGCATCGGTACTTTTATGATCAGCTCGTGCACGAGGTCGAGCGCTCCCTCCGCTACGGGCATCCTCTCTCCCTCCTGATGATCGACCTCGACCGCTTTAAAGAGCTCAACGACACCTACGGGCATCTGATGGGCGACAAGCTCCTCAAGCTGGTCGCGGACACCATCACGAGCTGCGTGCGCGGCTCCGACATCGTGGGACGGTACGGCGGCGATGAGTTCGTCGTGATCCTCCCCGACACCAAGCCCCACGAGGCACGCGCGGTGGCGGAGAAGCTGCGCGCAGCCGTCCGGGGACACCAGGCTTGGGACCTCGCGCCCGACCGCCTCACGTTGTCGATCTCCGTCGGTGTGGCGAGTTGCCCTGACGACGCCCGCAGCGTCACCGAGCTGCTCCAGGTGGCCGACCGCCGTCTCTACGCCCAGAAGCCCCGCAAGGGGCGCCAGCGCGTGCCGGCATGACCGGTTGCGCCGGCGTGGTTCTGAGCTGGTCCAGATAGATCCCGTACACCACACTAGAGATGAGGCGGGGTA
>JBBING010000111.1:0-6658 GCA_037444005.1 Chloroflexota bacterium
GGTTCTGAGGCATCGCCTCCCCTTGGGTAACCATCACTTTTGAGGCATTACGGACAGGGCGACGGCACCCGGCCGTGGCGCGCGCCGGGCGCCGCCCTTGACCCGAGGCCCGGGGTGCGGCATGGTAGCGCTGCGTGGGCGGCGGCGCGCCGCCCCACAAGAGGGAGTCGCCATGTTCGTCGCCATGAATCACTTTCGGGTCGCGGAGGGCCGCGCGGCCGACTTCGAGGAGGCCTGGCGCAGACGCCAGTCGTACCTGAACGGCGTGCCCGGGTTCGTGCAGTTCGCGTTGCTCCGCGGAGACACGCCGGGCGAGTACATCAGCCACAGCGTCTGGGAGAGCCGCGAGGCGTTCATCGCGTGGACGCAGAGCGAGGCGTTCGTGCAGGGGCACCGTCAGGGGTCGCTCGCGGGTATCCTGGCCGGCCCGCCGCAGCTCAAGACCTACGAGGCCGTGCTCGTCGAGCGCCCGGAGGGCGTACACGCGGGCCAGCCACAGTAGCCGTCGGTATGGACGCATACAGGGTCATCGTGACGAAGCGGGATACGCGGGCGTACGCGCCGACGCCCATCCCGGAGGAGACGCTCCGGCGCATCCTCCAGGCGGGCCGCATGGCCGGCAGCGCGAAGAACCTCCAGCCGTGCCGCTTCGTTGTCGTGCGCGAGCAGGCGCGCAAGGCGGAGCTCGCCTCATGCGGGCAGTTCGCCGCGTACATCCCGACCGCGGCCGCGCTCATCGCCGTCGTCATCCCCGAGGGCGGACGCGACTTCGACGCCGGCCGCGCCGCGCAGAATATGATGCTGGCGGCCTGGAACGAAGGCATTGCCTCATGCCCCGTCACGATGCACGACCAGGCGTGCGCGCTGCGTGTCCTGAGCGTGCCTGCGGGACATCGCGTCGCGATCGTGCTGGCGCTGGGGTACCCGGCGCCCGAGGCCGAGCGTCGGCCGTCGTCGCCGCGTCTCCCGTTCGACGAGTACGTCCACTGGGAGCGGTGGTGAGCGCCCCGCCGGCCGATCGTCTCCGTGGAACAAACGGCAGGGCCCGGCGCGAGCCGGGCCCTCACCGCGTTCTGGCCGATTCGGACTACTGACCTTCGCCGTCGCCTCCGGGCAGCCCGAAGGGTCCCCCTTCGGTCACCTCGTACGGCGGCTCGAAGTCGCTGTCGGACACGTCTTCGCTGACGTCGGTGGCCTCGAGCCGGAACGTTCCCTCGGAGCTCGTGACCTCGATCAGCAGGGGAATACCGGACTCGCTCGCGCAGAAGTTTCCAGCGCCCTCGGGGCTCTCGATCTCCCAGCAGATCGCGTCGATGCCCGCGATTTCGCGCTCGGTGCGCGTCCGCACCGTCACATCCCCGGCCTTGATCTCCTCGTCGATTCCCTCGACGATGTCCGTGAACCCGGCGAAGGGGCTCCCGCCGGTGTCACCCTCGCCCGAGAAGCACGATCCGCCGGCGCCCGGGAACGAGGTGCACACGTAGCTGGCGTCCGGCGTGTTGATGACGACGAACGAGAGCTCCTGGCCTTCCGCCCGCGTGGTCAGATCGAACCGGGTCTTGGGCGGCTTCTGATACCAGGTCATTTCCCCTTCGCCCACATCCGCTGCCAGGTCTCCTGACATGGCGAGGGTTACTTTGAACGTCGCGCCTTCGAGGTTGCCCGCGATGTCCCGCAGGTCGCCTGCGTCACCTCCCCCACCTTGGTCTCCGGATGGCTGTGTGGCTTGTCCTCCCTCTGAGGGACGGGTGGCTGTGGGCTCCTCGCCCTCGTCTTCTCCGCCTCCGCAGGCTTGCGCCGCGAAGCCGAGGGCGCCGGCCATCGCGGCGAACGCCAGCAGAGACCACACACGTTTCATGGCGGGGTGATTCCTCCTTCTACCATGGACTCTTCCCCGGCGGCGTGTGCGCCGGCATTGGGGCGAGGGTACGCGGCGACGAGCGCGTTGTCAAGCGGTGGAATGCTAAAGGACCATAGCGCTCGCGCCAATGCGACGCATCCAGCCCGGCGTTGCCTCGTTCGTGGGGCCTGCCGGAACCCGGGACGGGAAGGCCGCCCCGCCAGGGGCGGCCTTCTTCTCGAGGAGCGCCAGAAGGCTGCGGCGGTCACGCCTTCGCGCCGACGGGCTCCGCCTCCTTGACCGCGGTGAAGGTGTACTCCCCGTCGACGTAGTCGACCCGCACGTGGTCGCCCTCCTGGAACTCGCCCGCGAGGATGCGCATGGCGAGCGGGTTCTCGACCCGGCGCTGGACGGTGCGGCGCAGCGGGCGCGCGCCGTACACGGGGTCGTACCCCTCCTTCACGAGCGCGTCGCGCGCGGCGTCGGTGACCTCGAAGGTGATGCGCCGGTCGGACAGCCGCTCGCGCACCTCGTCGAGCAGGAGGTCGGCGACCTGCCGCAGCTCGGCCTCGGTGAGCGGCTCGAAGATGACGATCTCGTCGATGCGGTTCAGGAACTCCGGGCGGAAGGTCTGGCGCAGCGCCTGCTCGACGTTGCGCTCGAGCCGGTCGCGTTCCGCCTCCGTCCTCGTGCGCTCGGTCGTGAAGCCGATGGCCGCGCGCTTCTCCGCCGTCGTCCCCAGGTTCGACGTCATGATGATGATGGTGTTCCGGAAGTCGACCGTGCGGCCCTGCCCGTCGGTGAGCCGGCCGTCCTCCAGAATCTGGAGGAGCAGGTTGAAGACGTCCGGGTGCGCCTTCTCGATCTCGTCGAACAGGATGACCCGGTACGGCCGGCGGCGGACCGCCTCCGTGAGCGTCCCGCCCTCTTCGTAGCCGACGTAGCCCGGCGGCGCGCCGATCATGCGGCTCACTGTGTGCCGCTCCTGGTACTCGGACATGTCGTACCGGATGAGGGCGTCCGGGTCGTCGAACAGGTACCAGGCGAGCGTCTTGGCGAGCTCCGTCTTGCCGACGCCGGTGGGGCCGAGGAAGATGAAGCTTCCGATGGGCCGCTTGGGGTCTTTCAGGCCGGCCCGGGCCCGCCGAATGGCGTCGGCGACCACCTTGATGGCGCGGTCCTGCCCCACGATGCGCTTGTGCAGCTCATCCTCGAGATGCAGGAGCTTCTCGCTCTCGCCTTCGACCATCTTCTGCACGGGGATGCCCGTGATGGACGCCACGAGGTCGGCGATGTCCTGCTCGGTGACGCGCAGGTCGATGTGGTGCTTGCGCTGCCACGCCTCGCGCCGCTGGTCGTACTCCTGCTGGAGGCGCAGCGCTTCGCTGCGCAGCCGGGCCGCCGTCTCATAGTCCTGCTTCTGCGCCGCCGCCTCGATCTGGTTGTTCAGGTCATCGATGCGCTGCTTGAGCTCGCGCAGGTCGGGCGGCAGCGACTGCTGCTCGATGACGTGCTTGGACGCCGCCTCGTCGATGAGGTCGATGGCCTTGTCGGGCAGGAACCGGCCGGTGATGTAGCGGTCGGAGAGCCGCGCGGCGGCAACCAGCGCTTCGTCGGTGATCTCCACCTTGTGGTGGGCCTCGTAGCGCGGCTTCAGCCCCCGGAGGATTTCGATGGTCTCCTCGACCGAGGGCTCGTCGACGAACACGGGCGCGAAGCGGCGCTCCAGCGCGGGGTCCTTCTCGATGTACTTCCGGTACTCGTCGAGGGTGGTGGCGCCGATGACCCGCAGCTCGCCGCGGGACAGGGCGGGCTTCATCATGGTGCTGGCGTCGATAGCGCCCTCGGCGGCGCCGGCGCCCACCACCTGGTGGATCTCGTCGATGAAGACGATGATCTCGCCCTCGGCCCGCTTGATCTCGTCCATGACGGCCTTGAGGCGCTCCTCGAACTCGCCGCGGAACTTCGAGCCGGCGACCATGGCGCCCATGTCGAGCGCCAGCAGCCGGCGGCCGCGCAGATTCTCGGGCACGTCGCCGGCCGCGATCTTCTGGGCCAGCCCTTCGACGATGGCGGTCTTCCCGACGCCCGCTTCGCCGATGATGACCGGGTTGTTCTTGGTCCGCCGGTTGAGGATCTGCATCACCCGCTTGATCTCGTTCTCGCGGCCGATGACCGGATCGAGCTTGCCTTCCGCGGCGAGCCGGGTGAGGTCGACGCTGTACTTCTCGAGCGCGCCGTACTTCGACTCGGCGGTAGGGCTGTCGACCCGGGCGGAGCCGCGGACCTCCTCGAGGGCGCGGTAGATGCGCTCCTTATCGATGTTGAACTCGCGCAAGATGCGGGCCGAGTCGCCCTCGCGCTCGTCGGCGATGGCGATGAGCAGGTGCTCGACGCTGATGTACTCGTCCTTGAGGCGCTCGGCCTCGGCGTTCGCCGCCTCGAGCATGCGCACGATGCGGGGCGTCGTGTAGATCTGGACGACGTCGTAGCCCAGCTTGGGCGCGCGCTCGAGCGTCTCGGCGACGCGGGCGCGGACCCGCGCGGGGTCCACGCCCATCCGGCGGATGATCTCGGACGCGAGGCCTTCCGGATGCTGGAGGAGCGCCAGGAGGACGTGCTCGACGTCCCACTGGGCGTGGCGCTGCTCGCGCACGATCTGCTGGGAGGCGGCGAGCACCTCCTGCGCCTGCTGAGTGAAGCGGTCTTGTCGCATCATCGGTCTGTTCCCTTTCGATCGGCTCGTGGTCGGCGCCGCTGCGGGCCGGTCACTGGCGCGGGGCGGGGAGCCGGGTGCTGCGCAGCCGGTCGAGCTCCGCTCGCACGGCCCGCAGCTCTTCCTCCAGCTTCCGGATGCGGTCGCCCATGCGCAGGATGACTTCCACGCCCGCCAGGTTGACGCCCAGGTCGTTCATCAGGCTCTGGATCTGCCGCAAGCGCGCGATGTCGGCGTTCGAGTACAGGCGGATGCGCCCCGCCGAGCGCGCGGGCTTGATCAGCCCCAGGCGCTCGTAGGAACGCAGCGTCTGCTGATGCACGCCCACCATACGCGCCGCGACGGAAATCACGTAGCACGGTGTATCGTCCAGTTCGTTCGTCCTCTCGCGCTCGTCGACCATCTCACACTCCCAACGCCTTCAGCTCTTCGAAGAGCGCTTTCTCGCGCTCGTCCAGGCGCTCGGGCAGTTTCGCGACCACCTTCACGTACATGTCGCCCTTCGTCTGCGGGTTCTCGAGATGCGGCATGCCGAGGCCCCGCAGACGGAAGACGCGCCCGTTCTGGGTGAGGGGCGGAATCTTCAGCGCCACCCGGCCGGTGACCGTCGGCACCTGGACCTCGCCGCCCAGCACCAGGTCGGTGAAGGGCACCGAGACGGTCTGCTCGAGGTCGTCGCCCTTCCGCGTGAAGCGCGGGTCGGGGCGGACCGACACGAGCAGGTAGAGGTCCCCCCGCCGGCCGTCGGCGCCGGCCTGCCCCTCGCCGGCGATGCGGACGCGCGAGCCGTCGCGGACGCCCGGGGGGATCTTCACCTCGAGGCGCCGCGTGCGCTCGATCACGCCCGCGCCCTGGCAGACGTGGCAGAGAGCGCCTGCGATCTCCCCGGCGCCGCCGCAGGTCGCGCACGGCTCCTGCGCTGTGAGCTGGAGCAGGCGCGTGGCGCCGGTGTACGCCTCCTGCAGCGTGACCTCGACGCTGTAGGTGAGGTCGGCCGGGCGGGCTCGCCGCCCGCGGCGGAAGAGATCGAAGATGCTGCCGAGCCCGAGGTCGCCGAGGTCGCCCAGGTCGAACTCGAAGGGCGCGCCCTCGCCGAAACGGAAGCCCCGGGCGCCGGCGCGGCGCTGCATCTCCTCGATCTGGTCCGCGTACTGCCAGCGGTCGCCGTACTTGTCGTACTTGCGGCGTTTCTCGGGGTCGGACAGCACCTCATAGGCGGCGTTGATCTCCTTGAACTTTTCCTCCGCCGCCTTGTCGCCAGGATTCACGTCGGGGTGGTACTTCCGGGCCAGGCGACGGTACGCCTGCCGGATCTCCTTGTCCGACGCGTTCCTGGGTACCCCGAGGATCTCGTAGTAGTCGCGCGCCATCGCCCTTATTGTACGCCCGTCGATCGACCTCTGCAAGACCGGCGCATCAAATCTGCTAGATGCTCTATCAAAGGTCTTGACAACGCCGCTCGGGTATGCTATACGATCGGGCGGAAGCGACAGCAGGGGCCAGCGAAAACCGACGGCCGAGCACACTGACAACGACACCCTGATGGTAAGAGGAGGTGAGTGACGATGACGACGCTGGTTCGGTGGGACCCGTTCGCGGAGATCGAGCAGATGCGCGAGGCCATGGACCGGCTGTTCGAGGACTTCCGGCCCCTCCGGTGGGTGGCGCCGGGAGTGAACGGCTCGCGGAGCTACGGTTACTTCCCGGTGGACATCCGCGAGACGCCGGAGGCCATCGAGCTCACCGCCGCCCTGCCCGGGGTGCGCCCGGAGGACCTCGAGATCCAGGTCCAGGGCGACGTGGTGACCATCAAGGGCGAGGCGCGTGAGGAGAAGGAGGAGAAGGACGTCAACTGGCTGCGCCGCGAGCGCCGCTACGGCTCCTTCTACCGGTCCTTCACGTTGCCGGCCCCCATCGACGCCGACAAGGCCACGGCGTCGTACGAGCACGGCGTCCTGCGGCTGCATCTGCCCAAGTCCGAGGAGGTCCGGCCGAAGATCATCAAGGTCTCCGAGCCGGCGATGATCGAGGGCAAGAGCAAGGCCGCCTGACGCCGCGACCCGTCGCTGGCCCCGCGCGGTCATCCAGCACGCACACCGGAA
>JBBING010000112.1:0-6528 GCA_037444005.1 Chloroflexota bacterium
GCGGACGGGCGCGAGCGGTAGCCCGGCCGCGCCCCTCGGACGTTCGCTACTGGAACGCCGCGACCACTTCGTCCGAGATGCGACGGAAGACGTCCTCGCGGAACGGCGCCTGCTGCTGCATGATGAAGGTGGTCACCCCGACCTTCGCGTACTCCTCCATCACGCTGCGGACGTGCGCTGGCGTCCCGATGGGGAGCTGGCGTTTCGCCTCCTCCGGCGAAAGGCCCATGCCACGCCCGATGAGCGGCGCCACGCGGTCGACCAGGTCCTCCCGGTCCGTGGCGATGAGGATGCCCGACACGGTCTTGCGGATCTCCGCGGGGTCGCGGCCGACGGCGCGACAGTGCTCCTCGAGCACCCGGATCTTCTGCGCCACGATGGCCGGCGTGCCGAAGACGTTCATCACATCGCCGTACTTCGCGAGAGTACGGAGCGTCCGCTTCTCGCCGCCGCCGCCGATCATGATGGGCGGATGGGGCTTCTGGAGGCAGGGTGGAGAGAAGGGCGCGTCCTGCAGCCGGTAGTAGTTCCCCTGGAAGCTGACCGTGCCGCCCTCGGCCCGGAACAGCATCCGAATGAGCTGGACCGCTTCCTCGAGCCGGTCCTGCCGTTCCTTCACCGGCGGAAACGGGATGCCGTACACGCGATGCTCCGGCTCGTGCCAGGCGGCGCCGATGGCGAACTCGAGCCGGCCGCCGCTCATGTGGTCCACCGTCGCCGCCATCTTGGCCAGCACCGACGGATGCCGGTAGGTCACGCCCGTCACCAGACAGCCCACCCGCACCCGCTCGGTCACCATGGCGAGCGCCGCCAGCGCGGTCCAACCCTCGAAGCATGGAAGCTGCATGTTCGGGTTCGCGGGCGGAACGTAGTGGTCGAACGTCCAGACACTGTCGAACTTGGTCTCGCGGTCGATGAACCGCCAGAACGCCACGAGGTCCTTCCATTCGACGTTGTCGAGCGAAGTCTGCACGCCGAACGCCATCTTGTACGTCGCCATCGATTCCTCCTGCGCCGTCGTTCTCCGACGCGACGCCCATCTTACGACGCGCGGGGCCTTCGCAGAAGCGGCTCCGAATGCGCATACTAGGGGAGGACGAAGGGAGGACGGATGACGGCGGAGGAGCGGCTCGCGTCGCTGGGCATCGAGCTTCCCGCCCCGGCCCGCCCCGCGGGGACATACGCCCCCGCCGTGCAGGTGGGCGCGCTGCTCTTCGTCTCGGGGCAGGTGCCGGTTCGGAACGGCGCGGTGGCGTTCCGGGGAAAGGTCGGCCGCGAGGTCACCCCTGAGCAGGCGTACGAGGCCGCCCGTCTCTGCGCCTTGAACGGGCTCGCCGCGGCGAGGGCGGCGCTGGGCAGCCTCGACCGCATCCGCCGCGTGGCGCGGACGGCGGGGTACGTCGCCAGCGCCGAGGGCTTCAGCGGGCAGCCCGCGGTCGTGAACGGCGCTTCGGACTTGCTGGCGGAGGTGTTCGGCGAGCGGGGCGTGGGAGCGCGCGCCGCCGTCGGCGTCGCCGAGCTCCCGCTGGGGGTCCCCGTCGAGGTCGAGTTCGTGTTCGAAGTGGAGGCGTGACCTGAGAGAACGTCCGGCGGCCCGCGAGGGGGGTCTGACGCGGGCCGCCGGGGTCCGCCCTTCCGGCGGACGGCCTGCCATGCGGCAGGCGAGTGCCGTGCGATCAGCCGCCTCCGGAGGTCGAAAGAGGCGGCGTGATCTCTATGCGTCCCGGGACTCGAAGAGCCACGCCGCCACCGTGACGGGAGCGGCCACCCATGCGACGAGGGCCGCGGTCAGGATGGCCGTGGCGCCGCCCACGCCGACGCGCTCCATGAGATACGCGCCGAACGGGCCCAGCACTTCGAGATCCGGCTCCAGATGGATGATGGCGAGCACCCGGACGATCTCCACAGGGTTGGCCAGCAGGGCGAGCAGCAGCCCGCCTCCCCCGAGGGACGTCGACGACACGAGCCCGATGAACACCAGGTCGAAGAAGAAGACGGCGACAAACCACACGACCAGGGCGAGCCCCAGCGCCTGCACGCGCGTGGGCGAGACAACTGACGCCACGAGCCCGAGGCCGGTCATCACGGCGATGAGCGCGAGCACGAGGGCGAGGAACAGGAGATACGTGCCCGCGTCCATGGCCGAGGCGTAGAACGCGATGAAAACGCCGGCGAGCCCGAAGCCGGCCGCTGTGGCCAGCGCGATGAAGGTGAAGAGCCCGGCGAACTTCCCGACCAGGAGTTCCCAGCGGTCCAGCGGCTGCGAGAGGAGGTACGTCAGCGTGCCGCGGTCGCGCTCGCCTGCGATGGCGCCCGCGCCCAGCGAGAGCGCGATCAACGGCGCGAGCAAAAGACACAGGTTCAGGAGGCTCGCCGTTGTCCGGCTGAAGTTCTCGAAGCCGAGCGACCCCAGGTTCCGCTGCCCCAGGTACGCCAGCCCCAGCGCCAGCAGAGCGAAGAGCCCCGCGTACAGCAGAAGCCACCAGTTGTTCAGCGCGTCGCGGACCTCTTTCCGGGCGACGGCGGTCACTGCGTTCATGGCGACGCCTCCTTCGCGCTCTCTTCACCGAAGACGCTGGCCAGCAAGTCTTCCCAGCGCATGTCGGCCGGGTGCACATGGTCGGGGTCGCTGCCCGCTTGCCGCAGCGCCTCGAACAGCGGCTCCGGCCCGCGGCCGTTCACCGTCACCACGAACCGCTGCTCGGACGTGTTCCGCAGCAGGTCGCCCGGCGCGGCGTCGACCGCGACCTTGCCGCGGTGCAGGATGATGATGCGGTCCACGAGGTCGCCGAGCCGGTCGAGGAAGTGCGTCGACAGCACGACCGTCTTCCCTTCGTCCCGCAGGCGGGCGATGAGCTCGTGGAACTCGCGGCGGCTTTCGACGTCGAGATTCGCGGTGGGTTCGTCGAGCAGGAGCAGCGGCGGGTCCGAAAGCAGCGCCGCTGCCAGCGCCAGCCGCTGCCGCATACCGCCCGAGAGGTGCGCCACCTTCGTGTCTCGCTGGTCCCACAGGTTGACCAGCCGCAGGAGGTCATCGATGCGCTTGTGGCCCGAGCCCTTGAGGTCGGCGAAAAACGCCAGCGCCTCGCGGCACGTGTCCCCGTCGGCCAACGCGGGCGTCTGCGGGAGGTAACCGATGCGCCGGCGCGTTTCCTTCCCGTGGCGCTTCACGGAGATACCGGCCACCTCGACCTCGCCTTCGAAGTCGATGACGCCCAGCACGCACTTGAGGGTCGTGGTCTTGCCGGCGCCGTTGGGGCCGAGCAGGGCGACGACGGTGCCCGGCTCGACCGAGAAGCTGACGCCGTCCAGCGCGCGTACGGCGCCGTAGGACTTCGCGAGTCCCGAGATGCGCAGGATGGGCGACTCCCTCTCGGTCATGGCTTCCTCCTCACGCGGGTCCTTCGCCGCTCAGCGGCCGCGCCGGGCCGGCCAGCGCGCCACGCATCAGGCGTGGACGCACCCCGGCGATGGCGCCCCCGAGGACGACCGACGCCAGCAGCAGAGCCCCGCTCGTCACGAGCAACCGCGCGTTCACGCCGGATCCGCCTTCGAGCGCGAGGCCCGCCGGCGGGCGCATCAGCGGCCCGGTGTCGGTGATCACGGGATGATACCGGTACAGCGGGAAGAGATCTGCGGCCAGATCGATCGCCTGCTGCGCCAGCGTGAACTGGAACGCCCGCAGGTCGTCGTCTTGTTCGAGGCGGCCTGCGAAGGGCGGCTGCGGCTCGTAGGGCCGGTCGCCGACGCCGTCGCCGTTGGCGTCGTAGCCCCGGTAATCGCTCCAGTAGTTCCCACGCCCGTCGATCGTCCAGACCGCGCCCTTCGGCGGTTCCGCCGGGCGCTCGCTCGCTCCATCGGAAGCGGGGAGGCCGCCTCCGTGCGTGGACAGCACGCGCGACGCGAGCTCGCCTCCCAGCGCTTTCACCTGGACGGTGTTGTCGATCATCGCGTTCTCGACGAACGTGATGGGCGCGTTGGACATCACTGCGATGCCGGTGTCGTTGAGGGCGAACAGATTGCGCTCGAAGATCGCGGTGGCGCCCACCGACTGGGGCGTCCCTTCGGCGGTCATACCGTACTTGTTTCGCAGCAGCCGGTTGCCCTCGGCGAACAGGTTGTCGACGTCCTTGAGCAGGAGCCCCGTCCCGGTGGCGCCTCGGCGATTGCCCGACAGCTCGTTGTCCTTGAGCAGCACGTCGTGCGAGAACATCAGCACCGCGCCGGCCAGGTTGTTTTCGAACCGGTTCCCCACGATGCGATTGCGATGCGAGTACATGAAGTGCAGCGCGTACCGGCTGTCGGTCACCCGGTTGGCCCCGATGCCGTTTCCTTCCGAAAACTCGAGATGGATGCCGTCCGCGGCGTGCCGCACGACGTTGCCGTGGATCACGCTTCGCGTCACGCGCCACAGATAGATGGCGTGGCCGCGGCGCTCGACCGGCACGTTGGCGCCGGTGTCGAGCACGTTGTCCTCGATGGCGCTCTCCTCGCTGGCGGTGATGTGCACGCCGAAGTGAGCGTCGAAGATCCGGTTGTTCTTGATGACGACACGGTCGACGCCGTCGGCCTTCACGGCGGCCGGCTCCTGCGACAGGCTGTGGGAGGTGCCCCTGATGACGAAGCCGGTGACGGTCACGTCATCGGCGGCGATGGTCACGACGTCGCCCTGACCACCCCCGTCGATGACGGGCCAGTTGCGTCCCACCAGGCTCAGGGGCTTGTCGATCACCACCTGCTCCCGGAAGACACCGCCGTCCACGACGACGGTGTCTCCGGGAGCGGCGGCGGCGATGCGCTCCTGCAACGACGGCGGCGTATCGGCGGCGGACGCGCGGGCGTGCGCCAGGGCCAACACCGACGCGCCGATGAGCAGCGCCATTACGAAGGTCTTGGCGCCGATGACGCGCTTCGTGCGCGCGGCCACCCGCACAGGCCGCGTCTCCGAGGCTGTGCGTACGTCGGACGCCGCGCGGCGACGCCGTTGGACCCAGCCGATGGCCGGCGGCAGGCCCGTGATGACCAGCGCGGCCGCCAGCAGCAGGTAGAAGCCCGGTCCGAAGGAGGTCTCGGAGTGGAAGTTCCACACGTGCGTGGTCCCGAAGACCTTGGGCGTGAACGACCCGGTGTTGAGCGGCGCTTCAGGGTTCATGGTGTGGCCGTAGTGGTACAGCCAGTACTGCAGGTCGGCCACGAAGAACAGCGGGAAGAACCAGAACGCCAGCACGATCAGCGCCTGGAACCACCGGCGCTTCCACGCGATGAACGCCACGCCCACAGCCGCCACGGCCAGCGCGATGGACCCGGGGATGTACAGGTCCATCTCCGTGACCTCGACGATGGGCTTCATGCCGATGTAGTGGTTCAGCCCGTTGATCTCCCGGATGTCGTCGTAGCGGGATGCGGGGTCGTCGGCGAACTTGTACCCGTAGGCGTACATCACGAGACCCTCAGGGTACTGCGGCGCGACGAGCTCCATTTTCCAGAGGGGGGCGAGCAACGTGGCCAGTAGGAGGCCACCCGCCACGACAGCGGAGACGAGCCAGGCCCCCTGCGGTCTTCCGAAGAATCGAGTCACGGCACTCACACTTTCCGTTCGTGGTGTGTCCTCCCCTCCCTGCCGCGCGGGCAGGGAGGGGAGGCCTCTGTTCAGTACATCGTCACGGTCCGGCCGACGCGGAAGAGGCCGGTTCGACCAGCAGCCAGCCGGCCATCTCCAGGTGCAAGGCTGAACAGAACTCCGTGCAGTAGAAGTTCCACCCGCCGGGCTTGTCGGCGATGAAGTCGAACGTCGCTGTCTCGCCCGGCTCCAGGCTCGCCTGGATGTTGTAGTTCGAGATGGCGAACCCGTGCGTGGCGTCCTTCGTCTGCTCGATGTTCGTGACGTGCAGGATGACGCGGTCGCCCTCCTTCACCCGGATGATGTCCGGCGTGAAGTGACTGCGCTGCGCCGACATCCAGATCTCGACGGTGTTCCCGTTGCGCTCCACGCGCTCCTGACCGAACTCGATGGCGTTCGGGCTACGCTCCATGGTCAGGGCGTCCGTGCCCGGCGGATATACGTCGAACGCCTTGAGCTTGTCGGCCTTGATGATCTGGGCGTAGTGCGGCTCGCCGACGCCGATGGGCATATCCGCGACCAGCTCCATCGGCTCCGCGCCCCCCTTCAGGTCGATGAGCTGGAAGTTCTGCGGATGCAGCGGCCCGACCGTCAGGAACCGGTCGATGGACCACTTGTTCAGCGCCACCAGGTAGTTGTCGTCGGGGCTCACCGTGTCGCCCTCGGCGACGGCCAGGTGCCCGATGTTGTAGTGGATCGACACCTTGTCGACGAGCGTGAACGGCTGCTCGCCCTCGGGGATGACGTCATCGCCCAGCGTGAACTTGGCGACGGCGCTCTCCAGGAACAGGCTGGTGTAGCCGTGGCCCTTGCTGTCGAACTGCGTGTGCAGCGGGCCGGCGCCCACCTCGACCTGTCCGGCGACCACCGAGTCGAACTTCAGGATGGGCACGCCGAAGGGGTCGGTG
>JBBING010000113.1:0-5038 GCA_037444005.1 Chloroflexota bacterium
CCGAGTTCACGGTCGTGCTCAAGGATGTGGGCCCCAACAAGATCCAGGTGATCAAGGCCATCCGCGAGGTGACGACGCTCGGCCTGAAGGAGGCGAAGGACTTCGTCGAGTCCGCCCCTGTGAACGTCAAGGAGGGCGTGACGAAGGAAGAGGCCGAGAAGATCAAGAAGCTCCTCGAGGAGACGGGCGCCACGGTCGAGATCCAGTAGGTTCGCCCGCCTCGCGATTCGCCCGCGGGCGGGCCGCGGCTCTCGACCGCGCGACGAACGAATCGCGGCGCCGGACGAGCTTTCGCGGCGCCCGGAGTCGGCGTCACGCGGCGGGCAGGCGCGCGGGCGCCCTTCCCCGCCGAGGCCGCGGACCGAAGGAGTGGTCCCGCCGGTGTGGAGGGCGGAGCCTGTCGGGCGCCGCGCTTCCGGCGGCCCCGTCGGAACGGGTATAGTAGCGTCCGATGCAGTGCTACGCCTGCGACCACGACGCCACCCGCCAGTGCAGGCGCTGCTCCCGTCTGTACTGCGAACACCACGGCGCCGACGTCTGCAACGAGTGCCTCGCGCCGGCCAGCGGCCTGCCGACGTTGGTCGCCTACCGCGGTTCCCTGCTCGCGCTCCTCGCCGGCGTCGCTATCGGCGTCTGGCTTCTCGTCCGCCCGCCGGGCGACGGCGAGTCGACCACAACGCTGGCGCCGTCTCCCGTCGCCGAGACGCCCGCGACGCGCACGACGGTTCCGTCGCCAACGCCCGGAACCCGCACGCCGCTCGCGCGGACGCCGACGGCCGCGGCGACGCCTTCGCCCGCCGTTACGCCGTCACCCACCCCGCCGCCGCCCGCGCGTGAGTACGTGGTGCAGGAGGGCGACAGCCTCGTGGGCATCGCCGAGCAGTTCGCACCTCCCGGCGTAAGCCCTATCGACTACGCCCGGCGCATCGCCGAGCTCAACGGCATCGACTTCAACAACCCCGTGATCAATCCGGGCGACGTTCTCCGCTTGCCGGACTAGGGGGTGCCGTCGGCATGGAATCCGCGCGCGCGAGCGTCGGCCGTGCCGCGCTGTTCTTCACGGTGCTGTTTCTCGCCGCCGCAGCCCTCGAAGGCTATCTGGCGGCGTCGTTCGTGGACGACCCCGCGGGCGGCGCTGTGCCCGGCCTCGTCATTATCGGTCTCGTCGCGCTTTTGCTGGGGATCGAAAGCGTACAGGCGCTTCGCGACCTCTTCGCCGCGCCACGGGAGCTCGAGGACGTCGTCACCCGCACGTGGACCCGGACCGACGCCTTCGTTTTCCGCAACGCGTACGCCATGGTGGCCCGCAGGGTGTTCCGCCTGACGCCGGAGCAGGCGTTAGAGGTCCGGGAGGGTGACCTCGTTCGGGTGCGGTTCTACCCCAACACGAACACGCTCATCGAGATTCAGCGGGTCGGGCGTCACGAGCGCGGCGGGTAGCGGCAGTCACTGCGCGCCGGAACCGCCCCGGCCGCGTCCGCGCCTGCGCCCGCCGCGGCGTCCGCGGCGCCGGCGGCGCCTCTCCGCATCGCCCGAAGGCTGCGACGTGGAGACACCCGTGGTGTCGCCGGCCTGAACGACGGCGCTCTCCTGCCGCTTCGCCTTTCTTCGACGGCGGCGCCGCTTCTGCGGCTCAGCCTCCGGCGGAGCGGTCTCGGACGGGGCGGGCATGCCGGCGGCCTGCGCCTCCGCCCGCTGCATCGGGCGCTCGAAGGTCTCCACCAGCTCGAGAGGCCGCACCGTCACGCCGAACTGCAGTTGCATGTCGACGACCGGCACCTCGAGGGTCGCGCCGGTCTCCACGAGCGTCAGTACGACCGTCTGTTTGAGGACGTTGAGCTGCGTGACCTTCGCGTCCCCCACCGGCGTCGACACCATTGTGCCGACCTTCGGGAGCTGTCCTCGCAGCTCGCGGTACATCTCGTACTCGTACGTCAGACAGCACAGCAGCCGGCCGCACGCCCCCGAGATCTTCGACGGGTTGAGGGGCAGCTCCTGCTCCTTCGCCATGCGGATGGACACCGTCGGGAAGCTCGTCAGCCACGAGGAGCAGCACAGCCGCTCCCCGCAGCGGCCGATCCCGTCGACGATCTTCGCCCGATCGCGCTCGCCCACTTGCAGGAGCTGGACACGCATCCCGAACCGGCTGGACAACTTGCGCACCAGCTCCCGAAAATCGACCCGCTCGGGCGCCGTGAAGTACAGGGTGAGCTGCTTCTCCTGAAGGTCGATATCGCCGCAGACGATGCGCATGTCCAGGCCGAGCTCGTCGACGTCCTGGCGGGCCTCGCGGGCGCGCTCCTTCGCCTTCTCCCGCAGCTCGCGCGCCCGTTCGATGTCGTCGGGCGTCGCGATGCGGATGATGGGCTTCAGCGTCTCTTTGATCTCGCTGGCGATGACCTGATCGGGGGCGATGACGACGCGGCCGACCTCCTGACCGTGGGCGGTGTCGACCACGACGTACTGGCCGACGTCGATGTCGAAGCCGCGCGCGTCGAAGTAGTAGATCTTGCCTGCTTCTTTGAAGCGCACCCCGACGGGTACGCGTTGCTGCTCGGACATGCTGTCGGGCCGGCGCGCCCTGGCCGCCACTCGGACGGCCGGCGCAGCTACGAGGCCCGGTCTCCTTTCGCGCTCAGGCCGCCGCCAACGCGAGCGTCAGGCGCTCCAGCGCCGGCTGCGGCTGGACGTTGTCTTCCAACAGGCGGCGGGTGCGCCGGAGGGACGACAGCACCCACAACGCGCCCTCTACTCCGTATTGTGCCGCCTGGGCGCGCAGCATGTCCAGCCGCCCTGCGTTCGCCACCAGCGACTCGCGCGACGCGGCCACCAGCAGCACATCCCTCCACCACGCCTCCCACGCCTCCAGCGCCTCGTAGACGTCGTCGCGCCGCTCGCCGAACCGCCGGGCGAGCCGCTCGGCGTACCGGAATCGCTCGCCCACCGGCGCCCCGGCGAGCGTGGCGACGAGATCGATGGCCTCCCGGCGCCGCTCCTCGACCGAGGGGTCCGTCGCCGCCGCGAGCGCCCACCCGATGCGCCCGCCCGCCGCCCGCGCCAGCTCCACGGCCCGATCCCGTCCGACGCCGGCTCTGCGTTCCAGCGCCTCGACGATGACGGCGGTGGGCGCCGCCCGGAACACCATCCGTCGCAGGCGCGACCGCACCGTGGGCAGCAGCGCCTCCTCTCGGTCCGTCACGAGGATGATGACGACGTTGGCGGGCGGCTCTTCGAGCGTCTTGAGGAAGGCGTTCGCGGTGGCGTCGTTCATGCGGTCCGCCGGGTCGACGATGAGCACCCGGCACCGTCCTTCGAACGGCGCTAACGTCGCGATGCGCTGGAGGCGGCGGACCTGACAGATGCGGATGTCCCGGTTCGTGTCGCGGCTGTGGTCGTGCTCGGGCTCGTCGCAGACGCCCCCCAACGTCACCGTCTCGACGTCGGGATGCTTGCCCTCGGCGATGAACCGGCACGCGCGGCAGGCCTCGCACGGGGCATCGCCGCCCCGCTCGCAGTTCAGCGCCATCGCGAGGCGGACGGCCGTCGTCGCCTTCCCGACGGCCCGAGGTCCGCAGAACAGGTACGCGTGCGCCACCCGTCCCTCGGCGAGATGGCGCGAGAGCGCCGCCACCACGTCGTCGTGTCCGTCGATATCCCAGGCCACGTCACTCACCCCAGATGTCCGTGCGCAGGAGGTCGTCGTACGCCTCCCGCCGGCGGACCAGCCGCGCGACGCCGTCACGGACGACGACGATGGCGGGCTTGAGGGCCATGTTGTAGTTGCTGGCCATGGCGATCTGGTAGGCGCCGGCCGCCGGTATCGCCAGCAGGTCCCCCGGCCTGAGAAGCGGCAGCGCGACGTCTCGGGCCAGGATGTCGCCCGACTCGCAGTACTTTCCCGCGATGGTCACTACCTCGGGCTCCCCCTCTGGCGGGCGGCTCGCGAGGAGCGCCTCGTAGCGGGAGCCGTACATCGCCGGGCGGATGTTGTCGGCCATGCCGCCGTCGACGGCGACGAACGTCCGCACGCCGGGGATCCGTTTGATGGCGCCGACGGCGTACACGGCGACGGCCGCCCGGGCCACGAGCGCCCGGCCTGGCTCGATGGTGAGCGCGGGGAGCGGAAGGCCATGGCGCTTACATGCCCGCCGCAGCGACGTCACGATGGCGTCGGCGTACGCCTCCGGCGGCGGCGCGGGCTGCTCGCGGACGTACTGCGCGGCGAAGCCGCCACCGGGGCTGTACTCACGAAGCTCGAACCCGTGGCGGTCGCGCATCTCCGCCGCGAACGCCAGCATCACGTCGTTCGCCCGCTCGTAGGGCTCTGCCTCGAAGATGGGCGAGCCCAGGTGGCAGTGCAGGCCGACCAGCTCAACGCCAGGGAGCGCCAGCGCCTCCCGGACAGCCCGCTCGGCGTCTCCGGTCGCGATGGGGATGCCGAACTTCGAGTCCAAAATGCCCGTCGTGGTCTTGGCGTGCGTGTGCGGGTCGACGCCGGGGGACAGGCGCAGGAGCGTGGGCTGCCGCTTCCCGGCCTCGCGCGCGAGGCGGTCGAGCAGCTCGAGCTCGTACAGGTTGTCGACGACGATGCGCCCAACGCCCGCCGCCAGCGCCTCGCGGAGCTCCTGCTCCGACTTATTGTTGCCGTGCAGGTAGATAGCGTCAGCCGGCGCGCCCGCAGCCAACAGCACCGCCAGCTCGCCGCCCGACACGGCGTCGAAGCCCAGCCCTTCCTCGAGCGCGATCGCCGCAACCCACCGCGCCAGGTACGCCTTCGAGGCGTACAGCACGCGCACGCGGTCGTACCGCTCCTCGAAGGCGCGCCGGTACGCCCGCATCGACTCCCGCAGCTCGACCTCGTCGAACACGTACAGCGGCGTTCCGTATTCGCGGGCGAGGTCCACGACATCGCAGCCCCCGATGATCAGGTGGCCTGCCGGGGAGACATCCGCCGTTCGCGGGAAGATCGAAGCGAGAGCGCGGTCGAGCGAGGGCATGGGTGGAAGCAGTATAGAGCTTTCAGCTATCAGCAGTCAGC
>JBBING010000113.1:5138-6330 GCA_037444005.1 Chloroflexota bacterium
TCAGCTATCAGCAGTCAGCAGTCAGCGACGAAAGCTGACGGCTGAAAGCTGACGGCTGAAAGCTGACGGCTGACAGCCGACCGCTGATAGCCGATAGCTGATAGCTGATAGCTGACAGCTGACAGCTATCAGCTACACCAGCCTCACCTTCGTCTCGTCGCCGTCGCGCTCGGTCGTCACGCGGCCTTCCGCCTCCAGCTTCGCGAGGTGCGAGCGGACCTGGCTCTCCGCCATGCCGAGGAGCCGGCGGTCGAGTTCGGGGTAGATGGCGCGCACGAGGCGCCGGACGGTGTCGCGGCCTTCGCGGATCAGCGCGAGGATCTGTTCTTCTCGCTGATGCCGATGGTCGATGAGCTCCTGGAGCTTGCGGTGGGGCTCATTGACCGGAGGGCCGTGGCCCGGAAGGAGCAGGCGCGCGCCCACCTCCTGCATCTTGCGGAGCGAGGCGATGTACTGCGCCATGTCGCCGTGCGGCGGAGGCGGCACCACCGTCGTGCCGAGCCCCAGGACGTTGTCTCCGGCGAAGAGCACCCCCTCGTCCTCCAGCAGCACGCAGAGATGGCCCGCCGTGTGTCCCGGGGTATGGATCAACCGCAGGCTCAGTCCGCCGACCGTGAGGCGCTCGCCGTCCTCGCACAGAATCGCGGGCTCCACGCGGGCCGCCTCCTCCCGGAACGCCTTCATGCGCTCCCGCGCCTCCCGCTGCTCCGGCGGCGCGTCGAGGTCCGACGGCACCTCCTCGGTCGCCGCCTGACGCAAGAGCGGCGCCTCCAGACGTTGCATCACGACGTCGGCGCCGGTGAGCGCCTGGAGACGCCGCGCGCCGCTCGAGTGGTCGTAGTGGTGGTGCGTGAGGATGAGATATCGGACCGTGAGCGGCCCGAGCGCCGCCAGGGCCTCGCGTCGCGCCTCGAACGATTCATCGTCCGAGAAGCCTGCGTCCACCAGCGCCGCCTCGCCACCCGCCCCGACAATGACGAAGACGTTCGGCGGGTACGGCTGAGGGAACCACGAGAGCCGGACCGGGATGTCGTGGACGTGGTCGGTGATCTGCACGCGCCGTATTGAATCAGACGGCGAACCCCGGGGCAATCGTCTGTACGGGTCCGGTACATGCCGTACACCTACCTCCTTTCTCGAGCATGGGTGGCAAGCCATTGTTGGTAGAATGCCAGCGGCGTTTGGTAGCCGA
>JBBING010000114.1:0-6273 GCA_037444005.1 Chloroflexota bacterium
CGAGGAAGATCTGCCCGTCCGTGATCGAGATGACGTTCGTCGGGATGTAGGCCGAGACGTCGTTGGCCTGCGTCTCGATGATGGGCAGCGCGGTGAGCGACCCGCCGCCGTAGTCCGGGTGGAGCTTCGCAGCGCGCTCCAGGAGCCGGCTGTGCAGGTAGAACACGTCGCCAGGGTAGGCCTCGCGGCCCGGTGGCCGGCGCAGCAGCAGCGACACCTGCCGGTACGCCCACGCGTGCTTCGACAGGTCGTCGTACACGATGAGGACGTCTTTCCCCTGCTCCATCCACTCCTCGCCGATGGCGCAGCCGGCGTAGGGCGCGAGGTACTGCAGCGCCGCCGATTCCGACGCCGTCGCCGACACGACGACGGTGTGCTCCATGGCGCCTCGCTCCTCGAGGAGGCCCACGATCTGGGCCACCTTCTGCGCCTTCTGTCCGATGGCGACGTAGATGCAGAGCAGGTCGCCGCCTTTCTGATTGATGATGGTGTCGATAGCGATGGTGGTCTTGCCCGTCGAGCGGTCGCCGATGATGAGCTCCCGCTGGCCGCGTCCGATGGGAATCATGCCGTCGATGGCCTTGATGCCGGTCTGCACCGGCGTGTCGACGGACTTGCGCTTGGTCACGTCAGGCGCGATGCGCTCGACGGGGCGCGTCTTCGTGTACGGGATGGGCCCTTTGCCGTCCAGCGGGTTCCCCAGCGGGTCGATGACGCGGCCGATGAGACCGTCGCCCACGGGGACCTCGGCGATGCGTCCGGTGGAGCGAACCTCGTCGCCCTCTTTGATGTCGGAATAGTCGCCCATGATCATGACGCCGACGCTCTCCTCTTCGAGGTTGAGCGCCAGCCCCATGACGCCGTTCTGGAACTGCACGAGCTCGGACGCCATGACGTTGCGCAGCCCGTGCACGCGGGCGATGCCGTCGCCGGCCTCGATCACGGTGCCGACGTTGACGTCCTGCACCTCGGCGCCGAACGTCTCGATCTGTTGTTTCAGGATGGACGCGATTTCTTCGGGCCTGACCGCCATATCTTCCTCCAGTGGGGAGTCGTTACGCCCCCTCCGCCTCGAGCACGCGCGCCGCGCCGGCTACCGCTCCTTCCCCTCGAGCGCCGCCCGCAGCGCGAGCAACTTCGTCCGCGTGGAGCCGTCGATGAGCCGGTCGCCGATGCGCGCCACCAGGCCGCCCATGATGGACTCGTCGACGCGCGCCTCCACCACGACCTGCTTCCCGGTGATCTGGCTCAGGCGCTCGGCGACGCGCTGGCGATCCGCTTCGTCCAGCGGCACCGCCGTGGTCACGACCGCCTTTGCGATGCCCCGGCGCTCGTCGACCAGCTCCCGCAGGGCCTCGGCGATCTGCGGCAACAGGTGGAGGCGGTTCTTGCGGATGAGCAGCCGGACCAGGTTCCACGACAGCGGCCGCAGATCGGGCGCGGCCTGGCGGATCAACGCCTCCTTCCGCTCGGGCGGGATGCGCTGGCTGGCCAGCGCGCGCGCCACGACGGGCTCGGAGAAGGCCTCGGCCAGGGCGCCGAGGTCCTCCAGCCACTCGTCGAACGCCTCTCGCTCCTCCGCCAGCGCGAAGACCGCCTGTGCGTACCGCCGGGCCGCCGGGTCCTGGATCATCGCGCGCTAGTTCCTCCGGGCGCCGTCGCCCGAAAGCGCCGACTCCGCGAGGGTCTCCTCGATGAGTTTGCGATGCGCCTCGCGGTCCAGCGACTGCCGGATGACCTTCTCGGCGGCGCGGATGGTGACATCGGCGAACTCCTTGCGGAGCTGCGCGATAGCGTTGTCGCGCTCGAGCTGGATCTCGCTGCGGGCGCGGGCCAGGAGGGCCTCGGCGTCGGCGCGGGCCTGCTCGCGGGCCTCAGCCTGGATGCGCGCGGCGATCTCCTGGGCCTGGGCCACGAGAGCCTGTCCTTCGCGCCGCGCCTGCTCGATCTGCTCTTGCACCTGGCGGTCCGCTTCCGCCGCCTGCCGCTTCATCCGCTCAGCCGCCGACAAGCTCTCCTCGATCCGCGCGCGGCGCTCGTCGAGCATGCGGAGGATGGGCCGGTAGAGCACGGCGCGCAGCACCACCAGCAGGATGGTGAAGTTGATGAGCTGCGCAATCAGGACCGGGATGTTGATCCCGAGGTCCGTGATGCCCAACACCACTGGTGACATAACGACTCCTCGCGCGTCACGCGAGCCGGGGCCCGCGGGACGGTTGTCCGCGCGACCGGGCGCTAGAAGACGAAGCCGATCATCACGGCCACCACCAGGGCATAGATGGCGATGGCCTCGGCGAAGGCGACGCCCAGGATCATGTTGGTCTGGATGGCGGGCTGCGCCTCCGGGTTCCGTCCCAGCGCCTCCATCGCCCGGCCTACCAGCATACCGATGGCCAGCGCGGGCGCGAAGCCGCCGACGCCGATGGCCAGGCCGGCGCCCAGGAACCGGAACGTGTCATCGGTGAACTCCACCAGTAGCGGAAGTGCGCTTAGAAGCTCCATGTTTCCTCCCTGTCAGTCTCAGCGGCCGCGGGCCGCCGGTTCGCGAACGTCAGTGCGCCGACGCGTGGGCCTCCTCGTGCGCGCCATGCCCCTCGCCGTGCGGCGGGGACACCGCCATCACGCCGAACACCAGCGTCAGCATGCCGAAAATGAACGCCTGGATGAGCCCGACAAAGACCTCGAGGCCGTAAAAGGCCAGCGGCACTACCGTCGGCACCAGAAACGTCATCACCAGCAGCAGGATCTCGCCTGCCAGCATGTTGCCGAAGAGACGGAAACTGAAACTGACGAGCCGCGCTAGCTCCGCCGCCAGCTCCAGGAGGCCAACGAACGCCTCGATGAACCCGTTGAACAGCTCGCCCGGGTTGAACGACGTCAGGCCCCGGACCAGGCGGCCGAAGTTGAAGAATTTGCTGCCGTACGTCAGGAACCCTAGGGTGCTGATCCCCCAGAACTCGACGAAGATGGCCGACATAATGGCGAACGACGCCGGAGTCATCAAGTCGGTGTTGATGCTGCGGAAGAACGGGACCAACACGCCGGCCTGTTCGCCCTCAGCGAGCTTGGGCTCGCCCTCGTCGTTGACGAGGCTCGCCTCGATGAGCTTCTCGCGCTCGTGGACGATGCACTCCTCGTGCTCCGCGCCCTCGAGGCCTGCGCAGGCGGCTTCGTCGACCTCCCCTTCGATGTCGATGGTCTTAGCGCCGGGCATGATGACGTACAGCCCGCCGACCTTGTCGAACGCCGCCGTCCGTTCGAGGAGCTTGTGCTCGGGTTCGAGGGGCTCGAAGTACCCGATGGCGTTGAAGATGGGCAGAAGCGCCATCCAGTTCGCGAACGTGATGTAGATGAGGAACGTCGCCACGACCGGGAAGAAGCGGCGGCCGTTCTTCTCGCCGGCGACGTTCACGATCAGGTTGTAGATGACCTCGATGATGGCCTCGATGACGTTCTGACGCCCCCGCGGCACCGGTTCGAGGCGCCGGGTGAACCAGAAGACGACGGCGAAGAGCGTGAGCATCACCACCCACGAGGTGAAGAGCGTGTTGGTGATGGTGATGGGCCCGAGGTCGACGAGGGGCTCGGCCTTGATCTCGATGACCGGGATGGGCGAGCGAAGGAAGAAGAACGTGCCGGCGAAGATGGCGAAGATGACCAGCAGGGTGGCCCAGAGGGTCAACCTACGCGTCGTCACGCTGCTTCCTCCGGTACGTCGGTTGCTGTCGCAGCACGTCCGTCAAGAACGTATATCCGCCGAAAAGCCCGAGTCCCAGCCCGGCCACCAGCCCGAGCAGGATGAAGAGCGGCCGCGTGTCCAGCGCTTTGTCCAAAAAGAAGCCGCCGACAAGACCGCCGACGACCACGAGGACAAAGTACCAACCGATGCCGATGAGCCTCAAGGCGGGAGGCGGCTCCCACACAGCGCGCTCTCCGGGTTGTGTCCGGCCTCCCGAAACTTTGAGAAAGTTAGCACATACTCCCGGGTCGATCAAATGGCCGCGCCACCGAGCGCGCCGCGGTTGTTTCGGTTCACCGATGAAGGCCACGCTTCAGCGTGCCCGACGGTCCGTGGGGCGACGCCGGGCAGGCTGAAGCCTGCCCTTCATGCGGGGATTGGGGCCACCGCAGCGTTCCCCCATGTGAAGGCCACGCTTCAGCGTGGCCGGCGCTGCCCAACGGCCTCGCGCAGCCCGAACGCGGCGAGGCCCATGGGCGGACGGCGGTCAGGCCTTCTCGGTGACCCGGTACTCGAGGCGCTTACCGATGGCGAGGCGGACCTGCGCGTCGAGCGCAGGCAGCGAGTTGAAGAAGAACGTGATGGGCGCCATGGCGAACCACTGCGCGAACTGCACCACGTACATCCACAGCGGGAAGCTCGGGGGACGCGGCGGCCGCATCACGAAGCTGTCGTACACCACCATCACGATGAGCGGCCCCATGCACGGGAACAGAATGCGCACGCTCAGGTCGTCGAACCAGTGCGGCCACCAGCCCACGCCGAAGACGCCGGCCACCACGAAGGGGATGAACCGCCCCACCGTGATGAGCCACCACTGCGAGGCCCACAGCACGTGCGTCTCCAGCACGCTCCAGGTCCGCCGCACCCGCTTGAGGAGCGGGATCTCCGGGTGCCGCAGGAGCTGGAGGATGGCATACGGTACGTCGGTGGCGCCCCACGCGTGCCGGCGCGCCTGGCGGTACTGCTCGAGGAACGTGCGGACGTAGCTCTCCGTGCGGACGCCGTCGTTGCCGACGGGCAGGTAGATCGGCTCGACCTCGACGTCGCCCCCGAGCTCGAAGAAGCACTTGAGGTACATATGCCAGTCCTCGGGGATGACGTCGACGTCCCAGTACCCGACCTCCTTCGCCATGAGGAAGCTCAGGCTGTAGCAGGACTGGGGGAAGACGATGCGGTGGGTACGAGCGAGCCGGGCCATGTGGTTCAGGCTGCCGAGCCCGTTCGGCAGGCGGAGCGGCGCCGGCACCTCCCAGATGTTGTTGTAGAGCAGGATGGGCGCCTGCCAGAACCGCCGGTACCGGTTCGGGTGGGTGGCGAACAGACACGTCAGCGCGGCGAAGTACTGCCGGTGGAACAGCGTGTCGGCGTCGCAGCTCGTCACCGTAACGTTGCGGAGGTCGACGCCCAGCGTCTCCGTAAGCAATTCCTCCGTCCGGCGGGCGGCCCACGCCTCGTTCGACGACTTCCCCCGGACCTCGCCTTCGAGGTCCGCGGGGTGATACGTGGCGAACATGGCGAAGAAGCGGTCGCCGAATTCGGAAATGAGCGCCGCAGCCTTCTCGCCGCAGCCCGGTTCGGCGAGCTCCATCGCCAGAACAGGGATGATCTGCTCGCGCGCCCCCTCGCACTCGGCGAGGCGCTGGAGGGTCGCCCGCAGCTTGTCGGGCTTCTCCTTGTAGTTCGGAATGATCACCACGTGCCGGACGTCCTCCCACCGGAGGGCGTCCGCTCCGGCTGCGACGGCCGCGTCGTACGTCGCGCGCCAGTCGGTGCGCTCCGCGTGCCGGACCATCCGGTGGCCTTTCACGACGTGAACGCCCGTGTTGAACGAACGCCACGCCCAGTACAGGTCGAAGGCCAGCAGCAGGATGGCGACGGGCATCGGCAGGAGAAGAGGCCCCCAGGCGAGCGAGGTGATAAGCAGGAGGCTCAGGGCGAGCGGAAGCGCCGAGAGGGCGCGCTCCGCCAGCCTGCTGCGGACGACCTCGGCCGCCCGGCGCGCCGCGCGTGCGCCGGCCCGGAGCGCGGGCGCCGCGTCGCGCAGGGCGCCGATGGCCTCTCCGGGCAGGGCGGGGGCAGACGCTGGCCTCACGGCCAGCGCGACGGCGTCGTCGGAAACGGAGAGCGGCGCGCGTGGGCGGGACGGAAACGACAGGCCCGCATTGGCGTCGTCGACTGCGACGGCGGCGAGTGGCCGCGCCTCCGGGGTCATCCCTGCTTGCCCGTTCATACGCTGGCCGAGAGGAGTCCCGCCCGTGCGGCTCGATCGAGGCAAGAAAAAAGGCCGACCATCGTTCCTGGTCTGGCCTTTCAAGCCTGCGGGGTTAGCTGTCGGGTTAGGACGAAAGGCTGCCCTTCCGCATCCTGCGGATTCACCCCGTTGAGATGGGTCCCCCGCCCCGCGCCCGCGGGTTCGGCTGTCATGCGCCTCACAAGCGCACTGATAGCGTACGGAGCGGGCCCGGCGCTGTCAAGGGCGCGATCTGCCTCATTGAAAGGGTTACCGAACGGGGAGCGTTGCCTCAGAATCA
>JBBING010000115.1:0-6110 GCA_037444005.1 Chloroflexota bacterium
AGGGGCGCGGGATGACGCGCCGCCGTCCGCTGCGTGGGCCGCGGGCGCGGAGGCGTGCGCAGGCGTCCGGCCGGCGAGGGCGGGCCCGTGGACGGACGGGCGCGGCCCGTAGCCCGACGCGAACGCGAGCACGGTGAGGCCGGCGAAGAGCGCCGTCGCCAGCGCCAGCATCCCGCGGGCCAGCAGACGGGTGGACATGGGCTATCCGTCGGCGCCGGAGGGCAGCGCGCCCTTCAGACGCAGGCGCACCTCCCGCGCCTCGAGCAGGAGGTCCTCGGCCTTCACGTCGGGCACGCGGGCGAGGAGCCGCTCGAGGACGGGGTCCTGGTAGTTCAGGTCCTGGAACATGGTGAGGAGATCGTCCCGGGCCGCAGGCTGCGCCCCCGGGAGGGGCGCCGCTTCGCCTTCGCTCAGCGCGAGCGGGTCGAGCTCGTCGGCGTCGTCCGCGGCGTCGAGCTTGACGACCCGGGGCGGGTCGGAGGCTTCGGCGTCTTCCTCGACGGAGGGCTCCGGCTCCTCGAGCTCGGGGAGCGGGAGGGCGACGTCTTCGGGATTCTGGGGTTTGCGCGAGAAGAGGCCCATGGCGTTCCTCCTGTGGGCTAGAAGGGCGGCGGTGTCGCTGTCGACTGCAGGTCGCCCGAGACGTTGGCGAACAGCCCCTGCACGATCGGGGGGATGAACAGCAGGCTCAGGCCGGACATGACGAGCATGGCGGCGGCGAAGATGCAGAGCCGCAGCCGGTGGCCCCCCGAGGCCACGTACGGCGCGAGGCTGTTGGTGACGGTGAGGATGAGGATGACGCCGGTCGCCATGGCGGTGATGAAGCTGACGTTGGGCGCGGCGAACGTCAGGACGTTCGTGAAGCCGGCGTCGGTGGCGAGCGTGCTCTCCTGAAAGCTCTCCTGCTCGATGCGGGCGAGCTCGGTGGCGAAGACGACGAGCACCTGCGTGACGAACAGGATGATGGCGACGAGCACGGCGTGGAGCGGGATCATGAGCATCGTGAAGGTGTTGGAGACGAGCTTCCGGTTCGCCCGCAGGATGGTGATCTTCATCGCGTAGTCGGAGACGAACTTGCCGACGCGGGTGGCGTCGCCGCCGTGCTGCATGGCGCTGAAGAACATGCGGGTCGCGCGGTCGACGAGCTCGCTGCCCGATTCGGCGGTGAAGCGGTACCAGCAGAGCTCGGTGCGGATCTGGCCCTTGAGCCGGATCTCGAGGCGCTCGACCATCGGCGCGAGGGCGCCCAGCGAGCGGCGGTTCAGCCGCTGGAGGCCGTCGAGGAGCGTCGCGCCCACGGCCCCGACGATGCCCCCGAGGGCCCGGAAGAAGTCGGCGACGGCGCGGTCGCGCCCGTCGATGCGCAGGTCGTCGACGATGGCCAGCGCGCCCGGCGGCACGAGGGCGAGCCCGAAGACCACGAGGCCGGCGCCGACGCCGAACATGATGGCGGCGGCGACTCCGGCGACGAAGCCGGCGGGGATGCAGATGACCGCGGCGCGGATGGCGCGCTGCCGCTCCTCCGACTGCTCGGGTAAGCGCGAGCTCTTCACCTCGTGCGGGGCCGTCCGGAAGATGATCCACACCCCGAGGGCGTTCACGGCGACAACGACGCCGGCCATCGCCAGGATGAAGAGCGACCCGATGCTGTAGATCATCGTCGAGACCAGCGAGACCACCACGATGAGGGTGGCGGACACGCTGAGGGCGACGAAGGCGTCGGTCCACTTCTGCAGCGTCTCGATGTCGCGGGTGTACTTGCTGCTGTACTCCTCGAGCTGCACGTTCATCTCGCGCTGGAGGAAGGTCTCCTCGCTTTCGCCGGCGGAGAGGGCGCTGGCGAAGCGCAGCAGCAGATTGCGGACCGGCTCGACCTTCGTGGAGTCGGCGACGATCTGGCAGGCGCGGGAGTAGTCGTAGTTGAGCCGTTGGGCGACGTAGTGCACGCGGCGGAAGTAGGCGGCGGTGCAGTAGGGCAGCTCGGCCATCTGGGCGAAGAGAGCGTCGCGGCTCATGCCCGACGTCGCGAGGCTCGCGATATGCACGATCTGCGACAGCAGGTCGAACTCCAGCGGCTGCCGGTTGAGGAAGAGCGAGCCGTTGTTGATGAGCTCGTCGACGGACCGGGCGCGAACCCGCGGCCTGGCCTTAGAAGAGCCCCTGACGCTGAGCCTTGGTAAGGACCTTGAAAAGATCATAGAAATCCGTCACGCCCTGGTCGGCGAGCTTCTTGAGGAGCGCGGCGCGGCGCTCCACCAGCTCGTAGACCCGGCGCACCTCTCGTTTCGGGATGCCGCGGGTCGGCGCCACGCGGTGCTCCAGCAGATAGCTGTTCATGTATCCGGTGAACTCGTGCTCGTCGGTCAGGGGGTTCCAGCGGAACACCTCGACGAACGAGAACGAGTTCGCCACCGGGTCGTAGCCCACGATCTCGTTGATGCTCAGGATGCGCCGGCCGCGCTTCCCGTTGGGCAGGCGGACGGCACTGGCGATGACGACGACGTTCAGGTTGTCGACGTAGGTCTTGGGCACGTTGATGGGGTGCCCGGTGAGACGCTGGATGAGCTTCTCGACGGTGGAGGCGTGGAACGTGGCCATACAGGCGTGGCCCGTCTGCATCGCCTGGAAGGCGATGGCGCCCTCCTCGCCACGGATCTCGCCGACGATGATCTCGTCGGGCCGCTGGCGCAGCGCCGCCTTGAGCAGGCTGAACATCGACACGCTCGAATCGGCCTCGCTCATGGCCCCGCGCACCACTTCGCGGACCCAGTTCTGATGCGGCACCTGGAGCTCGGGCGTGTCCTCGATGGACACGATCTTGGCGTCCGGGCGGATGAACGTCGTGACGGCGTTCATGAGGGTCGTCTTTCCGGAGGCGGTCTCTCCGGAGACGAACATGTTCATGCCCTCCTCGATGATGAGCGACAGGTACGCCGCCATCTCCCAGCTCAGCGAGCCGGTCATAGCGATCTCGACGATGCTCATGGGCGTCGTCGCGAACTTTCGGATGGTGAAGTTGGACCCGCGCTTGGAGACGTCGCCCCCGTACACGATGTTGATACGCGAGCCGTCGGGCAGCGTCGCGTCGACGATGGGGTTCTTGTAGGTGACCGGCTTCTTGATGCGCTCCGACAGCCGCAGCACGAAGTCGTCGAGATCGGCCTCGTTCTCGAAGGTGATGGTGCTCTTGAGCCCCTTGAAGACCTTGTGCTCGACGTACACCGAGCCCAGGCCGCTGCAACTGATATCTTCGATGTTCGGGTCCAGGATGAGCGGCTGGAGCACGCCGACCCCGATCTTGTCCCGCTCGATGCGGTAGCGCAGCGCTTCGTACTCCTGCTGGTTCACGGGGATGCGCTCGCCGCGGCGGCGGCCGGCGCCCTTCTTCTTGAAGAAGAACAGCGGGAACTTGCTGGCGGCGTCGCCCCCGCCGTTCCCGTTCTTGGTCCCGTTCCCGTTGCGCTTGGCGTTCACCACCTGACAGATCTCGTCGATGGCGAGATGGAGGACCCGCAGGCGGTCCTCGTCCGTCTCCGCCGTCGCGAGCTCGTCGACGTAGTCGAGCAGGCGCACCTCGATCTCTTCGAGGAGCTCGTCGAGACCCTCAGCCGAGGGCTCGATGGGGATGTAGTAGTTCCGGACGTCGGAGTGGTCCGGGAAGATGTGGATGTATACCCCCTGCCCGACCGGATAGATGAGGTTGGGATCCTCCATGTCGCCCATCTTGCGGTCGAGCTTTTCGAAGTATTCGGGGACGCCGACGTCGGCGACGGGGATCTTGTGGAGGTACTCCATGAGATGGGGCGCTTTGTCCGCCTCCTCGGCGAGGGGCGGCGGCAAGAGGCTGCGGAGCACGCAGGACCCGCCCGCGTGGGCGTCGCTGTCCGGTTCCGCCGTCCGGAAGGGAAGCGTCTGGCCCATGGGACGTCACGCCTTCGCCTTCGACACCGGCACGATGCGCATGCCGATGCCGGGCTCCACATCGAAGACGATGATGTTGCCGGTGCTCTTCTCGGCGCCGCGGACCTTCGCCGCCTCCAGCACCTTCACGAGCTGTTCGCCCACCTCCTCGACCCGCAGGCGCAGGTGCGCGTCGCAGATCGACCGGATCCGGATGAACATCGGCTCGCTGAAGGCGTGCGAGTGCAGCGTCAGGATCAGCGTCTTGTCGTCGTCGCACACCTCCTTCACCCGCGAGAAGAAGGCCAGCGTCTCCTGCTCGCCCGCGTGCGAAACGAAGGGGGTGAGCGAATCGACGACGATGACGTCGGATGAAGGGAGGGACGCGATGTGCGCCTCGAGCAGCGCGAAGGCGGAGTGCCCCGTCGCTTCGTCGAAGCTGGCCGGCACCTGGTAGATGTTGAGCTGCCCGAGCAAGAAATAGTCGGTGACGTCGAGGCTCAGGCTCGCCATCTGCTTGAGCAGCGAGCGCACCGTGTTCTCCGTCGTGTAGACGACCACCTGCATGTCGGCTTGAAGAGCGCCCCAGATGAACTGCTGCGAGACGACGCTCTTGCCGGCGTCGGACTGACCCTCCACCAGGGTCAGCGAGCCCTGGGGGATGCCTCCGCCGATCTTCTTGTCGATCTCGACGTTCCCGGTGGAGATGATCTTGCGGTCTCGCGCCTCCCCGTACTCAGCGACCATGGCGTTCCTCTCATGGACAGGTCGGACCCGCGACATTGGCCGTCGTGGTCACGCCCTGTTCCGTCGTAAAGATCATCGTCCCGGTCGTGCCGCATCCGATGACCGGATTGATGCGGAGTTGAATCTGCATCTGCTCCGTGGGGTTGAGGAGGCCGGGCTCGAACACATCGTTCGTGATGGAGTTCACCGTCCACGTGTTCGCGCTCAGCGCCCCACCGGTGTACGGCAGCCAGCGGATGTGGTAGGCGCCGACATCGTCGATGTACTGAACCACGACGTCGGTGTAGTCCCAGTCGCCGAGCACGGTGCTGCCGGTGTTGGTTACGTCGGCGGTAAGGTTGGCGCCGGAGGCGTCGGACGCGGTGTTCTCGATGACGACGTTGGTGCGGGCCTGCTCGCCGACGCGGCTCTCCATCTCCTTGAACGACTGGTTCACGGCGTCGACGCCCATGTACCCGCTGCGCGCGATGAGCAGCGTGGCGACGATCATGACCGAAGCGATGATGAGCGCAGGGATGCCGTGTTCCATGGCCTACACCGTGAAGTACTTCGCGTCCGTGGAGCCCGAAGGCGCCACCACCTGGACGTAGTACGTTGTGCCCGTCGCCAGCGCCGTCGACAGCTTCAACGTCATGTGGACGGTGGCTGTCGGGCGCCAGGCGGTGTCGTTCTCGATGCTGTAGTACCAGCAGGGTGCGGTACAGCTACTGTCGGCGCCATAGGGGATTCGCTGAAAGTTCCCCTGCGGCCCGAAGAAGACGTCCATGCGGTCGGGCGCGGTGATGGTCGAGGCGCCCACGTTTTTGATCCAGACGTCCGCGGTGGTGCCGCCGTCCTGCCCGCCGGCATGGATGATCTCGATCTGCGTGCTGATGCGGCCTTCGATGACGCCGGCGGTGCTCACTAGCGTGCTGCTGGTCCGGCTCACCTCGGGCATGATCGCGTTGATCACCGCCACGATGGCGACGATCCCGGCGACCGTCAGCAGGATGGTTGCGATGGCCTTTTCGATGGCTGCACCCCCTGGCTTCGACTCCGTTCACGCCCGGGAGCCGCACGGCGGCGGCCCTCCCGGCCTGCCTCGACTGCTGCGGCGTGCGCTCAGCGCCTTCGTCTCGCGCCCCGGTGCGTACGCGCCAGGGCGAGGTCGGTGTGCTCGTCGTGCAGCAGCGCCTCCAGCTCCCGCAGCGCCAGCAGCCATTCGTTGACCGTTGGCGTACGCGAAGGTTCGGGCGCGTCGGGCTCGATGATGCGCAGCAGCGCCGCCTTCGTCTCGGGGCCGACCATGCCGCCGATTTCGCACAGCTCGAGCATCGTCCGGACCCGGCGGGGGCCCAGGCGGTGCACGGCGTCCTCGACCCAGATGGCGAGGTGCGAGATGGTGAGCAGGCTCCACGCCGGCTCGCGCGCGGGGGGCGGCTCGGGCTCCGGCTCCGGCACGACCCGCAGCCGCGGCGCGGCGT
>JBBING010000116.1:0-5802 GCA_037444005.1 Chloroflexota bacterium
CGCGCTCGGCCATCCCGCCGCGCCGCGACGGGCCCTCGCGGCGCTCGCGGCCAGCCTCGAGGGCCCGCTCGGGCACCTTGCCGGGCTCCGCGCCCTCGAGCACCGCCCTCCGCGAGAGGTTGATCCGGCCGAGGCTGTCGATCTCGGTCACCATCACCATGACCTCGTCGCCCACCTTAACCACGTCCTCGACGCTGGGCACCCGGTAGTCGGCGAGCTCGCTGATGTGGATGAGGCCTTCCTTGCCCGGCAGGATCTCCGCAAAGGCGCCGAAGCTCATCAGCCGCGTGATCCGGCCCGTGTAGATCTGGCCCACCTCGACGTCGCGGGTCAAGCCCTCGATGATCTCGATCGCCTTCTGGGCCATCGCCGCATCCGGCGAGCCGATGTACACCGAGCCGTCGTCCTCGATATCGATGGTGCACTTCGTCTCATCGATGATGGACCGAATGACCCGGCCGCCGGGGCCGATGACCGACCCGATCTTGTCGGGCGGGATCTGGATCCGGTACATGCGCGGGGCGTACTGGGAGAGGTTGTGTCGCGGCTCGGGGATCGTCTCGCGAATCTTCTCCAGGATGAACAGGCGCGCCTCGCGGGCCTGCCGCAGCGCCTCGTCCATGATGTCGAGCGTGATGCCCTTGATCTTGATGTCCATCTGTAGCGCGGTAATGCCCTCGGCGGTGCCGGCGACTTTGAAGTCCATGTCGCCGAGCGCGTCCTCGAGCCCCGCGATGTCCGTGAGTACCCGGTAGGAGCCGTCCTCGCCCATGACGAGGCCCATGGCGATGCCCGCCACCGGCGCCTTGATGGGCACGCCCGCGTCCATCAGCGACAGCGTCCCCGCGCACACGCTCGCCATCGAGGTCGAGCCATTGCTCGACAGCACCTCGGACACGAGGCGGATGGTGTACGGAAACTTCTCCTCCGAAGGCACGACCGGCTCGAGCGCCCGCTCAGCGAGGGCGCCGTGGCCGATCTCCCGACGTCCGGGCGCGCGGATGGGTCGCGCCTCGCCCACCGAGTACGGCGGGAAGTTGTAGTGGTGCAGGAACCGCTTCGTCTCTTCGGGAGACAGGGTGTCGAGCCGCTGCTCCTCGCCGATGCTCCCCAGCGTCGCGATGTTGAGCACCTGGGTCTGCCCGCGGGTGAACAGGCCCGAGCCGTGCGTGCGCGGAAGCAGCCCCACCTCGCAGGAGATGGGCCGGATGTCCTTCGGGCCGCGCCCGTCCGGCCGCACCCCGCGCTCGAGGATGGACTGGCGAACCGTCTGCTTGACGACCTCGTCCAGCGCCATGCTGATCTCTTCGGCGCCGAAGATGTCGGCGAAGCGCTCCTTGAGCTCCTCGCGGCGCTGGTCCAGCGCGGTCTGCCGCTCTTCCTTGACCGCGGCCAGGATCTCTTCGAGGCGGCCCTCCATGGCCGCCGCCACCTCGTCACGGACTTCGGGACGGACGCGCGGGGCCGCGAATTCGAGCTTCGGCTGCCCGATCTCGCGGATCATCTCCTCCTGGAGGTCGATGAGGATCTGGTTCTGCTGCTGGCCGAATTCGATGGCGCCCAGCATCAGGTCCTCGGGCACCTCTTTGGCCCCCGCCTCGACCATCATGATGGCGTCCCGCGTGCCCGCGACGACGAGGTCGAGCGAGCTCTCCTTGAGCTGCGAGAACGTCGGGTTCACGACGTATTGCCCGTCGATGTAGCCCACGCGGACCGCGGCCACAGGGCCGTCGAAGGGGATGTTCGAGATGCATAGCGCCGCCGAGGCGCCGACGGTGCCCAGGACGTCGGGGTCGTGCTCCCGATCGACGGAGAGCACGGTGATGATGATCTGGACGTCGTTGCGGAAGCCTTTGGGGAAGAGCGGGCGGATGGGCCGGTCGGTGAGGCGGGCGGCCAGCACGCCCTCGGTCGATGGCCGGCCCTCGCGACGGAAGAAGCTGCCCGGGATCTTCCCGGCGGCGTAGAGCCGCTCTTCGTAGTCGACCGTGAGCGGGAAGAAATCGATGCCCTCGCGGGGGCTGGCGCTCATGGTGGCGGTCACCAGGGCGACAGTGTCGCCGTAGCGGACGGTGACGGCGCCGTTGGCTTGTCCGGCGAGCTTGCCGGTTTCGATGAGGAACGGCTTGCCGCCGAGAAGCCGCTCAAATGTTCGTGGCGTGGTGAGTTGCATGGTCAGTTCTGGCACCTCCGTGTCGGTGAGGACCTCGTGAACGATCCCTGTGGTGTGCGCGCCTCGATGGGGATCGGCGCCTGATCCGGAGCTTCCGTGTCCTGCACCGGTTTCCGTTTCCGTTCCGGGGGTTCGCTTCGTCGTTTCGCCTGCGCGTGGCAGGACGCCTGCCGGGCCTCGATGAGGGTATCCCGAATCGGTCGGGTCGTCCGAACCTTGGGCCCGTCGCGGAGACTCGCTCGTTCCCCTCTTCCTACCTTGTTATGGCGAAACCCGCCTTCTGGCGGGTTCGTGTGTTCGTTACTTTCGCAGTCCCAGCCGGTTGATGAGCTCCCGGTAGCGCTGGACGTCGTGTCGCGCGATGTACGCGAGCAACCGCCGGCGCTTGCCCACCATCTTCAACAGGCCGCGCTGGGAGTGATAGTCGTGCTTGTGCAGCTTCAGGTGTTCGGTCAGGCGGTTGATCCGCTCCGTGAGCACCGCGACCTGCACCTCCGCCGAGCCCGTGTCGGTCTCGTGGAGCCGGTATTCCTGAATCAGCGCGCTCTTGGCTTCTTTCGTCAACATTACCCTTGCAGCGCGAGGTATGCTAAGGTTCTCCGTAACGTCGCGACAGTCTAGCACGGCCCGCCGAACCGGCGCAATGCGAGGTTTCCCGCGTCCCCCGGCGCCCTCAGCCGACGCACGAGGCTCATGAACCACGTCGCCATCATCACCGATAGCACCGCCTGCATCCCCTCTGATGTGGCGCGAGCCTACGGCATCGACATCATCCCCCTCAACCTCGTGTTCGAGGGCAGGACGTACGTCGACGGCATGGACGACGACACCGCCGAGTTCTACCGCCTGCTGCGGAGCTCCCGCTCGCTGCCCACCACCGCCGCGCCTTCGCCCGGCGAGTACTTGCGCGCCATCCGCGAGCGCGCGAAGACGTCGAAAGCGGTGCTCTGCGTGACCGTGTCCGCGCAGTTCAGCGCCATGTACGACTCCGCGCTGGCCGCCGCGCGCCTCGCCCGTGAGGAGTTCCCCGGCCTCGATGTGCGCGTCCTCGATTCCCGGAACGCGGCCATGGCGCAGGGCTTCGTCGCGCTCGAGGCCGCCCGCGCCGCCCGCGAGGGCGCCGACATCGACGCCTGCATCGCCCGCGCCGAGGCGCTCATGCCGAAAGTCGCCCTGCTCGTCGTGCTCGACACGCTCGAATACCTGGCCCGGGGCGGTCGCGTCCCGCGGGTGGCCGCGTGGGCCTCGCACGTGCTCCAGGTGAAGCCCATCGTGCAGTTCAAGGAGCGGGACATCCGCCTCGTGGCCCGCACCCGCACGAAGGCGCGCGCCCTCGAGCGGCTGGCCGAGCTGCTCGCCGAGCGGACCGCCGGGACCGGACGCCTCCATGTCTGCGTGCACCACGCGAACGCGCCCGACGACGCCGCCTTCCTCGCGGAGCGCGCGAAGGCGCTCGATCCCGTCGAACTCTACGTGAGCGAGTTCACGCAGGTCATGGGGGTCCACACGGGGCCCGGCCTCGTGGGGTACGCCTTCTACACCGAGTGACGCCCCGCTGTCAGGCGGCCGAAGCCAGCAGCGTCTCCAGCCGTTCGGGGTCGGCGCCCGGCGGCCCCACGACCGCCATGGACAGCGCCTCCGGCCGCACGATGCGCCCGGCGACCCGCCGCACATCGTCCGGCGTGACCTCGCGGAGGCGCTCGACCACGTCGTCGACCGGCTCGATCTCGCCCGTCATGAGCAAGGCCTCACCCGCGCGCTGCGCCAGCGCCATCGTCGTCTCGAGCCCGAGCCGGAAGCTGCCGATGGTGTAATCCTTCGCCTTCTGCAGCTCGGCCTCCCCCACCGGCTCGTCCGCCAACCGGGCGAGCTCCTGCAGGATGACGGTGGTGGCCTCTTCAAGCTTGTCCGGGCTCACGCCCGCGCTGATGGACAGCACGCCGGTGTCGACGTACCGCGCGACGCCGGAGCCTACGGAGTACGCCAGGCCGCGCTTCTCGCGCACCTCCTTGAACAGACGGCTGCTCATGCCCCGGCCCAGCACCGTGTTCATGATCATGAGGGCGTACCGGTCGGGGTCCTGACGGGCCAGCGCGCGCACAGCGATGCCGAGATTGGCCTGAGCGACGTCGCGCGTTTCGACGATCACCCGCTCCCGCGGCAGCTCGGCCGAGGCGGGCGGCACGGCCGGCGCCGGCCGCGCGGGGAGGTCGCCGAACAGGCGCTCGGCGAGCCGCACGACCTCGTCGTGAGCGGCGGCGCCCGCCACGCTCACCACCATGTTCGGCGGCGTGTACCACGCGCGCACGTGGTCGACCATGTCCTGCCGGGTCAGCGACCCGACCGTCTCGAGCGAGCCGGCGATGGGCCAGCCGATGGGCTGGTCGCCGAAGCAGGCCTTCGCGAGGAGCTCCGACGCCCACGCCGCCGGCTGGTCGTGCGCTCGCTGAATCTCCGCCTGGACGACGGTCCGCTCGCGCTCGATCTCCTCCTCGCTCAGGGTCGCGTGCGCGATCATGTCGGCGAGCACGTCGACGGCGAGGTCGAGCCGGTCGAAGGGCGCCTGATTCCAGTAGCAGGTCAGCTCCTTCGTGGTGTACGCGTTCAGCACGCCGCCGGCCCCTTCGATGGCCTCGGCGATATCGATGGCGGTGGGCCGGCGCTCGGTGCCCTTGAACAGCATGTGCTCGAGGTAGTGCGAGACGCCGTTGGTCCGCCGGTCTTCGGCCCGCGAGCCCACGCCCACAAAGACGTTGACGCTGACCGACTGCGCGGTCGACACCGGCGTCGTCACGACACGAAGCCCGTTGGACAGGGTGGCGACTTCCCAGGTGATCGCGGTCATACCTCGTCCTTCTCCACACGGCTGCGCTCGCGTGTTCGCGAGCGCGTCACTGCAGTATAGGGGGAACGCGCGCGACAGGCAGCGTCGCCGCGGCCCTGCGCGGGACGCGCGCCGCAGGTCGAGGCCGGGCGGCCGCTTGCCGGCGTGTTGTACACTTTGTAGATTGATTCGATCAACTTTCCTGCCGGGAGGCGCGCCATGAGCATCCGCGACCATCTCCTCGCCAGCAGCCGCAGCTACGCCTCCGCGTTCGCCCACGGCGATCTCGCGGCGCCACCGAAACGGCGGGCCGCCATCCTCACGTGCATGGACGCGCGTCTGCACCCCGAGAAGTTCGGGGGCTTCGTCGAAGGGGACGCCCACGTCATCCGCAACGCCGGAGGCCGCGCCAGCGACGACGCCATCCGCTCGCTCGTCATCTCGTCGCGCCTGCTGGGAACGCGCGAGTTCGCCGTCATCCACCACACTGACTGCGGGATGATGACCTTCACGAACGATCAGCTTCGCGCCCGCCTCCGCGAGGAGACCGGCTCCACGGCGGGCGACGCCATCGACTTCCTCCCGTTCGCCGACCTCGAGGCCAGCGTGGTCGACGACGTGCGGCGCATCCGCGAGCACCCGCTCGTGCCGGCGGACGCCGTCATCTACGGCTTCGTGTACGACGTGCGCACGGGACAGCTTCACGAGGTCGACGCGGCGTCCCGCATCGGTCAGCCCCGCAGCTGACCGGTGACTGGTTCTTGGTTGGTGGGATAGAAGCAGCGCCTGCCTTCTGGTATGGTTG
>JBBING010000117.1:0-1692 GCA_037444005.1 Chloroflexota bacterium
GGAGCCATCGCGCTGGCCATCGGCGCCATCGGCTTCGGCACGCTCGGCGCGCCGAGCACCCAGGCGGTGCCCACGAAGCTCGTGGCGATCTCGCCGACGATGCTCGCCCCCTGTACGGGCGTGACGGCCAGAGATGGTCTGACCGCGGCCGAGCTGGCGGATGCGGACACGACCACGACGAACGACATCGACGACTGCGTCGGTGACGGCGACGGCACGTTCGAGGCGTCCGACCTCGAGGGCGTGGACCTCGACGGCAACCAGCTCGACGAGGACGGCGACGTGCTGGCCGGCAACGGCGCTCTCATCCTGTTCATTTTCGTCGACGACGACGATAACGTGACGGTCGACCCGAAGACCGCGATCAACACGACCAACGACGCCTCGGTTCCGAGCCCGACCGCCTCCAACGACAGCGCTGGCGACTGGCTGTGCAACGACGGAACGGCACCGGGCGACGCGGAGGAGGATTGCGACGGGGATGGCACGGTGGGCGACGGGCTCATCGTGACGTACCTGTACTCCAACGGCAGCGGGGCGCCGGGGCAGACGGTGAATGTGGACGTGACGCAGGAGAGCGTCACGGTCTCGATTCCCGTCACTCTGGTCGGCAACCCGGACGAGATCACCATCAACGAGGTCAAGGAAGTCGCCTCCGTCGAGAACGAGGGCTGCGCCAGCGCTGACGTGAGCGACGGCCTGGACAACGACGAGGACGGCGACAAGATCTTCCTGTGGGCCGACGTCGTCGACAGCGACGGCACGGCGCTCACGATGATCCCGGTTTCGTGGACCAGCAGCGACACCGACGTGGCCGCTATCGCCGACACGAGCGGGGTCACCGTGGAGAGCGAGGTGACGGCGGCGTTTGCAGTGCTCTGCGGCCAGGATGAAACGGGCGAGGTCACTGTCACCGCGTCGTTCACTGACGTGGCGTTCGGTGGTGAAGCCGAATCCGACACCGCGACGAAGACGATCGTCGGCCTGCCGGCGAATGTGTCGCTGTCGGCGAGCCCGGCAGCCATCGACTGCAACGGCGTGAACAGCTCGACGGTGACCGCCACGGTGACCGACGCCGACGGCAACAACGTGGTCGACGGCACGTCGGTGAACTTCTCGGTGGTCGCGCTCGGCACGGCCGACCCGATCAACGCCACGACGACGGACGGCCAGGCGAGCAGCACGATCACGCCGCTCTCCGGCAACGCCGCAGGCGTGACCGTCATCGTAACGGCGGGCGACGCGCAGGCGTCGGTCCGGGTGGACTGCATCCTGGCGACGCCGACGGCGCCGGCCGCGTCGCCGACGCCGGGCGGGCCGGTCCGCCCGCCGAGCACCGGCAACGGCGGCTACCTGAGCCAGGACGCCGCCGGCGGCTTCTCCTGGATCGCCCTCGCGGGTCTGGCGATCGGCGCGCTGGCGCTGACGCTGGGCGGCGCGGCGGTCCGGAAGGTCTCCCGGTAGCGTGAGGCTCTAGACGGCCGAATCGAACGGGGCCTGTCCCTCTTGCGAGGGGCAGGCCCCTTCGTTCGCCCGGCGCCCCGCGCCCGTCCCGCCGCGCCCGGCGTGCCCCGGTCCCCCGCCCCTCCCCCCGCGATGAAGGGCAGGCTTCAGCCTGCCCGGCGGCGGACCGATGGCGGGCCGGCCTGTCGCCGTCCATGAAGGGCAGGCTTCAGCCTGCCCGGCGGTGGA
>JBBING010000117.1:1792-5753 GCA_037444005.1 Chloroflexota bacterium
CGGGCCGGCCTGTCGCCGTCCATGAAGGGCAGGCTTCAGCCTGCCCGGCGGTGGAACCATGGCGGGCCGGCCACGCTGAAGCGTGGCCTTCATGGAAGGGGGACGGGGCCGTCGCCCCATGGCCGGGGGCGCGGCCCGGGTCGCACGGCCGGCCGGACGGGCCCGCCGTCGTGAAAGGACCCCGTGGTAGAATCGCGTGAGGGCGTCGCGTGAGGGAGGAGACCGAGCGCTGGTGGCGGCGCGCGCTGGAGGATATGAAGACGGCGCGCGTCACCTTCGCGGGCGAACGGTGGTCCGCGACCGCGTTCTTCGCCCAGCAAGCTACGGAAAAGGGCCTGAAGGCGCTATGGGTCGAGCGCACGGGAGAGCCGCCAGCCAGAACGCACGATGTGGTCCGTCTTGCGGAGACGACCGGTTGCCCGGTCGGGCGGGACGCTCTGGATCAGCTCAGCCGTGCGTACCTGCTGTCGAGATATCTCGACGCCGGGAGCGGCCTGGAGAGCGACGTCGATGAACCAGCGGTAAGGCGGCTCATGACCGCCGCCGAAGAGGTGCTGGCATGGGTGGAACGACAGTTATCGATGACGTCGTCGCGCGACTGAGCAGGCGGCTCGCCGAACGGCTGCGCCTGTATGCGCTCATTCTATTCGGGTCGCGCGCGCATGGCGTCGCGGCGCCGGAAAGCGACTACGACTTCGTCGTCGTGTCCCCGGATTTCGAAGGCGTGCCGTTTCTCGAGCGCGGACGGCTGTTGTTGCCGCTCCGCGAACCCGGCGTCTCGTACGACTTCCTCTGTTATACGCCGGAGGAGTTCGGGCGGCTCGCGAGTCAGGCGACGATGGTCCGCGACATCGCCCGCGAGGGCCGCTGGCTCGTGAGGCCTCGACGGCGCCGGAAGGTCCACGCCAAACAGCCCGCGTCGCGCGTCGAGTAGTACGTCCCTGCGACAGGCCACCTTGGGGTGCGAGCCCGAGGGTCATGCTGAGCCCGAGCGAAGCGAGGGCGAAGCATCTCTCGCCCGGTGTAGGGCGATTCCCTCGGGGCGACGGCCTCGGTGGGCGCACGGAGGGCCTCGCCGGGGGGCGACGTTCGGGCAGGGGAGGAGAGATGCTTCGTCGGCCTGCGGCCTCCTCAGCATGACAATGGTCCTTCCCCTCGGTGAAGGGCAGGCTTCAGCCTGCCCGGCGGTGGCCCCATGGCCCGCCGGCCACACTGAAGTGTGGCCTTCATACTGGGGGAAACCGTGGTGGCCCCAAGGTTTGCCGGCCACGCTAAAGCGTGGCCTTCATATGGGGAAGGCGTGTGGGGGAAGGCGTGGCATGGGCGGGCGAATTGAGCGAAGAAGGGGGAATTGGTATGCTTGTTCTAGCATTTGCGCGGCGCAGCCCGCTCGCCTGTAGCGAAGGACCGTAGACCCGCATGACCACCGAACCTAACGTCGGCAGGATCCGCCCCGTCCGCATCGAAGACGAGATGCGGGCTTCGTACCTCGACTACGCGATGAGCGTCATCGTCGCGCGCGCCCTGCCCGACGTGCGCGACGGTCTCAAGCCCGTCCAGCGGCGGATCCTGTACGCGATGGCGGAGCTGGGGCTGCGCCCGAACGCCGCCTTCAAGAAGAGCGCCCGCATCGTGGGCGAGGTCCTCGGCAAGTACCACCCCCACGGCGACAGCCCGGTATACGAAGCGATGGTTCGCATGGCGCAGGACTTCTCCATGCGCTACCCGCTGGTCGACGGGCAGGGGAACTTCGGGAGCGTCGACAACGACCCGCCCGCGGCCATGCGGTACACGGAGGCGCGCCTCGCGCCCATCGCCGAGGAGCTGCTCGCCGACATCGACCGCAACACGGTCGACTTCGCGCCGAACTTCGACGACAGCCTGAAGGAGCCGGTGGTCCTGCCGGCCCGGCTGCCGAACCTGCTCGTGAACGGCGCCGCCGGCATCGCCGTGGGCATGGCGACGAGCATCCCCCCGCACAACCTCGGCGAAATCTGCGACGCCATCTGCCTCCTTATCGAGAACCCCGAGGCGACGACCGAGGAGCTGTGCGAGGTCGTGAAGGGCCCCGACTTCCCGACGGGCGGGATCATCTACCGCATGCGCCGGGACACGACGGTGGACGCCGACGGGAACCGCAAGGAGATCAAGGTCGACGGCATCCGGGCGGCCTACGCCGACGGGCGCGGCCGCATCGTGATGAAGGCGCGGGCGCGCATCGAGGAGTCGGCCCGGGGCGGCCGCGAGCAGATCGTGGTCACCGAGCTGCCGTATCAGGTGAACAAGGCGGCGCTGGTCCAGCGCATCGCCGAGCTCGTGAAGGACCGCAAGATCGACGGCATCAGCGACCTGCGGGACGAGTCGGACCGGCACGGGATGCGCATCGTGATCGAGCTGGCGCGCGGCGGGCAGGCGCGCCGCGTGTTGAACGCGCTCTACCGCTACACGGCGATGCAGTCGGCGTTCCCGGTGAACATGGTCGCGCTGGTGGACGGCCAGCCGCGGACGCTGGGGCTCAAGGAAGCGCTGCTGCACTACATCGACCACCGCCGCGTCGTGATCCGGCGGCGGACGGAGTTCGACCTCGAGAAGGCGCGCGAGCGCGAGCACATCCTGCAGGGCTACCTGATCGCGCTGAACGACCTCGACGCCGTGATCCAGACCATCCGGAAGGCGAAGTCGGCCGACGACGCCAAGAGCAAGCTGATGGGCAGGCCGTGGAAGATGTCGGAGCGTCAGGCGCAGGCCGTGCTCGACATGCAGCTCCGCCGGCTGGCCCAGCTCGAGCGTCAGAAGATCGAGGAGGAGTACAAGGAGGTCATCCAGCAGATCAACTACCTGGAGGACCTGCTGGCCAATCCGCGAAAGATCGACTTCCTCATCGCGGAGGACGCGCAGGACATCAAGAAGAAGTACGGCGACGAGCGCCGCACGCTCATCGTGAGCGATGAGGCGGAGGAGGTCAGCGACGAGGACCTCATCGCGCATCAGGAGGTCGTCGTCACCCTCAGCCAGCGGGGCGCGATCAAGCGGCAGCCGCTGGAGACGTACCGTGTGCAGCGGCGCGGCGGCCGCGGGGTGACGGGTATGGTCACCCGCGAGGCCGACGCCGTGCACCGGCTCATCGTGTGCGACACGCACGACCACCTGCTCTACTTCACCGAGCGCGGCCGTGTGTTCCAGAGCAAGGCGTACGAGGTGCCGGACGCGAAGCGCACCGCCCGGGGCATCGCGCTGGTGAACATCGTCGATTGCCCGCCGGGCGAGTCGGTGACGGCGCTGGTGGCGGTCCGCGACTACGACAAGGACTACATGGTGATGGCCACCGCCAAGGGCGAGGTGAAGAAGACGCCGCTGAGCGAATTCAAGCAGGTGCGGCGGAACGGTCTCATCGCCATGGACCTCGAGCCCGACGATCACCTCGTGAACGCGCGGCTCGCCACCGACAACGACGACATCGTGCTGGTGACGAGCGACGGCCAGGCGATCCGGTTTCCGGTGCGGGAGCTGCGGGCGGCGTCGCGGGCCAGCGGCGGCGTGCGGGGCATCAAGCTGAACCCCGGCGCTTCGGTCATCGGTATGGACGTCGTGGTCCCCGGCCATCAGCTTTTCACAATTTCGGAGAAGGGCTTCGGGAAGCGAACGCCGCTGGAGGAGTACCCGCGTCACCACCGGGGCGGCGGCGGCGTGCGCACGTACAACATCACGCCGAAGACGGGCCCGCTGGTGGCGGCGCGTACCGTGAACGCGGACCAGGAGCTGGTGCTGGTGTCTCGCGAAGGCATCATCCTCCGGACGCGGATGGACAGCATCCGGCAGACGGGCCGCGCCGCCCAGGGCGTGTCGGTGATGAACATCAGCGAAGGGGACGCTGTCGCCGCGATGGCCGTGGTGACGCTGGGGAACAATGGCTCCTCGGGCCGGACGCCCGCTGCGTCGCCGAAGGGCGACGCAGACGACG
>JBBING010000118.1:0-5600 GCA_037444005.1 Chloroflexota bacterium
TGCCGAAGTCGAACCCCTTGGGCCGCCTCGCGCGCGTTTCCCCGCAGAGAAGCGGCCGGCCGCCCGCCACCGAGAGCGAAGCAGCCGCCTCTCGCGACGCCCGCAGCTCCCGCACACGATGACAAGGGAGGCGCCGCTGCCGAACGCCGTCGCGATCGACGTGGTCGCGCGAAGCGCATCCACGACGATGACGACGTCGCCGCCGGGCTCGCGCAGGTGCGGAAGCAACGCGACGTGGAGCTCCAGGCGGTTCATGTCGCGACGCCCCTCCAGCGCGTGTCGTCCGGGCGGACAACAGAAAACGGGCGCTTCGTCACGAAGCGCCCGTGGACGTCGCACCCACAGCGAACGGATCTACCCCTGCTTGCGCCGGTCAAAGTCATCCAGGTCGAGGCTTTCGATGAACTCCCGGAACGCGGACATCTTCTCCAGCTCCTCGGGGCTGGGCTTCGTGGTCCGCTCGATGGTGTGCTCCTCGGTGGCCTCGACAGGCTCGCCTTCTTTGTCGAGGAAGACGCCCGCCTTCTCGAGCACGGACTCTTCGGCGTAGATAGGCACCTTTGCGCGAACCGCCAGCGCGATGGCGTCGCTCGGCCGCGAGTCGATCTCGAGCGTCCGCCCGTCCTGCGTGAGCACCACCCGGGCGAAGAAGGTGTCGTTCGAGAGGTCGTTCACCACGATGTACTCGATGGTGGCGCCGAGGGAGTCGATGACGGAGCGCAGGAGGTCGTGGGTCAGGGGACGGGCGACGGCCACATCCTGCAGGCGGACGGCGATGGCGTCGGCCTCGGCGGCGCCGATCCAGATGGGCAGATAGCGGTCGGCGTTCTTCTCCTTGAGGATCACGACGCGCTGGTAGTTCACCAGGTTGACCCGGATGCTTTCGATCGTCAACTCAATCACGTGCGCTCACCTCGGGTTGCGCTGCTGAGTCAGTCTAGCGTTCATCGGAGAAGGGTGTCAATTGCGCGCCTTCCTCAACAGTTCTCCTTCCCGTTACACGACACCGCTGGCATGCGGGCGCCGCTCCACTTGCGCCGAAATCCCGTACTTCCAGTCTACCCACAGACTCAAGCCCGCCACCGCGGCCATGATGACCGCGATGCCAAGAATCACCGTGCTCACCCCGTAGATGTCGGCCACACCGCCCGCGAGCATGAGGGGGATGATAGACACGCCATTGGCGAGCACCACCTGCGCAGCGAACACCCGCCCGCGCATCTCCGCGGGAGCGCGCTCGTGCAGGATCGTCTGCGCGGGGGCGTTGACCAGCGCGAAGGAGAAGCCGAGCGGTCCGGAGAGCAACGTGGTCAGCGCCACGAGGATGGAGAGCCCGCCGAACCGCTGCGCCGTCTCTTCCGCGAACGGATTCAGGTGCTCGGTACGCCGGAGCGCGTCCCCGATGGTCTCGACCATTCCGAACGCCGCGAGACACACCGCGAGCCCCGTAAGGCCGATGGCCACGGTGCGCACCTTGCCGAAGCGGTTCGCGACCCGGGGTAGGAACCGGAAGCCCAGGAGCGCCCCGAAGGCTACAGGCGCGAACACGCTGACGGCACGGTCGGGCGCGATCCGCAGGATCGCCTGCATGTACCGGGGGACGAGCACCGCGAACAGCAGGACCAGCGTGCTCGCCAGCGTCACGTGCAGCATCGCGAGGTTGGTCGTGGGGTCGTTGCGGATGCTCCGCAGGGCCGTCCAGTACTCCGACGCCGCGAGCCGGAAATCTTCGAGCGTCGGCAACTGACGCTCGGGCCGCCCGTCGTCGTGCTCCACCGTCGGCAGCATCCTCGCGAGCGCCGACGCCGCGAGCAGCAACACGATGCAGATGACGAACAGCACTTCGGGGCCGAACGTGGCCAGCACGATGGGGGACAGCACGATCATCCCGGCGAGCTGGCAGATGGTCACCGTCATGCTGTAGGTGCTGTTGGCGGCGATGAGGTCCTCGCGCGACACGAGGAAGGGGATGGTCACCGTGTTCGCGGTATTGAAGAACTGCCCGGCCGTGGCGAAGACCAGGTTGATGCCGATGAGGCCCCACGCGTGGTCGACGCTGAGCAGAAAGCCGACGGTGGCAAGCGCCCGGATGAGGTTCGTGATGATGAGGAGGCGCCGCTTGCTCCAGAGGTCCACGAGCACGCCCGAGAACACGCCGGCGATGAACGTGGGCACCACGTACGAGAGCACCAGCACGCTCGTAAACGTCGACGTCTTCGTCAGGTCGGTCACGACCACGAGGAGGCCGAACAGGAGGGCGTTCTGCGCTGTCTGCCCGAGGAGCTGAACGAGGAACAGGATGAAGAAGCCTCGGTTCCGCAGAACCGACGTCGGTCTCCGGGGAGGCGCCGCGCCCGGCGCATACCGCACGCCCGAGGCTCGCGACGTCACGGCGGCGCCTCGCTGTATCGGCTGCGGAGCCAGTACCAGACCGCCGCCACGCCCACGACGACGCCGACGGCGACGAAGATGCGGTCCGCGCCCAGCACCTGCGCGACGGCGCCGGTCAAGAGGATCGGCGCGATCGACGCGAGGTTGCTCAACACGGCCTGAGCGGCGAACACCCGGCCCTGCATCTCCACCGGGATCCGTTCATTCACGATCGACCGCGCGGCGATGTTGATGAGCGTGTAGGCGCCGGCCAAGAGCACCGCGAACACCGCGGTGACCAGCAGGCGCGCGCCGGTCGCATTCAACCCCAACAGGTCTTCGAACGCGGCCCCGACCGGCTTCACCATTCCGATGACGACCATCCCGAGCACGAGCACGCCGAAGGAGAGCGCCACGATCTGCGCCTTCGACAGGAAGCGCTCCAGCCCTGGCGCCAGGCGCATCCCCCCGAGAATGCCCAGCGCCGCGGGCGACAGGACGAAGATGGCCCACTGGGGCGCGACGTGCAAAACGCCGTCGACGTACCGAGGCGCCAGGCTGACCGTGACCAGCGCCGTCACGCTCGCCAGCGTAACGATAATGACGCTCATATACGACGGCGTGTCCTTCGAGAGCGTGCGCCAGGCGCGCGCGAACTGCTCCCGAACTTCGCGCACGGTCACCCGCCGAATCCCCCGAGCGCTCTCGAACCCGAACCCGAGCGTCGTGCCGAAGAACACCGCTCCCACGAAGAACAGCACGGCCGCGACGAGAAACAGGGGCGGCACGAAGAGCGCGAGGAACAGCGGCGCCAGCACCGCCATCCCCGCCACCTGCGAGATCAGGGAGCCGAGGTTGTTGGCGGCGTTCGCCGCCGTCAGGTCTTGTCTCGGCACCACCGAGGGAAGCGCCGCGCCCTCCGCCGGCGAGATGAACTGCGACGCCAGCGCCAGGAGCAGGCCCATGCCGTAGAGCGTCCACACGCTCTCGTAGGACCCGATGAGCAGGAACGCCAGCACGCCTCGCGCCAGATTGCCCCCGAACAGCACCAGCCCCTTCGGGACTCGGTCGGCGAGCACACCGCTGAAGGACCCGAGCAGGGCCGACGGCAGGATGTACGACACCACGAAGAGACTCGAGTGGATGGCCGAGCCGGTCTCGCGCACGACCAGAATGAGCAGCGCATACAGCACGGCGTTGGCCGCGGTGTGCGACGTAAGCCGGCCGAGCCAGAAGCGAAGATAGGTATCGCGCTCGAACAGATACGCCCCGCCGGCGAGCGACGAGAGGCGCGTCACCAACGAACGGGCGTCGATCGCCACAGTCTGGCCCATCGCTTCAGTCGCGCTCGAACAGGAGGCGCACCTTGGCCTCGTCCGGCTCAGGACCACGCTCGACGAACGCCTTGAGCCGCTTCTCGAGGGTCACCCGGTCCAGGAGAACGCGCCGCCCGCACGTGCGGCATCGCAGGCCGATGTCCGCCCCCAGCCGCACCACCTCCCACTCGAAGCCGCCGCACGGGTGCGGCTTTCGCAGGCGTACGATATCGCCCATGCGGAAATCGATCACCGTCACGAGCGCGTCACCTCCGAGCCCAGAGCGGCGTCGATCTCCGCTTTCAACCGGAGGGCGGCCTCGCGCACGGCGTCCGCGAAGCGCGGTCCCGACCCCGCGTAGATGACGGAGCGCGAGGCGCTGACGATGAGGCCGCGCCCGCGGGCATCGGCCCCCGCGCGAATCGCGGCCCGGACGTCGCCGCCTTGCGCCCCCACTCCGGGTACGAGGAACGGCGTCTCGGGGCACAGCGCCCGCAACCGGGAGAGCTCTTCGGGATACGTCGCGCCCGCGACGAGGCCGACGTTCCCGTGACGGTCCCACGTCCGGGCCGTCAACGCCACCACCTCGTACAGCGGCCTCGTGCCGTCGGGGGTCTCGACGAGCATGTCCTGCAGGTCGCGCGCCCCCGGATTGGAGGTGCGGCAGACGATGAAGGCACCTCTGTCCGGCCGCTCGAGAAAGGGCTCCAGGCTGTCGGCCCCGAGGTACGCGTTCACCGTGACCGCGTCCGCGCCTACCGCGTCGAACAGCGCCTCGGCGTACGCCCGTGCGGTGTGGCCTACGTCGCCGCGCTTCGCGTCCACGATCGCGATCACGCCGTCGGGCACCGCGTCGACGGTGGCCTTCAGCGCGTCGAACCCCGATCGACCCAGGCGCTCGTAGAACGCGATGTTGGGTTTGTACGCGCACACGAGGCCCGCGGTGGCCTCGATCACCGCGCGGTTGAACGCCACGACGTCGTCGACGGGCATGCGGTCCGGCTCCGGGTCGAGTCCCACACAGAGAAGGCTGCCGGAGCGCTCCCACGCGGCCTCGAGCCGTTCCCGGAAGGTCATGGCTGCTCCTCGGGCAACGGCAGGACCTGGCGCAGGCGCTCCCGCAGCCGCGCGAAGGCCTCGGGGTCGCCGGACGTCAGATAGGTCACGCGGCCGATCCGGTCGGACGGCGCGAACAGGCCACGCTCCTCCAGGACCTCTCGCACGCGGCGCGCGACCGGCTCGGCGGTGTCGATGACCTCGACGCCGGGCCCGACGATACGCTGGATCGCCGGCTTGAGGAAGAAGTAGTGGGTGCACCCCAGCGCCAGGGCGTCGACCGGTTCCCGCAAGACTGGGGCGAGCGTGGCGCGGAGCGCCTCCGTCGGTTCGAGGTCGCCGCGCTCGACCGCCTCCGCCAGTCCGGCGCCCGCGAGCGCGATCACAGAGGCGCCGTTCGCGTAGCGTTCGACCAGCGTCGCGAGACGCGCCCCCTCCACCGTGCCGGCTGTCGCCAGCACAGCGATCCGCCCTGTGCGGGTATGCGCCGCCGCAGGCTTGACCGCCGGTTCCATCGCCACAAAGGGTACCGGATAGCGGGCCCGGAGGTGTTCCGCGGCCGCCGACGTCGCGGTGTTACACGCGATAACCACGAGCTTCGCCCCGCGTTCCAACAGCCGTTCCGTCGCGGCCTCCGCCAACGCCCGCACCTCCGCCTCTGGCCGGTCGCCGTACGGGAAGTGGGCGCTGTCCGCGAAATAGACCAGGTCCTCCGAAGGAAGCAGGCGGCGAATCTCGGCGAGAACAGTCAGCCCGCCGACTCCCGAATCGAAGATTCCGATGGGGCGGGGGTCGGACATGCGGACTCCTGCGCCGATACTAGGCGGCGCAGCGAGGGCGCGTCAAGGCGTATACCGC
>JBBING010000119.1:0-4970 GCA_037444005.1 Chloroflexota bacterium
GGAAGTGTCGGAACTGGCAGACGAGCATGACTTAGGATCATGTGCCGCAAGGCGTAGGAGTTCGAATCTCCTCTTCCCCACCACCTTGTGAAGACGTACAGGGAGCGGGGGCGAGGGCGACGGGAGCGCCGCTCTTGACGAAGTCGGCGGCCGGGCCACACGATACGGGAAAACGAGGACGCGCGGCATGTCGAAGTTGTTACAGGTACGGGACCTCAGGACCCACTTCTTCACCGACGAGGGCGTCGTCAAGGCCGTCGACGGCGTCAGCTACGACCTCGAAGAAGGCGAAACCCTCGGCCTGGTGGGAGAGAGCGGCTGCGGCAAGAGCGTGAGCGCCCTGTCGCTGCTCCGGCTCATCCCGAGCCCACCCGGGAAGATCGTGGGCGGCGAGGTCATCTTCGAAGGCCAGGACCTCCTGAAGCTGGACGAGGACGAGATCCGGCACATCCGGGGCAACCGGATCGCGATGGTCTTCCAGGAGCCCATGACCTCGCTCAATCCCGTGCTGACCATCGGCAGGCAGCTCACCGAAGGGCTCGAACTGCATCTCAAGATGGACCGCGCGGCCGCCCGGCGCCGCGCCATCGAGCTGCTCGAGATGGTCGGCATCCCGGAGGCGGCGACCCGCCTCAACGACTACCCGCACCAGTTCTCGGGGGGCATGCGCCAGCGCGTCATGATCGCGATGGCGCTGTCGTGCAACCCGAAGCTGCTGCTCGCCGACGAGCCCACCACCGCCCTCGACGTGACCATCCAGGCCCAGATCCTCGAGATCATGGCTCGCCTGAGCCGCGAGTTCGGCACCGCCGTTATCATCATCACCCACAACCTGGGCGTGGTCGCCCGGTACGCTGACCGCGTCAACGTGATGTACGCCGGCAAGATTGTGGAGACGGCCACGGCCCGAAAGCTGTACGCCGACCCGCGGCACCCGTACACCGTCGGTCTCTTGCGCTCGGTGCCGCGGCTCGACCAGGTGCGCAAAGACAAGCTGGAGCCTATCGAAGGCGTGCCGCCCGACCTCATCAACATGCCGAAAGGGTGCTCGTTCTACCCGCGGTGCGCCTACCGGATCGACAAGTGCCGCGAGGAGTCGCCACCCCTGATGCAGGTCGATTCGAACCACTTCGCCGCCTGCTGGGTGGACGTGAGGGAACGGAGGTCGGAGCGGAATGGTGGCTGAAGTGACGAGCGGCCAGACAGCCACGACGACGAACGGCGCCCGCCCCCTCGTGGAAGTGCGGGATCTCAAGGTGTACTTCCCCGTGACCGCGGGCCTGATCTTCCAGCGGAAGATCGCCGACGTCAAAGCCGTCGACGGGATCACGTTCGGGATCGAGAAGGGCGAGACGCTGGGACTCGTCGGCGAGAGCGGCTGCGGCAAGTCGACCACCGGGCGCGCCATATTGCAGCTTTACAAGCCCACCGCCGGCAGCATCAAGTTCGGGGACATCGAGCTCACGAAGCTCCGCGCGGGTGAGATGCGGGCGATGCGCCGGAAGATGCAGATGATCTTCCAGGACCCCTACGCCTCGCTGAACCCGCGCATGTCCGTCGGCGCGATCATCGCGGAGCCGCTCGCCATCCACGGCCTGGCGAAGGGGAAGGCGCGCAAGGAGCGTGTGCAGGAGCTGATGCGCGTCGTCGGCCTCAACCCGTACTACGCCAACCGCTACCCGCACGAGTTCTCCGGCGGACAGCGCCAGCGCATCGGCATCGCCCGGGCGCTTGCCGTGCAGCCCGAGTTCATCGTGGCCGACGAGCCCGTCTCGGCGCTGGACGTGTCCATCCAGGCGCAGATCATCAACCTGCTTGAAGACCTCCAGGCCCAGTTCGGCCTGACGTACCTGTTCATCGCCCACGACCTCTCGGTGGTCCGGCACATCAGTAACCGGGTCGCCGTCATGTACCTCGGGAAACTGGCCGAGCTCGCCGATCGCGTCGAGCTCTACGAGAACCCGCTGCATCCCTATACGAAGGCGCTGCTCTCCGCGGTGCCCGTGCCCGACCCCGAGGTGGAGGCGAAGCGCGAGCGGATCATCCTTTCGGGCGATGTGCCCAGCCCGCTGCGCCCGCCGCCGGGCTGCGTGTTCCACACCCGCTGCCCCATCGCCATCGACGAGTGCCGCGAGCGCGTGCCCGAGTGGCGAGAGGCGTCGCCCGGCCACTGGGTGGCCTGCCATCGCGTGTGAAACGCTGGTTGACGGAATCGCATGGAGGGCTTCCCGCAAAGGGAAGCCCTTTCGTCTGTCGCCCGTTCGGCTAGCGGACCGCCCGCTCGATATGCGCCAGGAGCGCGCCATAGCGCTCGATGACGCTCGCGCCGATGCGCTCGCGCTCGAGCCGCTCGAACGCCGCCAGCAGGTCCGTCTGGTCGTCCGGCGTCAGCAGGCGGTCCGCCATGGGGAAGAGCACCTCGTTCTCCTTCAAGATGTGGTTCCGCAGGAGCGCCGTGTAGCAGTGGAGCGCGTCGACCGTGGATTCGCGGTCGTCGCGGTCGAGGGCGTCTTCGAGCCGGCGGATGTACGCGCGTCCGAGGTCGTGCTCGTGCAGCATGACGCCGATGGGCCCGCCGTCGCGGATGAGGCCGCGCTCGACGAGCCGGGGGAAGAGCGCGAGCTCCTCCTTGGCGTGATGGCAGCCGTCGGCGAAGTTGCGAAGGAAATCCACCGCCGAGGACAGGATCTCGGGCGAGAGCGTCTGTCCCGCCTCGAGCCGGAGCGTCGCCCGCTCCATCACCCGAAGCGCGCGTTCGATGACCTCGTGGTCGGCGCGTAGCGCATCCGTGGCCGTCATGCGTGTCGCCCCCTCATGCCGATTCTGCGGCATCCTACGAGAGGATGGCCCGCGCGCGTTCGTGCCGTTTGGCCCGAAGCGCTGGGTCGATGTACGCGAATTCGACGGGACGACCGGGGAGCCTAGAGGAGGGCGCCCTTCAGGCCCATCAGCCCGCGCAGCATCTGCACCTCACCCAGATGCTCTGCCGTGTGGCCGATGCAGAAGAATGTCAGCGCCTCCAGTCGCGTGAGCGAATCGATGCCGTACGGCTCCTTGAAGAACGGGAGCGGGATCGGCTCCGCCGCTTGCTCTTCCGTGAGGCCATCGACGTAAGCGATGACGGCGTCGCGTACGGCCGCGACGTACTCCAGGAGCGCGCCGATGTCGAGCCGGATGGCGGCGACGCCTGCGCGGTCGAGGCCCGTGCCGAACGGCGTAATGCCGGTCTTCGCGACGGGAAGCCGCTCGGCCCAGCCTCCGGTGGTGAAGACGCTCGGCCGGCGGGCGATGAGGCCGTGGACGAGCTCGTCCTCCGAACGGATCGCGTGCCATAGGGCGAACATAATGGTGCTGTCGTGCTGTTCGGGCTGCCAGTGGAGCTGGTCGGGCGTGAGGTCGCGGCACAGGATACCGAACAGATCGTGCCAGAACGTCAGGTTCGCGCGCAGGGCGTCGATGGGTCGCACGGCAAGCCTCCTGTCGAAGACGTCGCCGCGAGTGTAGCCCGCCGCGCCCTCACGCGCGAGCGCCGCTAGACCCCGTAGAGGCGGCGCGCCTGCGCTCGCAGCTCGGCGCGGAAGTCGGGATGGGCGATGTCGACAAGCTCGTCGATGCGCTTGCGCAGCGTCTGCCCCTTGAGCCGCGCGACGCCGTATTCGGTGACGACGATGTCGGCGTAGCCCCGCGGCACCGTCACCGCGGACCCTTCGGGTAGCGCGGCGACGATGCGCGACACCCGCTGCCCGTCGACGACGGAGGTCGACGGCAGGACGGTGATGGACCGCCCCCCACGGCTGTGGAGCGCGCCTACCGGGAACGCGAAGGCGCCCCCGATGCCGCTGTAGATCGTCGGGCCCAGCGACTCGCCGTTGATCTGCCCCGTTAGGTCGACCTGCAGAGCGTTGTTGACCGCCACCATGTGGTCGTGCGCCGCGATCACACGGATGTCGTTGGTGTGGCTCATGCAGTAGAGCTCATAGGTCGGGTTGCCGTCGACCAGCTTCCACTCGTGCGGCTCCAGCGGGCCGAAGGAAGCGCCCACCACTTTCCCCGGATGCACCGTCTTGCGCGCGCCCGTCACGACGCCCTGCTCCACCAGCGTCGGGATGCCGCCGAAGATGAGCTCGCTGTGCACGCCGAGGTCGCGCCGGTGCGCGAGGAACGGCGCCAGCGCCGCCGACACGGTACCCGTCCCGATCTGGATGGTGTCGCCGTCTTCGATGAGCTCCTGCACGACGATGGTGCAGATGACCTCGGCGACGGCGGTCTCTTCGGGCGTGCGCCCCGGCCGGCGCAGATGCTTCCACGTGGGAGGCGCCTCGACCAACTTCTCGAAGCGCGAAATGTGGATGCGATTATCGCCGCCCGTGCGCACGAAGCGCTCGTTGACCTCGCCGATGACATGCCGCGCTTCGCGGGCGACCTCGGGCGCGCCCCAGACGCTCATCCCGAAGCTGCACCAGCCGTCGGCGTCGGGAGGAGACACGCTCACCAGGAAGACGTCGGGCGTGCGGTCGAGCCAGTAGCTCTCGTCCTCGCGGATGGGCGCCTGGATGACGTAGTCGAGCAGTCCGCGGCGCATGGCGGGCCGGTCGGACGCCTGGAGGAAGAACGTGCGGACGGTGAAGGCGTCGTGGTCTCCCTCCGGCCACCAGGAGATGAAAGTGGAGATGGAGTTTTCGATCTCGACGCCGCGGAGTTCGCGATGGCGTGCGGCGAGCGCTCGACATAACGCGAGCGGCGTCTGGTAGTGCATGCCGATGACCACGCGGTCGCCGTCGTTGACGACGCGGACCGCCTCCTCTGGTGTGGTAAGCAGATGGGCGTAGCGTTCCCGCCAGTCGGGGACGGGCGGGCCGGGCATCTGGGACATCGATGGTGAAGCTAGCAGGCGCGCGCCGCGAAGGGCAATGGCGGACGGCGTCTCAAAGATTCATGGTAGAGAAGGCTTGGTGTGGTGGAGTATGCCG
>JBBING010000120.1:0-4939 GCA_037444005.1 Chloroflexota bacterium
TCAGCGCACGGCCCCGGCGATGGCCAGGGCGAACGGTAGCGCGCGCGAGGTCTCCATCCGCAGCGTCACGCCCGAGCGCTCCCACACCAGCGTATTCCGCTCGACGATGCGCTTTCGTTCGACGACGGGTCTGCCTTCCGAGTCCAGGTAGTGCAGGACGATGGCCCCGCCTTCGAGCCACCGCGCCGGCGCGCCGTCCACTTCGACGCGCGCGATCTCGACCGGCGGCTCGTCGAAGGTCGCCGCCAGTGGCCCCTCGTAGAGGTCGAAGCCGCCGTCGAGATAGGACAGGATGACGACCGGATTGCCCGGCTGCGGTTCCCAGAGATAGATGGCGTCCGGCCCCGGCCACCCCTGCGGGAACATGACCGGGAACGAGACGAGCCGCCGCGCCTCCTCCAGCGTCACCGGCCGCGCGAAACCGCGCACCGCCGGCGGCGTCGGCGTGGGAAGCGGCGTCGGCGATTGCCCCGGGGTCGCGACCGGGGCCGCGGAAGGCCCCACTCGCAGCCACTCCCGCACAGCGTCCGAGGTCCCGAGAACGACCACCGCCGTCCCGAAGCCTGCCGCCGCCACCGCTACTGCGGCCACCGCCAGCGCCGCGGCGCGTGGCGGCGCGAAGCGGCGTTCCCGAGCTTCGAGTCGCCGCGCCACACGGGCCGTCAGGTCCGCAGGCGGGCGCGGCGCGGTCGCCGCCAGCGCTTCCCAGTCAGCCCCCACCTCCGTCCGGTCTGGTGGCGCCCCGGGACCGCGCCTCGAGGGACGCCGTTCGAGCGCGAGCGCCCTGAGCCGGCCCAACGCCTCGGCCACGCGCCGCTCGAATTCCCGCCGCGAACAACCGAGCGCCTCCATCGCCTCGCGTTCGGACAGGTCGAGGACGAAGCGGAGCGCGAGCGCGGCCGCGTCTTCGGTTGGCAGCGCCCGCAAGAGCGCGAGGGTCTCGGGGCCCTCCGCGCCCGCCTTCGGCGGCGCTGCCGCTGGCCGGCGCGAGCGAGCCTCACGAGCGGTGCGCACCAGTGCTCGGGTGACGAGCGCGAAGAACGACTCTCGCGCCGGCCGCCGCATCAGGTCGCTCGTCGCCCGCACGTACGCGTCGACCGACGCATCCGCAGCGGCCGCCTCGTCGGGAAGGAGCAGCCAGGCGAGCCGCCACACGCGGTCCTGCGAGCGCTCCACGAGCGCGCGCCAGGCGTCGGGCGCTCGCAGGCGGGCGCGCTGAACGAGCACATGGGTGTCGATTGGAGCCACCTCCCCGGCGCGCGCCTCGACGCGCGCCGCCACGCAAGCGTCGTCCGCTGGCGGGGAGCGCCTCATCGGGAAGACCGCGCACCTACGCGGGAAGCGTGAGCTGCCCCTGCGTCACGAGCCGCACGCGGTCGGGGAAGTCGGAGCAGATGGCGTCGACGCCGGCGTCGACCATGCGCCTGATGTCCGCTGGCTCGTTCACGGTCCACGTCAAGAACGACAGCCCCCGGCGTTGCGCCGCACGCACGACCTCCGGGGTCACGACTTCATGGCGTACGGAGATGGCCTGCGCGTTCAAGGAGAGCGCGAACCCGAAGAAGTCGGTCCAGTCTTTGATGGCGCGCCCGTCCGTAAGGAGCGCAGCGGCCATCCGCGGCTCCGCGCGACGCATCGCGGCCACCACCTGGGGCCAGAACGAGTGCGCCTCGCAGTCCTGCACCGCGTTCGCTTCCCTGACCACCCGGCACACCTGGTCCTCGATCCCCGGCTGCTTGATCTCGAGCACGAGGAGCGCGCGGCCGGCGACCTCGGTGATGACCTCCGCCAGCGTCGGAATGGGCTCGCCGGCGAACCGGCCTTCGTGCTGTTTCGCGCCGGCGTCCAGCCGCCGCGCCTCCTCCAGCGTCATCTCGCGGATATCGCCCGTGCCGTCCGTGGTGCGGTCCACGGTCGAGTCGTGGAGAAGCACGGGCACGCCGTCCTTCGTGCAGTGCACGTCGACCTCGATGGCGTCAGCGCCCAGCTCGATCGCCTTGCGCACGCCGGCCAGGGTGTTTTCGGGCGCATGCCCCTTGCAGGCGGCGTGGGAGGTGACGAACGGGATGCGCATGGACGAACCCTTCGCGCCGGCGGACGCCTACTTCTTGAGCGCCGAGAGATGCTCTTCGATCACGGATCTCGGCGTGAACCACAGCACGAGCGTCAGCGCCGCCGCAACGAGCAGCAAGTCGTCGATCTTGCCCACGAGCGGGATGACATCGGGCGCGAGGTCCAGCGGCGACGCCAGATAGAGCACGACCGCTGGCATCACGATCTTCGCGACGAGAGGCACACGCTCATCGCGCAGCAGCGCCACGGCGAGCTGCAGCTTCTTTCTCCAGGGAAGCTCGATGATGGTGCGTCCGAAGTCCGTGCGGGCCATCGGCGTGATTATAGCCGGGCGGCGTTCGCGGAGAAACGCGCCCCTCAACCCAGGTCGCGGGCCGCGCCGGCGTCGAAATGGCGCTCCACGAAGGGGTCTGGCACGTCCTGCGGCGGGGGCGGCTCGAATTCTCCACGCTCGATGGCCTCGATGGCGCGCTCGCACCACTCGATGTACATCTTCCGGAAGCGCATCGCGAGGTCGAGGGTAAGCGACCAGAAGAGGCCGGCGCGCTTGTTCCCCAGCTCCTCCACCCCCTTTCGGATGCGCTGCCGCAGCACGGTGTCGGAGAACGCCAGGAGCTTCTGATGCTCCTCCATCTGGCGGCGGAAGAGGATGAGGAGGTCCTCGGGCGGAAGTTCAGCCCCGAAGAACACGCGAATCAGGAACGGATCGCGGATGGACGTGGCGGGGGGCGATTCGCGAAGCCACCGGCGGAGCTCAGCGCGACCCTCGGGGGTGATGTGATAGACCTTGCGATTGGGGCGCCCGTCCTGAATCTCGACAGTCTTGCGGACGAGCCGCTCCGCCTCCATCTGTTTGAGGGTCGGGTAGATCTGGCTGAGCTCAGCGTTCCAAATGTGCTGGACGGACGCGTCGAAGAACTGCTTGAGCTGATAGCCCGTCATCGGGCTGATGGTGAGGATGCCGAGCAGGGCGTGCTTGAGAGACACCCGCAGTCACCTCCCGAACCGCAGCTCGGTCCGGAAGGGCGCATCCTCAGATGCGCCGCGCCGCCATGAGCTGGTCGATCTGCAGCGTGGCGCCGTCGACCCCGCGGTGGAGCTGCCGCCGCTCCCGGCGAAGCTTCCGGTCCCGCACGACCCGCCGACGCGCCTCCGCCTCGCGGATGCGCTCACGCAGAATGGCATCGGCCACATATTCGGTCAGGGCGACGTTGTAGTCCAGCATCGGTGCCCTCCTTCGGCGTCGTACCGGTGTTCCCGGATCAGTATCGACCGCCGTATGGCATTCCTTATATATCATGCCTGATATATGGAAATCAAGGCAGTGGGGCAATTCGGCGGAAACTTCCGTCCATTCGGACTACAGGAGAGCGACCGATGTCAGCCCGCCATCAGCCGTTCGGCCTGCGCGATGAGCGTCTCGGCGGCGGTGTGAGGGTCCAGGCCCCGCGCGGCGACCCGCCGGACGACATCGTCGAGCGCGTGGTCGTCCGTATGCGCCAGCACCCGTTCGAGGAGCCGGTGACGCACCAGCGTGAGCACCTGGTGTCGCGCCTGAGATGCCCGTTGGCGCTCGAGCGCGCCGCTCTCGACAAGCCATTGCCGGTGCCGCTCCAGAGCGTCCACCAGCTCGTCGATGCCCTCGCCTTTCGCGGACGAGGCCTTGAGCACCGGGACGCGCCAGCCATCGCGGGCGGCGCCCTCCACCATCGAGGCCACCTGCCGCAGGAGCTGATCCGCGTTCGGAAGGTCGGCTTTGTGGACAACCAGCACGTCGGCGATCTCCATGATGCCCGCCTTCATCGCCTGCACGTCGTCGCCGGCGCCCGGCGTGAGGAGCACCACGGTCGTCATCGCCGCCGACGCCACTTCCACCTCGTCCTGCCCGGCGCCCACGGTCTCGATGATCACCACGTCCTTTCCCGCAGCGTCGAGCACGCTTACGACGTCCGCGGTGGCGGGCGCCAGTCCTCCCAGCGCGTCACGGCTGGCCATGCTCCGAACGAAGACCTCGGGGTCCGACGAGAGGTCCTGCATGCGAATACGGTCGCCCAGCAGCGCGCCGTGGGTGAAGGGGGACGAAGGGTCGACCGCGACGATGCCGACGGTCTTGCCGCGAGCGCGGTAGGCCCGCGCGAGGGCGGCGGTGAGCGTGCTCTTCCCGGTCCCGGCGGACCCGGTGATGCCGATGGTGTGCGCCCGCCCGGTCCGGGTGTAGAGGAGGCGGACGGCTTCGTGACCCTCCGGTGCCCCTGCCTCGACGAGGCTGATCACCCTCGCCAGCGCTCGCCGGTCGCCTGCGATGAGCCGCTCGACCAGCTCGCCGATCACGCCAAGCCTACCTGGCGGCCGCCGGCTGCCGCTGGGACCGCTTCCACTCCCGGACGTATTCGATGATGTCCTGGGTCGACGAGCCCGGCCCGAAGATCTTCTTGAAGCCCAGCGCCTCCAGCTTCGGGATGTCCTCGTCGGGGATGATGCCGCCGGCGAAGAGCAGGATGTCGTTCGGGTCGATGCCCCGGTCCTTCAGCGCCTGCACGACGCGCGGGAAGAGCTCGAGATGCGCGCCCGACAGGATGGAGAGGCCCACGACATCCACGTCCTCCTGGAGCGCGGCCTCGGCGATCATCTCCGGCGTCTGTCGAATGCCGGTGTAGATGACCTCCATGCCGGCGTCGCGGAGCGCCCGCGCCACCACCTTGGCGCCCCGGTCGTGCCCGTCGAGGCCCGGCTTGGCGATGAGAACCCTGATCCGCTCCGATGTCTCCGTCATCGCGCCCGTATCTTATGCAAACGGGCGCTCCATGCGCCAGCGCCTGTACGGGTCCAGTACATGCCGTACACCTACCTCCTTTCTGGAGCATGG
>JBBING010000121.1:0-4914 GCA_037444005.1 Chloroflexota bacterium
CAAAACGACCACGTTCGGACCGTCAGCGCCGGGAATGAGCTGCTCCAGCGGCGCCTCGAGATCAACGCCGTCACTTCGGCAGACGGCCAACCACTCATCGACGATTGCGGCAAACCTGCGAGAATCAGGAGACCACGCGTACCCCCCACTTGAATGTTCCCGCACTGGGCCCTTGGAAGTCTCCGGCAGGACGGACTGCGCAACCGGCGCGGCGCTCCCCGCGTCGATCAGCAAGATTGCGCTGCCGACGATGGCAAGCCGCTGACCGTCAGGCGCCCAAGCGGGCACAATCCAAGCGGCGTCACCCGGCAAGGCAACCACCTTCTCGCTTCCCGCATCCGGTGACACGAGATGCAGGCGCGCGGCCCCGTCTGCGCGGTCATCAGAGGCCAGCGCGGCGACCGCCCTTCCGTCGGGAGACCACGCCCGGGCCCGGTAGGTATCCAGCGAACCCACCCGACGCCGTTCGCCTGTGGCCGAATCGAACACCACGATCGCTCGATCCCCATTGCGCGATTGCTCAACTTCCTCAGCGAAGACGACGAGGGGCCGCCTGTCCGGTACGGCCAGCGCCGAATGACGGTCGAGGGGTCCGCCGCCACCCGCGCCTACGAGCATTGCAGCGAGAGCGCCGACTAATCCGAAACCCGCGGCCGCTATAACCCACAAGGGAAATCTTCCGACTCCGCCGGCAGGAGGGGTGACCCGTGGTAGGGGCGCGAATTGCCTCAACATGGCTCAGAACCAACCACTTCGGTGCCAGTAAGGACCGCCGTTGTACGTGCTCACTTGTTCCTGCTGCCACCCGTCAGGATTGCGCTGCCAGTAACCCCACCATCTCCAGCTCCCGAAGCACGTAGGCCAGGATGGCACCGAGCCGCATGGTGGGCCATCGAATCGCATTTGCACATACTCATCGGGATTATGCTGGAGATAAAACCAAGCCCAACCACTCGGTCCTGAGGTGACGTAGGCATAGCCGCTTTGTTGCGAATACCGACCAGCCGGGACGCCGTTGCAACGAGAAGTCAAGGCTTGTCGCATGTTGTTGACCTGGTTGTCCGGCGGCGTGCGGTTCCAATATTTGGGATAGCACGAACTCGACACGTTATGCGCAAGCGCCAACCGCGAACGCACCTCGTTTCCAGGCCCCAGCACCGCCGCCGAGACGAGAAACAACACAACGAGCGAAACTCCGGCCGGTCGATAATGAGAAAACTCACCACTGGCCATAGGCAGCCTCCCCCGGGTGGTTCGGTCCCGAGTGCACCAGGCGCTTCGGGGCCTCCTGCCAGAACCACCCGCCGCTTGCGCATAGCTTACGTCCCATTCGACCTACTTGTCGTCACCCCTAACGGTGATTCTCATTGCCGCGCTACACTCGCGCTGTGCAGGCGAACGCCGAGACCACGCCGCTTTCGCTCCCGCGACGCCTGCTGTTCGCGTCGGGTAGCTTCGGCGCCAACGTCACCTTCCAGACCCTCGCCACCTGGCTCCTCTTCTTCTACGCCCCGTCCGATTCCGACCGCGAGACCCTCGTGCCCATCGGCGCCGTCGGCGTCATCCTGCTCATCGGGCGGATCATCGAGGCCCTCGATGATCCGCTCATCGGCTACTGGAGCGACGTCTTCCGCTCGCGCTGGGGCCGCCGGCTGCCGTTCATCCTGTTCGGCTCGCCGGTCCTCGCCCTGACCTTCTTCCTTCTGTGGGTCCCGCCCGTCGGCCACGAGAGCCTGTGGAACGCCCTCTGGCTGTTCGTGGTCCTCGAGGCGTTCTTCTTCGCCAACACCGTCGTCGGCGGCCCCTACGAAGCGTTGCTTCCCGAAGTGGCGCGGTCGTCGCAGGAGCGGGTCTCGCTCTCGGCGCTGAAGGTGTACTTCGGCGCCGCCGGCGCGGGCGTCGTGTTCCTCGCGGGCGGCATGCTGGTCTCGCGCGCGGGATTCGGGACCATGGGCGCGGTGATGGCGCTGCTGGCTTTGGCGTCGCGGCTCGCGCCGGTCGTTGCGCTCTGGGGCCGCCCGCCCACGGGCGAGGCGCCCGAACGGCTCGGCTTCGTCTACGCCCTGCGCGAGACCCTCCGCAACGATCAGTTCGTCGCCTACATGCCCGCCTTCGTGCTGTTCACGGCCGCGCAAACGATGCTCACGCAGCTCTTCCCGTACTTCGTCGACGTCGTCCTGCGCGACGTGGCCATCGATCTGCCCTTCACGGCGCACCGGCTCGAAGACACCGGGGAGAAAGTGAGCTTCGTGACGGCGCTGTTCTTCGTCCCCCTGCTCGTGTCGGTCGCCCTCATGTCGCGCATGGCCCGCACCAAGGGCAAGCGCTGGACCTACGGCGCGTCGATGCTGGCGACGGGGCTCAGCTTTCCGCTGATGTTCTTCGTCGGATTCGTCCCGGGCGTGCCGAATCTGGTCGAGACCCTGTTTCTTCTGGGCCTCGCCGCGCCCATGGCAGCGCTCTTCGTCTTCCCGAACGCGCTCCTGGCTGACATCACCGACTACGACGAGCAGCGCACCGGCATGCGGCGGGAGGCCATCTATTACGGAGCGCAGGCGACGCTGCAGAAGGCCGGCCTGGGCCTGGCGGCGGGCGCCTTCGGCGGGCTCCTCGACCTGTTCGGGAAGACCGCCGAAGACCCGCTGGGCATCCGGCTCGTCGGGCCCGCGGCCGGCGCGCTCACGCTGGCCGGGTGGTACGTGTTCCACCGTCGCTACCGCCTCGACTGAGCCTGTGCCTGTTGACAGAAGACGGGAACGACGAAGTAGCGCCGTACGGTACAATGGCGGCGCCGCCCGGTAGAGCCGCGCCCCGTCCCGAAGGCAGGACGCCTGCGCGGCCCGCGGCAAGGAGTCGCATGGTTATCGGAATCCGCCGGCCGCGCTCTCCGGAAGAGAACGGCCACATCCCTTCGACCGCCCGTCCCCGAACCATCCCCGGCCTGCTCGCCGACGCGGCCCATCGTTGGGCGGACCGCCCCGCGTACCGCCAGAAGGTCCGCCGCGAATGGCGGCGCCTGACCTTCCGCGAGGTCCATCAGCGCGCCCGGGCGTTCGCCGCCGGTCTCGCGGCCCTGGGCCTGCGCAAGGGCGACCGCGTCGCCATCGTGATGGAGAACGGGCTCGACTGGGTCATCGCGTACCTCGGACAGTCCATCGCCGGCGGCATCGGCGTGCCCATCTACTACGACCTCAAGGCCGACGAAATCGACCGCGAGATGCGCCACGCCGAATGCCGGTTCCTCATCTGCTCGGCCAAGGTGCTCGACCGCATCGGCGAGCAGCACGGCCTGCAGAAGATCGTGGTCGTGGGTGAACAAGTAGTCGAGCGGCCGGGGCGCGGCGGCCTGCTGTTCCGTCCGGCACGCCCGGACGTGGTGCCCTTCAGCCAGGTCGAATCGCTCGCCACCGATGAAAGCCGGCGGGCCATCGAGTCGCTCGGTATTCAGCCGGACGACCTCGCCTCCATCGTGTTCACCTCGGGGACGACGGGCGGCGCCAAGGGCGTGATGCTCACGCACGGGAACTTCACCGCCAACGTCGACTCCGCCCGGCGCAGCATTGGCGTCGACGAGCGCGACCGGGTGCTCCTCGTGCTGCCGATGCACCATGCGTTCCCCTTCCTAGTCGGGCTCCTCGGCCCTATCGGGTTCGGGGGCGAGGTCGCCTTCGAGAACGACCTGCTCCGGGTGCGCGACCGCATGCTCGAGGTGAAACCGACGCTCTTCCTCGGCGTGCCCGCGCTGTTCGACGTCATGTACAAGGGCATCCTCCAGCGTCTGGAGGCGGAGGGACGGCTCGAGCTCTTCCAGCGCGGGCTGCGCATCGTCGACCGCGTCAAGGAGCGCACCGGGGTCAACATCGGGAAGGTCGTGTTCCGCGAGCTCCACCAGCGGCTGGGAGGGCAGCTCCGGTTCATGATCAGCGGCGGCGCCGCGCTCGACCCCGAGCTTCAGCGCAACTTCTTCCGGCTCGGCCTCCCGCTGCTCCAGGGCTGGGGCCTGACGGAGGCGGCACCCGTGCTCGCTGTCCAGCGGTGGAATCCGCGCAAGTTCTACATGACCAACTACTACGAAGAGCGGATCGGCTCCGTCGGCCAGCCGGTCGAAGACGTCGAAATCGCCCTCATCGATGTGCCCGAGAAGGAGCTGTACGTCCACCTCCACGGCCAGGGCGAGCTCATCGCTCGCGGCCCCAATATCTTCCCGGGCTACTGGAAAGCCCCCGAAGAGACGCGCGCCGCGAAGCTCGGCGAATGGCTCCGCACCGGCGACGTCGGCCGGATCGACAGCGAGGGTAACATCTACATCACCGGACGGAGCAAGTTCGTCATCGTGTTGGACTCCGGCGAGAAGGTGCACCCCGACGAGGTCGAGGAGCAGGTCGGACGTCACCCGCTCGTGCAAGACATCTGCGTGGTGGGACGGCGGATCCGGGACAAGACCGTCGTCTCCGCCGTCATCTACCCGAACGTCGAGGAGACCAAACGCGCGCTGGAGGAACGGGGGTTGAAGGCGACCGAAGAGAACATCCGGGCGCTGGTAACGGCCGCCGTCAACGAGCGCTGCGCGGCGCTCGCCCAGTACAAGCGCGTCGCCGACGTTCAACTCTCGGACCAGCCGCTTCCCAAGACGGTGCTGCGGAAGATCGCCAGGGGCGCGATCAAGGAGCGGTACAGCTTCGACGTCGCCACGTGGGAGACGTCGGCTCCTGAGGAAGCCGTGCCCGCGGCCGCGCCCGGCGAGCCCGAGGAAGAAGCCTAGCCCGCCCCCTTTCCTTGGGGAACACCGCTGGAGTCGCGCCGATGCTCGCCACCCGCGAAATGCTCCGCCGCAGAGTGCAGTTCGGTCTCATCTCGCTTATCGTAGGCCACATTATCTTCCTCATCATCATGATCGCCGCGCTCGGTTCGGGA
>JBBING010000122.1:0-4842 GCA_037444005.1 Chloroflexota bacterium
GCGTTGGAGCTGGGATACCCCGAGGAGGACGCCCGCACGCTCGGGCTCGCGGCCGCGGGACGCCGCTCGTGGCTCGCGCCGCTCCTGCTGGGGTGAGCCGTATGGGCGAGCTGGTGTTCATCCTGGGTGGCGCGCGCAGCGGGAAGAGCGACCTGGCGGAGCGCCTGGCCGCCGAGCGCGGGGGCCGCGTCCTCTTCGTCGCGACGATGTCGCCTCGCGACGACGAGCTCCGCGCCCGAATCGCACGCCACCGAGCCGCGCGCCCGCCCTGGGACGTGCTCGAGGAGCCCATCGAGGTCACGGCGCGTCTCGAGCGCATCGTGAGCCGCTACGACACCGTGGCGCTCGACTGTCTCACGCTCTGGGCGTCGAACCTGCTGCTCGCCGGCCTACCCGTCGAGCCCCGCGTCCGCGAGCTCCTCGACCGCGCGGAGGGATGGCGTGCGCGCCTCATCGTCGTGAGCAACGAGGTCGGGAGCGGTGTGGTGCCAGCGTCAGCGCTGGGGAGGGCGTTCCGGGACGAGCTGGGGAGAGCGAACCGGCTGGTTGCCGCGCGGGCAACCGCTGTCTACTATCTGGTGGCAGGCATGACGTTCACGCTGTCGCCGCCGCGCTCGCCGTCCCTTCCGGAGATCGCGCCCGATGATCCCGGTTCTCGATAGCCCGCGCGCTCGCTCCTTCCCCTGGGTCAATCTCTCGATCATCCTCCTGAACTTTCTGGTGTTCTTCTACGAACTGAACCTGAACGCCCACGTGGTAGGCTTCGGGCTCACCGAGCTCGACCGCTTCATCGCCGACTGGGGTCAGACGCCCGCCTGCCTCAACACCGTCCTCGGGCTCGACGTCACGATCCCACGCGACCGTGTGGCCGAGTTCCAAGCTATCTGCAACGACAGCGACACGCACACGCTGGCGACGGTGCTGACGTCGATGTTCATCCATGCGGGCTGGGCGCACATCCTCGGGAACATGCTCTTCCTCTGGATTTTCGGGGACAACGTCGAAGACCGGATGGGGCACATCGGGTACGCCATCTTCTACCTGCTCGTGGGCGTCTTCGCCGGCCTCACCCACGCCTTCATGAACGTGAACGACCTCATCCCGTCCGTCGGCGCGAGCGGCGCCATCTCGGGCGTGATGGCGGCGTACCTGGTGCTGTTCCCGCGGGCGACAGTGGGGCTTCTCATGCCGTTCCCGTGTATCGGAATCCGGCCCATCCCCGCCTGGGTCCTCATCGGCTCGTGGTTCCTCATGCAGCTCGTCTACGGGTACTACGCTCTGGCTGAGACCGCGCAATCGGGCGGCGTCGCGTGGTTCGCCCACATCGGTGGTTTCCTCGCGGGTCTGCTGCTGGTCTGGGTGTTCAAACGCGAGCCTCGCGCCCCGGCGTACCGGCCGCCGCCCGAGCCCTTCGACCCGTTCGATTTCCCCTGACCGACGCCTTCAGTGGGCGCTGGCAGGCGGCTCCCCCGACGCCGGCGCCTGCTGGCCGTACGTCGCCCGCCGCTCGCGGTCTCGCTCGCGGTCGATGATGGCGTGCGTCTCCCGCGGCCGTGGAATGGCGGCGAGCGAGAGGTTGTGGCGTTCTCCCGCCGTCTCGCATTCGATGTCACCGTAGTCGAACAGCGTGCGCAGGATGCCCGAGCGGTTGACCGAGGTGTCGACGATGTCGATGAGATCGGCGGAGGTCATGCGGAGGTTCCACGGCAGCGTCCGCACGCAGTCGATGATGCGCTGGTTGGTGACGACCCAGACATCGTGGTCGTAGCGGTACTTGAAGAGATAGGCGCGAACGCCCCACAGCAGGAGCCACAGGGCCGAGCCGATGAGCGCCCCGTTGCGGACGTTGCCCTCGAAGGCGTGGAAGGCCACGAGGCCGGCGATGAGCGCGATCACGGGCGCGACCCCCGCCAGGATGAGCAGCGCGAGCCTCGGGTAGAGGAAGAACCAGTGCCGCCGGCAGACCAGCAGCACCTGCTCGCCATCCTGGAGGGGGAACGGAAGCTTCACCGGCGCGCCCTCCGTGCGCGTGTCGTCAGCGCTGCGCCAGCAGCTCGGTGACGACGTCGTTGATCAGGCGGCCCTCGGCGCGGCCCCGGAGCCGCTCGATGAGCACGGGCATGACCTTGCCCTTGTCCGCGGGCCCGCGGGCACCCAGCTCCTCGATGGCCGCGCGCGCCGCCTCGACCACCTCCTCGCGCGACATCTGCGCAGGGAGGTAGCTCTGCAGGATCGCCGCCTCCGCCTCCTCCTTGTCGACGAGATCCTGACGCCCGCCCTTCCGGTACTCCTCGATGCTGTCGCGGCGCTGCTTCACCTGGCGCTGGATGACGGCGATCACGCCGGCATCGTCGAGCGGATGGCCTGCATCGATCTCGGCGTTGTGGACGGCGGAGAGCAGGTATCGCAAGACATCGCGACGGCGCGTGTCGCCCGCGCGCATCGCGTCCCGGAGATCCTGATTCAGGCGTTCTTTCAGGCTCATGCAGGTGACGAAAAACCCGCCTCGCGGCGGGCGCTAGCGCTGGGCTGCCAGGGCGGCCTTGCGGGCCTTCCGCTTCCGTGCGGCTTCTTTCTTCTTACGCTTGACGCTGGGCTTCTCGTAGTGCTCGCGGCGACGCGCCTCCACCAGGATGCCGTCCGCCTGCACCTTCTTGTTGAACCGCTTCAGCGCGGCCTCGAACGACTCGTGCTCGCCGACGATGACTTCGGCCAACCGGGCCTCTCCTCCTCTCGGAACCAGCGCTTCGAACGATGATCACTCCCCGTCAGCGTTCGGCATTATATGAACGCCCCAGATTCAGTGTCAACGCTACCGCCGGGGCGGACCCACACCAGCTCGCCGCCCAGCACCGTCGCCTCGACCCGCAAGTCGTCCGTCACGATGAGGGCCCCGTCCGGACCCTCCGCGACGCCCGACAGTAACGCGAAGTCGGCCCGCAGCCCGGCACGCAGGCTCCCCCGCTCGCCCTCCAGCCACGAAACCCACGCCGCCTCCGCAGTATGCATCCGCAGCGCCGTTTCGACGTCGACGGCGTCCTCCGGCCCGATGCTTTCGCCCGATTCGGTCCGCCGGCGGACGGCGGCCATCACCGCCTCCACCGGCCGCGGGGGAACGACCGGCGCGTCCGAGCTGAAGGCCACCCTGACGCCGTCGCGATGCAGCCGGCCCACGGGATACAGGTCGCGGAACGCTTCCGGCGGCACCATCTCGAGGTAGCGGTCGCCGCTGTGCCACAGGAACGCGGGCTGCGTGACCACCGCGATCCCCGCGCGGGCCGCGCGCATTCGGAGGTCCTCGGGCACGACGCCCGCATGCTCGATGCGGTGCCGGTGGTCGGCGCGCGGCAGCGCCGCGAGGGCCCCTTCGACGGCGTCGATGGCGGCGCGGACGGCGGGCTCCTCGATGGCGTGGATCGCCACCTGGCGGCCTCGAACGTGCGCCTCGCGCACGAGCTCGCCGAGTCTCGACGGGCCGGGCCACAGCCCGCCAGCCTCGCGCACCGTGATCTTCACGGCGCCCCGCCGGAGCCGGCCGCCGGGCGAGCGCTCCGGCAGCTCTCCGAGTCGCTCGACGCCTTCGAAGACGACCACGCGAAGGGTCAGCGCGCCGGCCGCCTCCAGCTCTTCGAGCACGCTCCAGGCCTCGCGGCCGTTGGTGTGGGTGGCGTCGACCACGGCGCCCACGCCCTCGCTCACGAGCCGCGCGCATAGCTCCCGCACCGCGCCCGCCAGCTCGTCGAACGCGAGCGGCGGCACGACGCGCTCGACCACCTCGTTCATGTCGATGAGAAGGCCCGAGGGCTCGCCCGTGTCCAGCTCGCGGTCGATCACGCCCCCCGGGGGCTCCTCCGTGTCGATGCGAATGCCCGCGAGTTCGAGAGCGCGGGAGTTCAGGACACAGGCGTGGCCACTGCGGTGGAGCAGCCGGACCGGATGGTCGCGGGTGGCCAGATCGAGGTCGCGCCGCGTGGGATGGCGCCGTTCAGCGAGCCGCGATTCGTCGTAGCCGTACGCCCGGATCCAGGCGCCCTTCGGCGTCGAGCGCGCGCGGGTCCGGATGGCGGCCTGGATCTCGCCGATGGATCGCACCTTCGCGGGCGTGCAGTCCACCGACCGGAGCGCCGCGGCCGCCGCGAGCAGGTGCATGTGGGCGTCGACGAACGCCGGGACGAGCGTGAGCCCCCGGCAATCGAACGCGGGCTCGGCGGTCCCCCGCGCGAGGTCATCGCCCACGGCGACGATGCGTCCCTCGTGGGCCCGGAGGACGCGCGCCCGCGGGCGGGCGGGGTCGAAGGTGAGCGCGCGGGCGTTGGTGAAGAGCATCGGCCCTCTAGGGAAAACAACAGCCGCTCGCGCGGGGTGAGCGGCTGCCGGAAACGGACTCGTGCGGGTCGCGGGCGCTGGCTAGTCGGCCGACGGAAGCACCTTGGGCTGCATGAGCTGCATGGGCACGCCACAGCACTCGACTTCGCCATCGCCTGGCTTGATGCACAGCACCTCGGTGCCGCACTTCTCGCACTGGAATCGCTTGCCGAGCTGGTTCGCCATCGCGCTTCTCCCCGGAACTATCCCTTCTGCTGCATCGGCTGACCGCAGCACGCGAGCGCGCCGTTGCCGCCCTTGGTCACGATCATCTCGGTGCCGCACTTGCCGCACTGATATCGCTTGCCGACCTGGTTCGCCAACCCTCCCTCACCTCGCGTTCGAATCTGAGGACGGCGCGCAGCCGTCCCACGGCCGAAGTCTAACGGCGGCTCGAATCCACCGTCAAGCGAGCGCTATTCGAGGACGGCGTCTCAAAGATTCATGGTAGAGAAGGCTTGGTGTGGTGGAGTATGC
>JBBING010000123.1:0-4709 GCA_037444005.1 Chloroflexota bacterium
GGGTTCTGAGGCATCGCCTCCCCTTGGGTAACCATCACTTTTGAGGCATTACGCCCCCGAACATTCGGCGCGCTGCTATACTGAGGGCGCCGGCGATCTGCCGCCGGAAGCGTTCCCAATTTTCTCTTCTTCGGTCCAGGCTCGGAGCGGCTGCCGTGCGGGCGCACGAACTGGTTCGCCTTCGCCGTGGCCGTCTGCGGGCGGGTCATGAGCCGAACCCGCTCGGGATGGTCGTGGTCTGGGTGGCGCTCGCCGTCGTCACGGGGGTGGCCGCGCTCGTGTCCGGGTACTACGCCAGCGCCGTCGGCGACATTCCGTCTCCGCTGGAGCAGATGGCGCTCCAGGGCGATGGCGCGCGCATCTACGATCGCAACGGCGTGCTCCTGTATCAGTTCGTCGGCGAGCGCGGCTATCAGCAGGACGTGACGCTCGACGAGGTCTCGCCGTATGTGATCTGGGCGACGATCGCGACGGAGGACGCGAGCTTTTACAGCAACCCGGGCGTCAACCCGAAAGGGCTGGCGCGGGCGCTGCTCGAGAACCTGCGGCCCGGCGACAGGTTCCTGCAGGGCAGCGGCGGAAGCTCCATCACCCAGCAGCTCGTGAAGCAGCTGTACGAGACGCCGGAGGAGCGCTCGCAGCGGTCGCTGAAGCGGAAGCTGCGAGAGATCGCGCTGGCGCTGGAACTGGGCTCGCGGTACCCGAAGGACCAGATCCTCACCTGGTATCTGAACAACGTGTCGTACGGCGGGCTGTTCACCGGCATCGAAGCCGCGGCGCGAGGGTACTTCGGGAAATCCGCGCGCGATCTGACCCTCCCGGAGGCGGCGTATCTGGCCGGCCTCCCGCAAGCGCCCGCGGAGTACGACCCGTTCACCCATCCGGACGCCGCCAAGCGCCGCCAGGTCCAGGTGCTCGACCTCATGGTCCGGCACGGGTACCTGACCCAGTACGAGGCGGACATGGCGAAGCTCGTTCCCATCACCCTCCAGCCGCAGCCGGCGGCGTTCCGCGCACCGCACTTCGTTCTATACGTGGCCGACGAAATCCGGCGCACCCTGGGAGAGGACGCGCTGTACCGCGGTGGCCTGCGCGTCGTCACGACGCTCGATTACGACCTCCAGCGCTACGCTGAGGAGTCGCTCGAGCGCTGGCTGGACGAGTTCGAGGCGTCGACCAACGCCCACAACGGCGCCGTCGTGGTGCTGGACGCGACCAACGCCGAGATTCTGGCGATGGTCGGGAGCCGGGACTACTTCCGGTCAGACATCCAGGGCGAGAACAACAACGCGCTGGCGCTGAACTCCCCGGGTTCCACCTTCAAGCCGTTCACGTATCTGACCGCGTTTCTGCAAGGCTGGGGGCCCGACTGGCCGGTGATCGACTCGCCGTTCACCTACCGGGAGGCGGACGGCCGGGCGTTCCGGCCCGAGAACCCGCAACACAATTACTACGGCACCATTACCGTCCGACAGGCGCTCGGCGCGTCGTTGAACGTCCCGGCGTTCAAGACCGCGCTCTGGGTGGGCGTCGACCGTATCGTCGAGGTCGCCCGGCAGCTCGGCATCACGACGCTGAACGGCCGGTACGGGCCGTCGCTGACCCTCGGTTCCGGCGACGTGACGCTGCTGGACATGGTCTACGCGTACAGCGTGTTCGCGAACAATGGGGTCATGAGAGGCCAGCCGCGCATGAACCAGACGGGGCAGCCGGGCAGGCCGCTCGACCCCATCGCGGTCCTGCGGGTCGAAGATCGCACGGGACGGGTGCTGCTCGACAATTCGCAGCGTGTCCGTGACCTCCAGGTCGTCGACGCGCCGTACGCGTATCTCATTACCGACATCCTCATGGACGACGAGGCGCGCGTCGCCACCTTCGGGCGGAACAGTGTGCTCGCCATCCCGGACCGGCAGGTCGCGGTCAAGACGGGGACCAGCGCGCCGTACGAGGGCCGGCCCGAGCTCGTGGGCGACACCTGGGCCGTGGGCTATTCGCCCGACCGGGTGGTGGGCGTCTGGATCGGGAACAGCGACAACAGCCCGATGCGGAACATCTACAGCACCACCATCGCCGCGCGCGTCTGGCGCGATGTCATTCTCGCCGCCCACGAGGGCCTTCCGCCCCGGCCCTTCGTCCGCCCTCCGGGCATCGTGACCGCGACGGTGTGCGTGCCGTCTGGACTGAAACCCACGCCCGCGTGCGGACGCACCGTCACCGGCGAGTTCGTGGCGGCGTCGCTCCGCGACCAGTGGGACGACTGGTGGGGCCGGGTCGAAGAACGCGACGGGCGGCTCATCGTGGTCGAGCGGGGGTTCCGTCCTCCCGACGACGTCACCGGATACAAGCGCACGCTGGCGATGGAGTACGCGACGAGCGGTTGGTGGCGCGAGCCCCCGCGGCGCTCGCGAACCACGCCCACCCCCACGCCGACTCCCACGCCGGCGCGGACGGCAGAAGCGACGCGCACGCCGTCTCCGTGACGGTTTGCATCAGCTCAGGACCTCGGGTGGCAGCTTCAGTCCTTCGCCCGTGGCCTGCACGACCACGCCCAGCGCTTCGAGCCGGCGCACTTCGTCTTCGGAGAGCCCCAGCCAGCCCGTCAGGATCTCCCCCGTGTGTTCGCCGACGTCCGGAGGGAGGCCCTTCACGCCGCCCGGGGTGCGCGAGAGCTTGACCGGGGTGTTGGGCACTGTCAGCGGGCGGCCCATCCGGGGATGACGCAGCTCGACGAGCATGTCCCGCGCTCGGACCTGCGGCTGCGCCACCGCCTGCGCGATGTTGTTGAGCGGCCCGCACGGCAGACCGATCCGGTCGAACTCCTCGATCCACTCGGCGGTGGTCCGCTGCATGAGGGCCTCGTTGAGGATGGGCTCGAGGATGGCGTGGTTCTTCGTGCGCAGCGCGCTCGTCTCGAAGCGTTCGTCGCCGATGAGCTCGGGCCGTCCGATGGTCGCGCAGAAGAGCTCCCACTGGTTCTCGACGCCCCAGGCGAGCGCGAGCACGATGTAACCGTCCTTCGTGGGGAACGCCTGGAACGGCGTCGCCGCCGGATGGCGCGTTCCCAGCGGGCCGGGAATCTGCCCCGTCGCGAAGTACCGGACGATGGCGTTTTCGAGGATGGCGATCTGGCAGTCGAGCATGCTCACGTCGACGAACTGCCCCTGGCCCGAGCGCTCGCGCTCGTGCAGCGCCGCCAGCACCCCGATGGCGGTGAACAGCCCGGCCGCGATGTCGCCGAGCGAGAGACCGGGACGCACCGGCCGCCCACCGGGCTCGCCGGTGATGCTCATCACGCCGCCCATCCCCTGCACGACGATGTCGAGCGCTGGCCGCAGGCGGTCCGGTCCCGTCTGCCCGAAGCCGGACGTCGCGGCGTAGATGAGCCGCGGGTTACGCTGGCGGAGCGTCTCGTACCCGAGCCCCAGGCTGTCCATCGTCCCGGGCGTGAAGTTCTCCATCACGACGTCGACCTTCTCGACCAGGCGGAGGAAGAGCTCCTTGCCCTCGGGCCGCTGGAGGTCGATGGCGACGCTTTTCTTCCCTCGGTTGATGCTGAAGAAGTAGGCGCTCTCGCCATTGACGTGAGGCCCGGTGGTGCGGGCGACGTCCCCCCACGGGGGCCGCTCGACCTTCACGACCTCCGCGCCCAGGTCGCACAACACCATGCTGGCGTATGGCCCCGAGAGGACCCAGGTCAGGTCGAGGATGGTGACGTCGGACAGAGGGCCAGACATCCGCGCGCTCCTGAAGAAGTTCTCCTACACGCAGGGTACGGCAAATGCGCACGACGTTGGAGAGCGAAGGCTACTCCCGGCCAGAGCGCGCGGCCGGCGCGAGCCGCTGCATAAGGCGCGCGAGGAACGGCGGCGGGATCTCGCGGCCTTCGTCGTCGCGGCGGAGCTGGTACTTCACCGTGGCCCGGACGAGGGGATCGCGAAGCAGCGCCGGACCGAGATCGATGCGCCTCCGATTGACGATGGCGAGCCGGCGCTCGTCACTGTCTCGGTCGAGGATGAGGTCGCGCACGGCTCGGGACGCAAGATGCGTGATGGCGACGCCGTGACCGTTGTACCCGAAGGCGTAGGCCACGCGGTCGCCCTTCAGCCAGCCCACCAGCGGGAGGAACTCGGCGGTGACGCCGATGGGCCCGCCCCAGCGGTACTCGAAGCGCACGTCGTGGAGTTGGGGGAAGGTCCACTGGAACGTCTCCTGCAGGCGGCGGAAGACGCGTTCGTCGCGGTCGTACCGGGGATGCGGACCATCGGGATGATACGGCGCGTCCCGTCCGGCCCAGAGGAGCCTTCCGTCGATCGTCGGGCGGAAGTAGTGGAGGAACACGCGGCGGTCCTCCATCCCTTCACGGCCGGCCCAGCCCACGCGCGCCCACTGCTCGTCGGTGAGCGGTTCGGACAGCAGGATGTACGAGTAGAACGGCATGACGAACCGGCGCAGCTCCGGGATGCGCGCGCTGTAGGCGTTGGCGGCGAGCAGGGCCCGCTGGGCGACGACCCGGCCTCGGGGAGTGAACACGGTTACGTCCCGCTCGGAGGGCGCCAGGCGGGTCATCGGCGTGGATTCGTAGACGCGCGCGCCGAGCCGCTCGACCGCGCGCTTCAGCCCGCGCGCGAGCCGCGCCGGGTTTAACAGCGTGCACGCGGTCTCGCGCATGCCGCACCGGAACGTCTCCGAATGCACGGCGGCCTGCACTG
>JBBING010000124.1:0-2035 GCA_037444005.1 Chloroflexota bacterium
CGTGGTTCGAAGGACAGCCCTTCGGAGCCCGCACGCGCGCCCATGGCGAGGTCGTCTTCGCGACGGCGATGACGGGGTATCAGGAGGCGCTCACCGACCCCTCGTTCGCCGGCCAGATCCTCGTGATGACGTATCCCCTCATCGGGAACTACGGCGTGTGCGACGCCGACGTCGAATCGCGCCACGTGCAGGTGCGGGGTTTCGTCGTGCGGGAGGTCTGCGACGAGCCGAGCCACTGGCGGGGCGAAGCGACGGTCGATCGCTATCTCGCCGAGGCCGGCGTGCCGGGGATCGCGGGCGTCGACACGCGCGCCATCACGCGGCGCCTGCGGTCGGGCGGCGTGCTCATGGGGACCATCACGTTCGACGAGACGCCGGAGGAGGCGCTCGCCCGCCTCAGGGAGATGCCCCGCTACGAGAACACCGATTTCGTGCCCTGGGTGAGCGCCCGCCGGCCCTACCGGTGGGGCGACGCCACGGCCCGGCGTCACGTGGTCGTCCTCGACCTCGGGGTCAAGTACAACATCCTCCGCTGTCTCGAGCGGGTGGGCTGCCGGAGCACGGTCGTGCCGTGGGACACGTCGGCTGCGGACATCCTGGACCTGCGGCCGGATGGCGTGCTCATCTCGCCGGGGCCGGGCGACCCCGCGCTGCTGGATTCGGTGACGAAGACGGCGGCCGCGCTGGCCGGGAAGACGCCCATCTTCGGCATCTGCCTCGGCCACCAGGTGCTGGGGCGGGTCTTCGGGGCGACGACGTTCAAGCTGAAGTTCGGGCACCGCGGCGCCAACCATCCCGTGCGGGACGCGGTCACGGGCCGGGTGCACATCACGGCGCAGAATCACGGCTACGCGGTCGACGGCGATGGCCTCTCGGCGGACGTCGAGGTGAGCCATGTGCATCTGAACGACGGCACGATCGAGGGCCTGACGCACCGGCGCGAACCGGTGATGACGATCCAGTACCACTCGGAGGCGTCGCCGGGCCCATGGGACAACATGTATCTCTTCGACCGGTTCGTGGCCCTCATGGAGGAGGTCGCGGCCCGGTGAGCGGCCGCCGCGCGGAAGGAGCGAGCGATGGGTGAGCCCGTGTATCGGCAGGCGACTATTCACGACGCCGAGGCGATCGCCGAGATCATCGCCGCCGTCGTCAAGGAGCCCAATCCGGTAGGCTTCGACCATGCGCTCACCCCGGACGAGGTGCGGACGTGGCTGACGAGGCTCGGCGGCGAGGGCGGCGTGTTCCTGTGCATCATCGACGGCAAGGTCGCGGGGTTCAGCGCGCTCGACTTCGATACGCACGAGCCGGAGCGCGGCGTGCTCGGGGTGTGGGTGCTCCCCGGGTACCGGCGCCGGGGGATCGGGACGGCGCTGGCGGAATACGCCCTCGGCTTCGCCCGGGACAAGGGCTACAAGCGCATCCGGGGCCGGCTGCCGCAGGACAACGCGGTGGCGCTGAGCTTCCTGAGCAGCATCGGCGCCCTGGTTCCGATGTACAACCCGGACGCGGAGTTCGAGCTGCCGGTGTGGTCGTGATGAAGAGCGCGCTTCCGCCAGTGAATCCGCTCCTCCACCTGCAGCCGCTGGCGCGCGCCGCCTATGGCGTGCAGGTGGTCGCGGCGATGTACTTCTTCGGCGGCTTCGCGCTGCTGTTCCTCGCGGTGTGGGCGGGCGTGAAGGTGGGCATTATCGATGGCGATGGCGTCAAGGGCGTCGCGTACTGGCTGGGCGGCTGGGCCATCGGGCTGGCGACGATGGCGGCGTCCGCAGGGACGGCGCTCTTCGCCTGGCGCTATTCGGGGGACTGGGTCACTGAATGGCCGGGGTACGTGACGGGCGTGGTGGCGGCGCTGATCGGCCTGGGCCTGCTGTTCTGGCTGGTGTTCGGGACGGACCTGCCGCGGGTCGTGGCCGCGCTCATCCCTGCCGGCGCGCTGTTCATCTTCGGCTTCGGCGTGGCCGACCGGCTCGGTGGGCAGCGCGCGCTCAGCGCCCGGCCGCGGCCGCGCGTCGCCAGCAGGAGACGCTAGGAG
>JBBING010000124.1:2135-4693 GCA_037444005.1 Chloroflexota bacterium
AAGCCTTCGAAGGTCCTCATCATCGGGTCGGGGCCCATCGTCATCGGACAGGCGGCGGAGTTCGATTACGCCGGCACGCAGGCCTGCAAGGCGATGCGCGAGGAAGGCATCGTCTCGGTGCTGGTGAACTCGAACCCCGCCACCATCATGACCGACGAGGGCATCGCCGACATCGTCTACATCGAGCCCCTCACGGTCGAGGTCCTCACGCGCGTCATCGAGCGCGAGCGGCCGGACGGGTTGTTGCCCACGCTGGGCGGGCAGACGGGGCTGAACCTCGCGGTGGCGCTGGCGGAGGCCGGCGTGCTCGACCGCTACGGTGTGCGGCTTCTCGGCACGCCGCTCGACGCCATCCGCCGGGCCGAGGACCGCGAGCTGTTCCGTCAGATGCTCGCCGAGATCGGTGAGCCGTTCCCCGAGAGCGAGATCGCGCGCAGCCTGGACGAAGGCCGCGCAGCGGCGGAGCGCATCGGCCTGCCGGTGGTCATCCGGCCGGCGTATACGCTCGGCGGGACGGGAGGCGGCATCGCGCACACGTGGGAACAATTCGAGGAGATCTGCCGGCGCGGGCTCGCGGCCAGCCCCATCCATCAGGTCCTGGTGGAGCGCTGCCTGCTGGGGTGGAAGGAGATCGAGTACGAGGTGATGCGGGACAGCGCGGACAACTGCATCACCGTGTGCAACATGGAGAACCTCGACCCTATGGGCGTGCACACCGGCGATAGCATCGTCGTCGCGCCGAGCCAGACGCTCTCGGACAAGGAATACCAGATGCTGCGCTCGGCGAGCCTGAAGATTATCCGGGCGCTCGGGGTCGAAGGCGGCTGCAACGTCCAGCTCGCGCTGGCTCCCCGCAAGGAGATCGCCGACTGGGTCACCCCGCCGGACGGCCGCCCGCCGTACTACGTCATCGAGGTCAACCCGCGCGTGTCGCGCAGCTCGGCGCTCGCGTCGAAGGCCACCGGCTACCCCATCGCCCGAGTGGCCGCGAAGATCGCCATCGGCAAGACGCTCGACCAGATTCCGAACGCGGTGACCCAGAAGACGACGGCTGCGTTCGAGCCGGCGCTGGACTACGTGGTCACGAAGATCCCGCGGTGGCCGTTCGACAAGTTCCCCTTCGGCGACCGCTCGCTCGGGACGCAGATGAAGGCGACGGGCGAAGTGATGGCCATCGACCGCACGTTCGAGGCGTCGCTGCAGAAGGCCGTGCGGTCGCTCGAAATCGGCGGGCGCTCGTTGCTGTGGGAGGAGAAGGGCTGGGCGGAGGACGCGCTCGATCGGCCGATGGCGCCGACGGACGAGCGGCTCTGGGCGCTGATGGCGGCCTTGCGTCGCGGCGCCACGCCGGAAGAGCTGTCCTTACGCTCGGGCATCGACCCCTGGTTCCTGCGGAAGATGGCGAACATCGTCGCCATGGAGCGGCGCCTGCTCGCGGAGCCGCTCACTCCGGAGCTCCTCCGGGCTGCCAAGCGGATGGGCTTTTCGGACGAGCAGATCGCCACGCTGGCCGACCGCCTGCCCGAGCAGGTGCGGGAGCTGCGGCAGCGCTGGGGCATCCGCCCGGTGTACAAGATGGTCGACACCTGCGCGGGCGAATTCGAGGCCGCGACGCCGTACTTCTACAGCACGTACGAGGAGGAAAACGAGGCGACGCCGAGGCCGGGCGACAAGGCGCTGGTCATCGGCAGCGGGCCCATCCGCATCGGACAGGGGATCGAGTTCGACTACGCATCGGTGCACGCGTCGTGGGCGTTGCGCGACGCTGGCTATCAGGCGGTGATGGTCAATTCGAACCCCGAAACCGTGTCCACCGACTTCGACACGAGCGACCGGCTGTACTTCGAGCCCCTGGACGAAGAGGCGGTGCGGGACATTCTCGAGAACGAGGCCGGGAACGGCGCCGAGGGAGGCGGCGAGCCGCCGCCGTCCATCGTGCAGTTCGGCGGTCAGACGGCGGTGAACCTGGCGTCCCCGCTGCACAACGCTGCGATGCCTATCATCGGATCGAGCGCGGAGGCCATCGACCTGGCGGAAGACCGGCGACGGTTCGAGCAGTTCCTCGCCGGCCTGGGTATCCCCCAGCCGCCGGGCGCGGGCGTCCACAGCGTCGAGGAAGCGCTCAACACCGCGCAGGTCATCGGCTACCCGGTGCTCGTGCGCCCCAGCTACGTCTTGGGCGGGCGGGCGATGGAGATCGTGCAGAACGCCGGCGAGCTCATCCGCTACGTCACGGCGGCGGCGGAGGTCGGCCGGGGGAAACCCATCCTCATCGATAAGTACCTCGAGGGGAAGGAGGTCGAGGTCGACGCCATCTGCGACGGCGAGACGGTGCTCGTTCCCGGCATCATGGAGCATATCGAGCGCGCGGGCGTGCACTCGGGAGACTCGATGGCCGTGTATCCGGGGGTGCACCTCACGCCCGAGGAGAAGGCCACGATCGTCGACTACACCACCCGCATCGGTCTCGCCCTCAACGTGCGGGGCTTGATGAACGTCCAGTACGTGATCTACCCCGACGCGTCGGGCCGGTCGGAGGTGTTCGTGCTCGAGGTCAA
>JBBING010000125.1:0-4617 GCA_037444005.1 Chloroflexota bacterium
GCCGGCGGGCAGGGGCGGGCCGCCCGAGGCGAGCCCCAATCGTCATGCTGAGGAGGCCGCAGGCCGACGAAGCATCTCCGCTCCCCCACCCGAACGTCTCCCATGACAGCCAGCACCTTCCGTGCGCTCACAAAGGCCACGCGGTCGATGGGCGTCGCCACACGCCGGGACAAGAGATGCTTCGGCCCCGCTTCGCTCGGCCTCAGCATGACGAGGGTGCTCGCGCGCAGACCCCAGCATGACAACGCGCCTCGGTCCGCTCGGCCCCAGTATCGCTGCCCCCGAGGGACATGTCGGGCTACGAGACGCCGGGCAGGCCGAAGCCTGCCCTTCATGGGCGGGGACGGCGGCACCGCGACCGAACGATGACGCGCGGGCCGCCTCCCTTATCGATGAAGGCCACGCTTCAGCGTGGCCTCCGGGCCATGGCCGGGAAGCCTCACCTCCCATAGGTCGACGGCCACCCTGAAGGGTGGCCTTCAGTGCTGGGGGGATGGCGCCTCCGCCGGCGCAGTGACCGCGTGCCGTCCCTCCCCCTCAATGAAGGCCACGCTTCAGCGTGGCCGGGGCGACATGGCGCGGTTACGGGGCGAGCGGGAGGCGGAACCATCCCGCCTGCCCCGGCGCTTCCTCCACGCCGACGGTGATGGCGCACAGGTTCGTCGCGCCCAGCACCCGCAGCCGCTCCGCCAGCCGGCGCGCGAACCATTCGGCAAGCCGCTCCGCGGTCGAGTTGTCGATGGGCAGCGCCACCACGTCCGACTTCGGGAACACCCACCCGCGCTCCCGGAACCGCACCTTCCAGTTGCTCATCCCCTCGTCGATCTCCAGGACGCGCGAGTCCCTCTGCAGGAGGAACTTGTGATCCAGCTCGTCACAGAGCGCCTTCGTCTCCGCCTTCAGCTTCGTGAAGTCGATCACCCAGGCGTCGTCCGTGAGGTCGCCTTCGACCTCCACCATCACGTCGTAGTTGTGCCCGTGCAGTGGCTCGCATTCGCCCTCAAAGGTCGCGAAGTGGGCCGCCGCGAACCGCAAGCGGTTCCGCTCGACCGTGACCCTGTACATCGCCCCCTCCCTACTCCATCGCCAGCGCTCCCGCCGCGGCGAGCGACGCCGGCTGCCGCTCCCCGTACCGCCAGATGACGACCGCCAGCGCCAGCGTAGCCGCGGCTACCGCCGCCAGCGCGAAGAACACTGCGCCAGTGCCCCAGCGGTCGGCGAAGAAGCCCGCGAACGTCGCCGCGCCGGACCCCAGGCCGAACGCTGCGAAGAAGGTGAACCCGTAGCTCCGGCCGAGGGCGTTCTGCGGCGAGTACTCGGCGATGAGCGTCGTGAAGATCGGCTGGCCCGCGAAGTAGACGAACACGAACGCGCCCACCACGGGCACGAGCGCATACCCGCGGAGAGCGCCGATGAGCAAGAGCCCGGGCGCCAACGCAAGCGCCTGGAGCGGGACGAGCCGCTCGAGGCGATGCCGCTCCGCGAGCGCGCCGCCCGCGAGCTGTCCGAGCGCGCCCGCGAGCAGCGCGGCCGTCGTGAGCGCGCCCACCCAGGCGTCGCCCGCGCCCAGCCGGTCCTCCAGGTGCGTCGGGATGAAGGTCAGGCTGCCCCGGTACACGAAGCCGTTGAGCACGAACGCCGCGTACACGACGAGGAGCGCGAGCGCCGGCGCGGGATCGCCTCGGACCTCGCGCATCGCCTCGGACGGCGCCTCGCCCGCGCCCTCGGGAAGCGCGAGGAAGCGCAGGGTGCCGACGACGGCGAGCGCCAGCAGCGCCGTCACGAGGTACGCCGCCCGCCAGTCGTCGAAGAGCACGGCGAGTCCGACGGCGAGGACCGGCGCGAAGGCGATGCCCAGATTGCCAGAGACGCCGTGATAGCCGAAGGCGAGCGAGCGCTGTTCCGCGCCCTGCGCGATGAGGGAGATGCCCGCCGGATGATAGAGCCCGATGGCCAGCCCCAGCAGACCGAGGGTGACCGCGAGCCACCAGACGCTGGGCGAGAACGCCACGAGCGCGGAGAGCGCCGCGGCGGCGAGGAACGCGCCCACGAGCACGCGGCGCGAGCCCAAGCGGTCGACCAGGAAGCCCGACGGCAGCGCCGAGGCGCCGAAGGTGAAGGCGAAGACGTTGGCGACGGCGCCCAACGCCAGAAATCCGCCGCCGAATTCGGCTTCGATCCGGCTCAAGAGCGCAGCGTACGTGAGCTCGATGGTGTGCACGAGGCCGTGCGCCACCGAGACGTACGCCACGAGCCGCGCCTGGTCGGACCGGAACGAGACGAGGGTGCGGAGCGCCTGCGTCATGTACGGGCAATTGTAGAGCAGGTTCCGATGATGCGCGCGGCGGCGGGATGCCGTAGGATCACGCCGCACACACCCGAATCCGCACGGAGCGACGCATGTACCTCATCCTTCAGGCCGACGAGGCGTGGTCCATCATGACGCTGGTGATCTCGCAGGTGCTCGACCGGGTCGACCTCTCGCCGGAGGCGCGCGCCGCCATCAAGAAGTGGCGCACCGACCACGCCGAGGGCACCCCCGCCATGGACGAGCTCGCGGAAGGGATGAACGAGGCCCTCGGCACCCTCATCGACGAACGCACCACGCGGCTCATCCGGCGCAAGGGGCGGTACGTCTCGACGCGGGATCGACGCTAGCGCGGGAGACGAGAGGATGCGGATCGAATTCGACGTGGACGAAGCCTGGACGCTGATGTCGTACGTCATCGCGCGCATGTTGGAGGAGACCCCGCTCCCGGACGAGGACCGCGCGCGCATCCGGCGCTGGCGCAGCGAGCAGATGCGCCCCGGCGACGAAGCCATGCGCGCGCTGACGGAGAAGATCAACCGGGACGTGAATCAGGCGGCGCAAGTGAAGCAGCGCTCGCAGCTCCGCCGCCCCGACTGGCGCTGAGACGCCGCGGGAGGCCCCATGGACGGCTTCCGGCATCTCTTGTACGAGAAGCGAGACGACGGCGTCGCGTGGGTAACCCTCAACCGGCCCGAAGTGCTGAACGCCGTCAATATGGCGATGCGGGACGAGCTGTGGGAGGTGTTCCACGCCCTTCGAGACGACCCCGACGTTCGCGTCGCGGTCTTCCGCGGGGCCGGCGACCGCGCCTTCTCGTCGGGCGCCGACATCAGCGAGTTCGGCACCGCCCCCTCGTACATCGAAGCTCGCCGCGCCCGCCGCGAGCGCGATCTCTGGGGCTTCCTGCTCTCCATCGACAAGCCCCTCATCGCCGCTGTGCACGGATGGGCACTGGGCGCGGGCTGCGAGATGAGCCTCCTGTGCGACCTGCGCATCGCGTCGGAAGACGCGCGCTTCGGCCTGCCCGAGGTGTCGCTGGGCTATATCCCCTCGGCCGGGGGCACGCAGACGCTGCCCCGGACGATCCCGCCCGGCGTCGCCCTCGGCATGATCCTCTCGGGCGACCCCATCGACGCGCGGGAGGCGCTGCGGCTGGGGCTCGTGAACCGCGTCGTGCCGAAGGAGCGCCTGTTCGAGGAGGCGGACGCGTGGGCGCGCGCGTTGTCCGCAAAGCCCGCGCGGTCGCTCCGCTACATCAAGGAGGCGGTGCGTGAGGGGCTCAGCCTACCCCTCGCGGAGGGTCTCGCGCTGGAGATGCGCCTCGCCTCGCTCTGTCTTATCGGCCGCGACGAAGAGCGCGCGTGAGGCCAGGTCGCTTATCGGGGAGAGAGCGCGCCGCCCCCATTGTCCGGTCGCGCCACCGCGCCCCCACCGACCCGTATCGATGAAGGGGCGGCCTTCAGCCTGCCCGGCGTACACCCATGGGACCCCGGCCACGCTGAAGCGTGGCCTTCATCAAAGGGGGAAAGGGGGCGCCCTTCGGGGTGGGCCGACCGCGCGTGGGAGCGCGCCCGGTCGCGTCGCCGCCGCCCTCAGCGACCCTCACCGATGAAGGGCAGGCTTCAGCCTGCCCGGCGTACACCCATGGACTGCCGGCCACGCTGAAGCGTGGCCTTCATCGCTTCATCGAGAGGGGGTCAGGGGGACCGAAAAGAATCGAAAGGGAGCAAAGGGCCCGCGACGGCGCCCGGCCCACGGAAGGCCCCGCTATTCTCCGACTTCCCTCACCTCGAACGCCGCGCGCATCCCCTGCTGATAGTGACCGGCGATATTGCAAATGATCACATACCGCCCTGGCCGGAGGTCGATCGTGCCGACCTGCCTGCCTTCCACCCCGGCGTCGGGGTCGGCGGCGGGCACGTCGAACGACAGCATCTCCTCGCCAGCGTCATCAACGTCGACCTTCCCTCGCTCCATCGGCAACGCGTCGGGGGCGTCGTCAGTCCGGATAACGACCACCTGATGCGGGAACTCGCCGTGATTGTGGCCTTCGAACATGACGGTTACGGGTCCGTCGATGGACGCCGGCTCCGGCTCGACCGACCACTCGTCCAGGTGCACGTGCACCTTTCCCGTCAGCGTGGGCGGAGGCGGCTTCTCCTCCCCGCCGCATGCGACGAACAGCGCGGATAAGAGCGCGAACGACAGTGCGAACTGCAGACGAATCCGCATGGCGACTCCCCGGACGGATGTGGGCCCGTCGAGGGCCACTATAGGGCCGCCGATGCGGTCTGACAACCGCTTGC
>JBBING010000126.1:0-4467 GCA_037444005.1 Chloroflexota bacterium
ACCCATGCTCCAGAAAGGAGGTAGGTGTACGGCATGTACTGGACCCGTACAGTTCTGGCCCCCCTTCGCGAACGGATGTTAGACTTGGCCGGACGCGCCTTCGAGCGCTGCGCGTCCCCGAGGAGCCTGCACGTACGATGTTGAACGCCGCCCGTTGGGCCGTCTATTCGTTGCTCGGGGCCGCCCTGCTGGCCCTGGCGTTCACCGTGGGCTACGTCGTGGGCGGCGGCGACGAGGGGTCGCCCTCCGCTCCCGCCTCGCCAGCGACGGAGGATGGCGAGATCGATTTTCGCGCGCTCAACGAGATTCTCGCCATCCTGCGCCGCGATTACATCGATCCGGATCTCATCGACCCCGAGACCATGTACCAGGGCGCCATCAACGGGCTGCTGGAGTCGGTGAAGGACACGGGCACGTTTTATGTCGACCCGCGGACCTACAGGACCACCGTCGGGCCCGAGGGCACGTTCGACGGTATCGGCGCGACCGTCGCGGAGCAGAACGGCGAGATCGTCATCGTCGCGCCCATCGAAGGCACCCCCGCCGAGCGCGCGGGCCTGCAGCGTGGCGACGTCATCCTCGAGGTCGACGGCGAGTCGACGAAGGGCTGGACGGTCGAAGAGGCCGTGCTGCGCATCCGCGGACAGCGTGGAACCGTCGTCACCCTGAAGATTCGCCATCCCGACGGCTCGGAAGAGGTCGTGAGCATCGAGCGAGCCGAAATCAAGGTCCAGTCGGTCAGCACGATCCCGCCGGGGGGCGAGCTCAAGAACGCGGCCGGACAGACGGTCACCGACATCGGGTACATTCAGATTCGCGAATTCAACCGTCCCACCGAGGATGAGGTGCAGCGCGCCATCCAGGAGCTCCGCGACGCCGGCGCGCGAGGGATCATCCTCGACCTACGGAACAACCCCGGCGGCCTGCTGGAGACCACCGTGAACATCGCGGACATGTTCCTCGACAGCGGCGCCATCCTGTACGAGGAGCACAAGGACGGGACCGAGCAGGTCTACCAGGCGCGCGAAGGCGGCCCCGCGACGGACGTCCCGGTCGTGATCCTCATCAATCAGTTCAGCGCTTCCGGGAGCGAGGTGCTGGCCGCGGCGCTTCGCGACAACGGCCGGGCGACCATCGTTGGCGAGAAGTCCTTCGGCAAGGGCACCGTCAACGTCCCGCGGGAGCTGTCCGACGGCGGCGCCCTGTTCGTCACCATCGCCCGATGGCTCACGCCCAAGCGGGTGCAGATCGACGGCGTCGGCATCACGCCCGATGTGCAGGTGACGCCGTCGGACGAGGACATCGACCTCCGGCGCGACGCGCAGCTCCTTCGGGCCATCGACCTGCTCGAAGGGATGGTGCGCGCGGGCGTCGCGTCGCCCGCCCGGTAGGCCGCTCGAGGCCGCCATGGCGATCACCTCCGTCGTCCAGAACCGGAAGGCGCTGCACGACTACGAGGTCCTGCGGCGGATCGAGGCCGGCATCGCGCTCACCGGCTCCGAGATCAAGTCGATCCGAGCCGGGAAGGTGCACATCCGCGAGGCGTACGTGCGCCCTCAGAACGGCGAGTTGTGGCTGGTCGGGGCCCACATCGCCGAATACGCTCCCGCTGCCCGCTTCGGCCACGAACCCACGCGGCCCCGTCGTCTGCTGCTGCACAAGCGGGAGATCCGCGAGCTCACGCGAGCGGTCGCCGAGCGCGGGCTCACCCTCGTGCCGCTGAGCCTGTACCTGAAGGACGGTAAGGCGAAGGTGGAGGTCGGGCTCGTCCGGGGGCGCCGTCTGCACGACAAGCGCGAGGCGATCAAGAAGCGCGAGGCCGAGCGGCAGATCGCGCGGGCCCTCCGCAGGTGAGGGGCCGTCCGGCCTCTGGTACAATGACGGGTGCAACGGGGACGAAAGGGTTCGACAGGGATCGTCGGGTCTGAGTTGCAGGCGGAGGTGGCCATCGCCCTCCTAAAACCGGTGGCGAACAATAACTGGCGAACGTGAACTCGCCCTCGCTGCCTAAGTAGGCGGCGACGTCGCTCCCGCGTCTCACCCCGACGGACCGGGAAGCGGCGACGCGCAGTCGGGGTGCGGCTGGCCTGATGCCGCTGGGGCTGGCCCAAGACGCAGCGGCTGAGTTCGCGGCGCCGCGTCCGGGGCGGCCGCCGCGGACGAGAGCAAACCCCGGAACAAGCCTGTAGGAGACTCAGGACGGCGGTCTTCTGGACGGGGAGTTCGATTCTCCCCCGTCTCCACCAGAAATCACCGCCCTTCCGGAAGGGAGCCTACCCGGAAGGGCGTTGCTTTTCGCATCCAACGGCCTCCGAATGCGTCGGTTGTCTCAAGAAGCGCGCCTGTTGACCGCGCTTCTGTCTCATGGCGTAGACTCGACGCATGGGTTCGCGACGTCGCGTCCTGCTTTCGTGGAGCAGCGGTAAGGACAGCGCCTGGACGCTGCATGTCCTGCAACAGGATCCTGACGTCGAGGTGGTCGGCCTGCTGACGACGGTCACGGAAGCGTTCGACCGCGTCGCGATGCACGGGGTGCGGCGCGACCTGCTCGAGGCTCAGGCTGCCGCGGCGAAGCTTCCCCTCTGGGCAGTGCCCATCCCGTATCCTTGCCCGAACGAAATCTATGAGGCGCGCATGGCCGACGCGATGGCCAGAGCCCGGCGCGAAGGCGTGACGGCCATCGCCTTCGGGGACCTGTTTCTCGAAGACGTGAGGCGGTATCGGGAGGAGCGGCTGCGCCCACTGGGTGTCGAGCCGCTGTTTCCGCTCTGGGGCGAGCCGACGCCTCGCCTCGCGCGGGCGATGCTCGACGCCGGCCTCCGCGCCATCGTCACCTGTGTCGATCCTCGGCAGGCGCCGGCGTCGCTAGCGGGACGCCCGTGGGACGCCACGTTACTCGCGTCGTTGCCCGCCTCCGCCGACCCGTGCGGCGAGCGGGGGGAATTCCACACGTTCGTGTGGGACGGGCCAATGTTCGTCGCGCCCGTGCCGGTCGCGGTGGGCGAAGTCGTCGAGCGAGACGGCTTCGTCTTCGCCGACCTGGTCCCGGGCGATCAGGCGTGACGGGCGACGAGGGCGGGACTCAGGAGGAACGCCAGAAGCAGCACGGACCTCGCGCCGAGCGACACGAGGCTGACGTTCGCGTCGGCGATGAGAGACGACGCGAGGAGCAGAAACAGCGCGCTCCCAACGAGGACGGTCACCTTGAGCTCGCGCGTTGGCGCCTTGAGGAACACAACAGCGGCCACCGCCATCGCCAGGTAGACGCTGCCTAACGCGAGCGACGTCGACGTGGGCGGGGCTGCGAGGGATGCGAGGCCGCCCGCCCCGTGGACGGCGATGATCCACGCGAGCGCGCCGGGGAGCGGCGACAACAGCACCGACGCGTCCAGCCAGTCTCGCCGCACGGCGACCAGGACGGCCCCGGCCATCACGATGGCGCCCATGGGGAAATACAGGGCGGCACCGGCCACACCCATGGAGGTCCACAGGCTGTACTCGCCCTGCAGGAGCCGCGGCAGGCCGTGGCTCATGAGCAGAAACGCTAGGTATCCCGCGTACAAGGGAATGGTGAGCGCCACGCCCGCCCAGGGGTAGAACCACGTCGGGCGACCGAGCCACAGGCCGTACAGGGTCACCGCAACGACGACGACCGCGACCGGGGCGATGACCGCGCCGTGTCGCCATTGCTGGAGCCCGATGACGGCCGCGAGCAGGGCGAGCGGCGCGGCGCCGAGTAGCGCTTCGCTCCACGGGGTCACGAGATGGGCCTGGCGCATGAGATGCGCGAGCGTGCGGGGCCGGCCGAGGCCCCGAATCGCGATGTCCAGGGCGCGTGCCTCGGGGACGCCTCGCCACACGAGGTCGTCGACCCGGTCCTCGAGGTGCGTCTGAAGCTCGCGAAGAACGTCAGCTTCGATGCGCTCCCCCAGACGAAGGTGCGAACGGAGCTGCTCGAAGTACCGCGCGGCTTCGGAGGACATCCTATCCTCCCGTCGAGGTCACGATGACGGCGACGTGACGAGGTTCATAGCGGCGGCGAAGCTCTTCCATGTGGAGCGGCACTCCGCGAGCCGCTGTTCACCCTTCTTGGTCAGATAGTAGAACTTTCGCTCCTGGCCTGTCGGAAGCTTTCCCCAGCGAGCGCGCACCAGTCCCTCGCGGGCCAGGCGGTAGAGCGCGGGATACAGGGTGCCCTCGCTGAGTTTGAGGAATCCCTGCGACGCCCGCTCCATCTCCTTCATGATCTGGTGGCCGTACATGGGCTCGTGTTCGAGGAGCGCGAGGATGAGGACGTCGGTGTTGCCCTTGAGGAGCTGGGTGAGGTACGCCGAGAGCACCATCGCGTCGCCGTTCCTTGTACCGCAAAGGAGTGTCTCCGATTCGGACCGCGCCGTCAAGTCGCGGACGGCGGGCTGAGCTGGTCCAGATAGATCCCGTACACCACACTAGAGATGAGGCGGGGTA
>JBBING010000127.1:0-4435 GCA_037444005.1 Chloroflexota bacterium
CCGAGCACGTCTGGCAGCCGATGCATTTGTTCAGGTCGAACACCATGGCGACCTGACGGCGCGACGAGGAACGGCGCGCGGCCGCCGCAGGGGAACGTTCGGGCATCGCAGCCATCACCTCCGGGTGTTGCAACGCTAGGGCAGGCCCGATCGACGGCAAAGGGCCGCGTTGCCCGCCGGGGTGTGGGACAAATGGACCATCCGGCCCCCTGCCGTTCGTCTCTTGTGACGATTCCGCTCGGACGCGATATTCGCCGCATCGAGTCCCCTCGGGAGGCGCCAGGAGGGACAACATGGCTCAGGCCCCGACGGCGCGCTCCGCGACCACGCGACGCTCATCCAAGACCGAACAGCGGTACCGCAAGCAGATCGCCTGGGATCGTGTGCACTGGGGCACCCACTGCGTCGACTGCTATCCCGGCAACTGCCCCATGCGCGTGTACGTCCGCGACGGGCGCGTCTTCAGGGAGGAGCAGGCCGGCACCTTCGACGTCATTGAGCCCGGCGTGCCCGACTTCAACCCCATGGGGTGCCAGAAGGGTGTCGCGTGGAGCCGGACGCTGTACGGCGAAGAGCGCCTTCTGTACCCGCTGCGCCGCGCAGGCGAACGGGGCGAAGGCAAGTGGGAGCGCATCACCTGGGACGAGGCGGCCGAGGAGATCGCCGACGCCATCATCGACGCCATCCAGGAACAGGGCCCGGAGTCCATCGTCACCCTGATGGGCGCCGAAGGCGGGACATGGACCGGATTCGGCCACAACCGCCTGATGCACATGCTGGGCGGTGTGGTCACCGACGTGAACGCCGAGATCAACGATTTCTCGCCGGGGATTTACCTCACGTTCGGGAAGTTCAATCTGTGCAGCAGCCTCGACGACCTCTTCCACGCCGAACTCTTCCTGCTCTTCCAGACGAACCCGGTCTACACCATCACGGCGTCGTACCACTACATCGCTGAGGCCCGGTACAAGGGCTCGGAGGTGTACCTCTTCGCGCCGGACGTGAGCCCCTCGCACATGCATGCGGACTATTACCTCCCGGTGCGCGCGGGCACCGACGCCGCATGGGCGCTGGGAGCGTGCCAGGTCATCATCAGCGAGGGGCTGTACAACGCGCCGTTCATCAAGGAACAGACCGACCTGCCGCTGCTCGTCCGGCTGGACACCGAGCGGTTTCTGCGCGCGTCGGACCTGCGCGAGGACGGCGAGGAGGACCAGTTCTACTTCTGGGACCAGCGGACCGGGCGGCTCGCCGAGGCGCCGAAGACGACGCTGGAGCTGGGCGATGTCGACCCCGCGCTCGAAGGCCGCTTCCACGTGACGCTGGCCGACGGCAGCGACGTCGTCGTCGCGCCCGCGTTCACGCTCTTGAAGCGCCATCTCGACCGGCACTTCACGCCGGAACAGGCGTCGGCCATCTGCGGCATCCATCCGGACAACATCCGCGAGCTCGCCCGGAAAGTGGCGCGAAAGCGCACGGTCGCCTTCGCTGGCGGCACATCGCTCAAGTACTACCACGGCGATTTGACGCTGCGCTCGGTGAACCTGCTGCTCGGCCTCACCGGCAACTTCGGGAAGAAGGGGACCGGCGTCGGCTGTTGGTCCGTCGGGTTGTTCGACGGGCCCACGATCGTCGGCGCGAAGGAGCGGCCGGGACGGCGCGCCGCCCGGAAGGTCATCGCGCTGCACGAGCAGATGATCTCGGCGCTCAAGATGCTGGACGAGACCCGCACCGACGAGATGGCGGGCATCGAGATGGCGGTGCAGGCGGCCCGCAGCGGGCAGATGTCGATGGTCCCGCCCGCGTTCTTCTGGTACTACCACTGCGGCTATCGCGAGAACTGGAACAACCGGTCATGGCATGACCAGGCCATGCGCCGGCCGTTCGACGAATACCTCCAGGAGGCGCTCGCCAACGGCTGGTGGGAGGGCGTCGCCCGCCCGGGGCCCGAGACCGAGCCGCGCGTCCTCTTCCAGTCGGGCGGCAACACGCTCCGGCGCGTGCGCGGCGGCCAGAACATGCTCCTGCGGCACCTCTGGCCCAAGCTGAAGAAGATCGTGACCATCGACTTCCGGCTCAGCACGACGGCCATGTGGTCCGACATCGTGCTGCCCGTGACCAACCAGTACGAGCGCCCTGCGTTCCACCTGCCGACGCCGCACATGCTTCTGCTCATTTACAGCGAGCCCGCGGCGAAGCCAGTGGGCGAGGCGAAGACTGAATACGAAATCGCCCAGCTCATCGCTCGCAAGCTCGAGGAGCGCGCGCGCCAGCGCGAGTTCACGGAATACGAAGACGCCCGCGGGAACCGCCGTTCGCTTCAGGGCTTGTACGAGCGGCTGACGCTGGGGGGCGCTATCGCCAAGCCCATCCAGGCGGTCAACGAGATGGTCCGCGACGCTACCCTCACAGGCGCGCTCCCCGAAGATCTCACGCTACCCGACCTGAAGGAGAAGGGCTACGTCCGGTTCCAGGACTGGGGCATGTCGGTCCTCGCGCTGAACCAGGCCGGCGACATCGAGCCCGATTCGACCTTCGCGACGCTGACCTGGCACACGCGGGGCAAGTTGCCGTATCCGACCCTGACCCGCAGGGCGCAGTACTACCTCGACCACCCGTGGTTTCTGGAGGGCGGGGAGGAGTGGCCGACCTTCAAGCCCAACCCCAAGATGGGCGGCGACTACCCGTTCTTCCTCACCTCGGGCCACAACCGGTGGTCGATCCACTCCATCAACATCACGAACAAGCTCATGCTGGAGACGCACCGCGGCCAGCCCCACATGGTCATGAATACGGGCGACGCGTTCCGCCGGGGGATCGAGGACGACGAGGAGGTGCGCGTTTTCAACGACATGGGCGAGTTCAAGGTGCGCGTCAAGCTGTCGCCCAGCGTCATGCCCGGTCAGGTCATCGTCTACAACGGCTGGGACCCGTATCAGTTCAACGGTTGGCGCGGGCCGATGGACCTCGAACCCGGCATGGTGAAATGGCTCCACCTGGCCGGCGGGTACGGCCACCTTCGCTACTGGCCCATCCAGTGGCAGCCTACACCGGTCGACCGGGCTATTCGCGTCGACGTCCAGAAGATCGAGAAGAAGCGGGAGGAGTAGGGATGTTCGCAGAGACCATGGCGCTACCGCCCGAGATCATGGAAGCGGCGAAGAAGGCGGCCGAGGCCAAGGAGCGCAAGAAGGCGGCGGCCCGAAAGAAGGCCACGACAGCGACGCCGAAGCGCCGCAAGAAGTAGCTCATGACCGCCACCGGTTCGCGCAAGCGCGTCCCTCTGCGCGAGGGGCTCTTTTCCATTCCCGACGACCCCGGCGAGCCGCCGCGGCTGTACGGCAGCCTGTGCCCGCGCTGCGGCGCGAAGTTCGCCGGCGCGCGCGCTATCTGCCTCGCCTGCGCCCACCGGGGACTCGAACGATGCCTGCTCAGCCCAATTGGCCGCGTGTGGACCTTCACCATCGTTCGGCAGACGCCGCCGGGATCGGTCATGGAGGCCCCGTACCCCATCGCGCAGGTGCGCCTCGACGACGGCCCCACAGTGCAGACCGTCCTGACGGACGTGGCGCCGGAAGCGGTCGCTGTGGGGATGCCGGTAGAGATGACGCTCATCACCGTGCGGCAGGACGACGAGGGCAACGACGTGGTGGCCTACGCCTTCCGGCCGCGGGAGGAAGCCACATGAGCGCGAACGACGTCATCGTGCTCGGCGTCGGCCTCCACCCCTTCGGGCGATACCCGGACCTGACGGTAGAGGACCTGGGCCGGGAGGCCGCGCTCGCCGCCCTGGACGACGCCGGCATCGAGTTCAAGGACATCCAGGCGGGCTTTCTGGGACGCGTCGGCGGCACGGGACCGCCCGTCGGCGTGGGCATGCGCGTGTTCGGCGAGCTGGGCCAGCATGGCATTCCCATTACGAACGTCGAGCTCGCCTGCGCCAGCTCGTCCCGCGCCATCATGCACGCGGCCGACATGATCCGGGCGGGCGTGGTCGAGACGGCGATGGTCATCGGCGTCGAGAAGATGCAGCGGGGCATGCTCGCCGTCGGCGGGCCCGGCGCCACGACCTACGCCTCCCTCATGGGGCTGAACGTGATGCCCGCCGCTTACGCCATGATGGCGCAGCGCCACATGGCCCTCCACGGCACCAAGCCCGAGCACTTCGCGCAGGTGAGCGTCAAGTCCCATCGCAACGCCCTGCACAACCCGTACGCCCAGTACCGGGTCGCGCTCACCCTCGAGGAGGTCCTGAACTCCCGCATGGTGTGCGACCCGCTGACCCTGTACCAGTGCTGTCCGACCAGCGACGGCGCGTCGGCGGTCATCCTCGCGTCGCGGCGATTCGCGCGACGGCGGGCGCGCTCCTTCGTCCGCCTGCGCGCGTGGGCCGGCGGCTCGCGCCGGCCTGAGTCCAGGCCGCCCTCAGGCTTCG
>JBBING010000128.1:0-4349 GCA_037444005.1 Chloroflexota bacterium
GGCGACGGCGGCCCGGAGGGCGCCCGCCGCGCGGAACGGCGCGCCCATGCCCTCGTCGCGGGCGTAGGGGAATGCCGCGACGCAGAGGGCCAGTCCTGCGCGCGCGAGGCACGGGGCGAGCAGCAGGGCTTCGAACCGGATCGAGCCGGGCAGCGCTCCGACGCCGGCCCACTTGAGCGCGAGAACGGCGGCGATACCTATGACGCCGTAGGCGCCGGTGCGCGGGTCGCGCATGATGGCCAGCCGCTCCTCGCGGGCGCGCCCGCCGAAGAGCCCGTCGCAGGCGTCGGCGAGCCCTTCGAGATGCATGCCTCCCGTGAGGAGGAGCAGCGAGACGATGACGAGCGTCGCCGTTGCGGCCGGGGGCAGCGCGCGGGACGCGGCCTCGTGTACGCCGACGGCCGCGGCTCCGAGGCCGAGGCCCACCAGCGGAAACGCCCAGAGCGCCCGGGCGGTCTCCGTCAGGCCGCTACGCCGTCCGGGTACGGGGACGATGGTCAGGAACGTCACGGCGGGCAGAGGATTCACGCCGCGCCCTCGCCGGCGGGCGCGCCCCGGCTCACGCCCGCCTCCTCGAACGTCGCCATCCCCACATGCACGGCGACCGCGGCGTCGAGCAGGAGCAGCGCGAGAAGCCCGCCCGTCCCTTCACCGAGGCGCAGCCGTAGATCGAGCAGCGGCTCCAGCCCGAGCGCCTCCAGAATCGCCGCATGGCCCGGCTCGACCGAACGATGGGAGGCGAGCACGTAGCCGCGGACGTCGGGGGCGATACGCACCGCGGCGAGCGCGGCCGCGCTCGTTGGGAAGCCATCGAGCACGACGCAGGCGCGCGCCGACGCGGCGCCGATGGCGACGCCGGCGAGGAAGGCGAGCTCGAAGCCGCCGACCGCGGCCAGCACACCCACGGGGTCGGCGGGGTGCGGCCGGTTGACCTCGAGGGCGCGCGCCACTGCCGACACCTTGCAAGCGTAGCCGGCGTCGTCGACGCCGGTGCCGCGTCCGGTGACCGACGCAGCCGGGAGCCCCAGCAGCGCCGCCGTGAGCGCAGCCGCAGCGGTGGTGTTGCCGATGCCCATGTCGCCCAGCACGACGGCGTCGGCGGCGAGTTCGCGGGCGAGTTCGGCGCCCTGATGGAGCAGCGCCTCGGCGGTCGCGCGCGGCATCGCGGGACCGCGAGTGAAATCGGCCGTGCCCGGGCCCGCGCGCCGGTCGAGGACGCCCGGCGCGGCCGCAGGCGTGCGTACCCCTGCGTCGACGACGACCACGCGGGCGCCGGCGCGGACCGCGAGCTGATTGACCGCGGCGCCACCCGCGACGAAGTTGGCGACCATCTGCGCCGTCACGTCCCGCGGATACGCGCTCACCCCCTGCTCCGCGACGCCGTGGTCCGCCGCGGCCACTACGGCGACCTTGCGCTCGAGCCGGGGAATCGGCTGTCCGCGCATCGCCGCTAGTCGCACCGCCAGCTCCTCGAGCCGGCCGAGGCTTCCCGGCGGCTTGGTGAGCGACGCCTGCCGGGCGAGGGCGGCGGCGGCCGCGGCGTCGTCGAGCGGGGGAATGGGCGGCGGCGCGAACATCAGTAGTCGATCCCGGCGAGGGCGGTGATGCCTTTCTGGTACGGATGCTTGACCTCGCGCATCTCCGTCACGGTGTCGGCGAAATCGATGAGGGCGGCGGGCGCGTCCCGCCCTGTGATGATGACGCTCACGTGCTCGGGGCGGCGCCGCAGCGCGTTGATGACGTCGTCGAGCGGCAGCCAGCCGTAGATGAGCGGATACGTGAACTCGTCGAGCACCACGAGGTCGTAGTCGCCGGAAGCGATGCGCTCCCTCGCCCGCTCCCAGAGTTCGCGGGCGAGAGCCTTGTCGCGCTCGATGTCCTTCGAGAGCCAGGTGAACCCGCCGCCGAGGGGCATGATCTCGATGCCGAGCTTCTTGGCGGCTCGGTGCTCGCCGTAGTTGCTGGTCGCGGTCTTGATGAACTGGAGCATGCAGACGCGCAGGCCCCGCCCCCAGGCGCGGAACATCACGCCGAGCGCGGCGGTGGTCTTGCCCTTTCCGTCCCCCGTGTTCACCAGCACCAGTGACTTCGGTTTCTTCGGCTTCGTTTCGCTCACGGCGGTTCCTTTCTGTAGCTCGGCGTCGGCACGACCGCAGGGCGTCCCGTCGCCGGATGACGCAGCACCGCCGACCGGGCGCCGAAGACGTCGGCGACCAGCGCTTCCGTGACGACCGACGCGGGGTCCCCTTCTGCGACGATGCGGCCGTCGCGCAGCACGGCGATACGGTCGGCGTAGGCTGCGGCCAGCGTGAGGTCGTGGACCACGGCGAGCGCGGCCAGCCCTTCCTCGGCGCACAGCCGTCGCACGAGGTCGAACGACGCGATGACGTGCGCGAGGTCGAGGTGCGCGGTCGATTCGTCGAGGAGGAGCAGGCGAGGCTCCTGAGCCAGCGCGCGGGCCAGGAGGACGCGCTGGCGCTCGCCGCCGGAAAGCGTCTCCACGGGGCGGTCGGCGAGGTCCGTGCAGCCGGCGGCCTCCATGGCGCGGCGAGTGGCGTCGAGGTGCGCGGGGCCCTCGTCCTCCAGAAAGCCCAGGAGCGGCGTGCGCCCCATGAGCGCTACCTGGAAGGCCGTGAACCCATCGGGGAGCTGGTGGCCCTGCGGCACGACCGCGACGACGCGCGCGATCTGGCGCCGGGACATCCGCGCGACGTCGGCCTCCCCGAGGAAGATGCGGCCTGCGGTCAGGGGAGTGACGCGGGTGATGGCGCGCAACAGCGTCGTCTTGCCGGACCCGTTGGGTCCGACCAGCGCCACGAGCTCGCCGGGCCGGACCTCGAGGGAGACGCCACGGAGGACGGGTCGGCCCGGGTACCCCGCGTGGACGTGGCGGACGCTAAGCACTGGTCTGCCCTCGCTGCAGCCTGAGGAGCGCCAGGAAGAACGGCGCGCCGACCAGGGAGGTGATGACGCCCACGGGGATTTCGCGCGGGTCGAGCGCGGTCCGGGCTAGGAGGTCCGCGAGGATGAGGAACGCCGCGCCGAGCACGGCCGACATGGGAAGCAGACGCCGGTAGTCGGGTCCCCACACCAGGCGGACGGCGTGGGGCACGATGAGCCCGACGAAGCCGATGAGCCCGGAGACGGAGACGGCGGCCGCGGCGGCGAGCGACGCCAGCGCGAGCAGCGCGAGCTTCACCCGCTCGACGGGCACGCCGAGCTGGGCGGCCTGCTCTTCGTCGGTCTGGAGCACGTTGATGAGCCGGCCGAACGGCAAGATGAGCAGCCAGCACCCGACGGCGTAGGGGGCGACGACGCTCACCCGGTCCCAGCCGGCGACGTTGAACCCGCCCAGCAGCCACGACAGCACGGGGAGGACGGATTCGTCCGGAAAGGTCATCATCAGGAAGGTCGTGACGGAGGTCGCGATGGAGGACACGGCCACGCCGGCGAGAATCAGCGCCGTCGTGCGGTTCACGCCCGAAAGACGGGACAGGGCGTACGAGAGCGCGACCGCGGCGAGGGCGCCCGCGAAGGCGGCGAAGGTGATGGGGCTGAGCGCGCCGTAGGTGTGCGTGACGGGCGAGACGATGACGGCGGTGGCGCCCAGGCCGGCGCCCGCCGCGACGCCGATGAGATACGGGTCGGCCAGCGGGTTGCGGAACACGCCCTGATAGGTGGCGCCGGCGTAGGCCAGCGACGCGCCCACGAGGCCCGCCAGCGCCACGCGGGGCAGCCGCAAGTCCCACACGATGGCGTCCCACCGCGCGGGTGCGTCGGCGGCGGCCGAGACGCCGGGAAGATGCCCGGCGATGATGCGGACCACGGTCGCGGGCGGGATGTCGACGGGGCCGAGGCTGACGGCCAGGAGGGCCACCAGCGTCAGCGCCGCCACCGAGAGCGCGAACGCAGGCAGGACGCCCCGCAGGCCGAGCGCGGCGGTGGCGGCGGGCCGCACGCTAACGACGTCAGCCACGGGAGCGCCTCCCGTGAAGCGAGCGAGGGGCAGCGGCGGGGTGTCCGTCCGGTGATACGAAATCACCCCTGCCGGGAGGACAGGGGTGGAAACGCGCGCCGCGCATGTCCGTACCTTTCCTCGAAGGCCAGTGACATCCGCGCCCGACAGGCGGCCTGGCTCTCCGCGACACGCGGATCACAGTTGCGGGACAGCGCCGGTTTCGTACCGGACTTCGCTGCCGGGCGCGGCGGATATGGCGTTGTCGACGATCTCCCCGTTCCGGGGACCTCTCGCCGCAGTGTAGGGCTGCGGGCGGGCCGAGGCAAGCGGTCCGTCACGGCTCTACGCTCTTCGCGGTGGAAACGGTGAGGTGAAGTTAGCGAAAGCACCT
>JBBING010000129.1:0-3893 GCA_037444005.1 Chloroflexota bacterium
CCCTTACTGTTTAGAGGCCTACTCCCCTCTACCATGAAAAAACGGAACGCTAGTCAGAAGCTTCGGGCCGGCCCGCGCACACTGAGCTTCCCCGAAGCTTCCCGCGTGCTATACTCGCCTCACGAACAGGGGTTGCTGATGTCCAACGCCGGCCTGTTGGGAACACGCGTCATCGGCCTCGGCCGCTACGTCCCCGAACGCGTCCTCACGAACTTCGACCTCGAACGCATGGTGGAGACGTCCGACGCCTGGATCCGCGAGCGGACGGGCATCCGTGAGCGGCACATCGCCGCCGATCACGAGACGTCGAGCACCATGGCCGTCGAGGCGGCGCGCAGGGCGCTCGCGATGGCCGGATGCGACCCCCTCGACCTCGACCTCATCATCGTGGCCACCACCACGCCCGACGGGCTCTTCCCGGCGGTGTCGTCGCTCGTGCAGCATCGCCTGGGGGCGCGGCGTGCGGGCGCCTTCGACATCAACGCCGCGTGCGTCGCCTTCCTCTCGGCCTTTTCGACGGCGGCCCAGTTCCTCGCGACCGGCGCGTGCAGCCGCATCCTGATCGTCGGGAGCGAGGTCCTGTCGCGCATCGTCGACTGGACCGACCGGTCGACGTGCGTGCTGTTCGGCGACGGCGCGGGCGCGGCGGTGCTCGAGGCGGCGCCGGGCGCCCGTCCGCCCGCGTTCGTGCTGCACAGCGACGGTGGGGGCGCTGAGGCGCTGTGGGCGCCCGGGCCTTGCGGGCCGCGTCCCCAGCTCGAGGACAAGTACTTCGTCCACATGGATGGCCCCACCGTCTTCAAGTTCGCCGTCCACGCGATGGAACAGGTCTCCCGCGAAGTCATGGAGCGCGCCGGGTGGTCGCCGGAGAACATCGATCTGCTCGTGGCGCATCAGGCCAACTACCGCATCATCAAGGCCACCGCCAAGGCCCTCGGGCTTCCCATGGAGCGCGCCATCGTCAACATCGACCGCTACGGGAACACGTCGACCGCTTCCATCCCGATGGCGTTGTGCGAAGCGCTCGAGGAGGGCCGCCTCCGCGAAGGAGACCGCGTGCTCATGACCGCGTTCGGCGGTGGCCTCGTCTGGGGCGCTGTGGCCTTCGAGTGGTCCGGCGTCTCCGCGAGCGGACCGGCCGAAGCGCCGGCCGCGTCGGAGCTGTCCGCCCGGGCCAGCCACCTCCGCTGAGCCATGACGACCGCTCCCCGCCCGCCGGCTGACGCGCCACGCCGCGTCGCCGTCACCGGACTGGGCGCCGTCACGCCGGCAGGCCGCGACGTGGCCTCCTTTCGCCACGCCATCCTCGCGGGCGAGCCGCTCTACCGGCGGGCCGCCTTCTCCTTCGCTGCGGCCTCCGTGCCCGACGACTCGCCGCGGGAGGACATGGACCCCGGCGCCGTCCGGCTTCTGGGCCGCTGCGCGCGCTTCGCGGCCGACGCCGCCATCCAGGCCGTGCTCGACGCCCGCCTCGCGATCCGGCCCGAGACGCTGCCGCTCATCGGCGTCGCGATGGGATCGGCCTTCGGCGAGCCCGAGAGCCTCCCGCGCTGGCGACACGCCGCCGACCCCGAAGAACGCGACCTCTGGGCGCGGCGCGCGTCGCTTCCGCCAGCGACGGCGGTGGCGCGCGTCATCGGCGCTGCGGGTCCGTGCCGCTCGCTCGCCGGGGGAAGCGCCGCGGGCCTCGCGGCCGTGGTCGAGGCGGCGGAGCTGATCCGGCGGGGCGACGCCACGTTCGTCGTCTGCGGCGGCGCCGACGCGCCTCTCGCATGGCTCGACGCCGAGCCGGGCGAGGCCGAGCGCGCGGGCGTCTCTCGCGCGGGCGCAGCGCGGCCGCTCGCGTCGGACGCCGACGGCGTCGTGCCCGGAGAAGGCGCCGTCGTCTTCGTGCTCGAAGATCTCGAGATCGCGCGGCAGCGGGGCGCCCGCGTGTACGCGGAGGCGCTCGGCTGGGGTGAGACCTCGAGCCGCTCGCCGATCACGCACCCCCGCCCCAACCGGGTGGACGCGGCGCGCGCTCTTCAGGCCGCGCTCATGCGAGGCCACACCCTCCAGCGCGAGGTCGACGCGCTGTTCGCCTCAGCCTGCGGCGACCCGACGCTCGACGCCGTCGAACTCGAGGCGATCCGCACCGTCTGGGGCCACGCGGCCGCCGCCCTGCCCGTCACCGCCATCGCCGGCGCATGCGGGCACGTGTTCGCGGCGTCGGGTCCGGCGTCCATGCTCGCCGCCATCCTCGCCCTCGGAGAGGGCGTCCTGCCGCCGGCCGCGGGCGCGGCGCCGCGGGAAGCCATCGACCTGGTGAGGGAACGGCGCCACGCGCAGGTCCGGCGCGCCGTCGTCAACGCCTTCGACGTCGGCCATCACGTGAGCCTGGTCCTCGCGGCGCCGGACGATGAAGGAAGGACGTGAGATGGAGATCCTCTGGCTCGGACACTCCTGCTTCCGCATCCGCTCGCGCGAGGCCACGGTCGTCACCGACCCGTGCGACAAGAAGACCGGGTACGCCATCGGCAAGCTCTCGGCCGACATCGTCACCGTGAGCCACGACCACCCGGGACACAGCAACGTCGCCGCCGTCGCCAACCATCCGCGCATCATCCGGGGGCCGGGCGAATTCGAGGTGAGCGGCGTCTCCATCATCGGCATCCAGACATTCCACGACGCGAAGCGGGGCGCCGAGCGCGGCAAGAACACCGCCTACGTTTTCGAGATGGAGGACCTGCGGGTATGCCACCTGGGCGACCTCGGTCACCTGCCCACGGAGGAGCAGGTCGAAGAGCTGTCGGGCATCGACATCCTCATGATTCCGGTGGGGGGCGGCTCGACCATCGATGCCGGTGTGGCGATGCAGACGGTGAACCTGCTCGAGCCCGCGCTGGTCATCCCCATGCACTACCGGACCGAGGTCTCGACGGACCCCGATCTCGCGCCCGTGGACCGCTTCCTGAAGGAGATGGGCGCGTCGGACGCGGAACGCACGCCGCGGCTCACCATCACGCGGGCGGGCCTGCCTTCGGAGACGCAGGTGGTGTACCTGGACTACCGCAGGTGAGGCCTCCGGCCGGCCGACGGTGCGGGGCCATGCCGAGGCCGATCGTCGGGGGGCGTTGTCGTCCTGAGGGAGAGCGCAGCGGGCACCCTCGTCATGCTGAGGACGAGCGCAGCGAGGCCGAAGCATCTCTTCCCCCGGCGTACCACGACGCCCAGCGACCGCGCGGCCTTCGTGGGCGCACGGAGGGCGCGAGCCGTCATGGGAGACGTTCGGGCGGATGAGAGGAGATGCTTCGTCGGCCTGCGGCCTCCTCAGCATGACCGTATCCCGCACCCCCGAAGGCCACCCTGAAGGGTGGCCGTCGTCGTACTCGAAGGCCGCCGACCCATGGGACCCCGGCCACGCTGAAGCGTGGCCTTCATCGATAAAGGAGGAGGCCCGCGCCGCATGGTTCGGTCTCGCCGCCCCCGCCGATTCTCACCGGTGAAGGGCAGGCTTCAGCCTGCCCGGCGTGAACCCACGGCTTAACGGCCACGCTGAAGCGTGGCCTTCCATCGACAGGGAAGGGCCTCGCCGACGCGCCGCTACGGCAGGTAGTCGAGGGGGTTGACGCGCACGCCGCCGATGAGCACCTCGAAGTGCAGGTGCGTCCCGGTGCAGTACCCCGTGCATCCGACGACGCCCAGCGCCTCCCCCTGCGCCACGGTCTGGCCCTGGGCCACGTAGATCTGGCTCAGGTGCGCGTAGAGCGTCTCGATGCCGTCGGCGCTGCGAACGATGACGTACAGACCGTAGGAGACGTTGGGGTTGCCACCCGCGAAGATCACCGTCCCGCTGGTCGAGGCGACGACGGCGCCGCTCGGGTTGTTGTATCCGTCGATGTCGATGCCGAGCG
>JBBING010000130.1:0-3404 GCA_037444005.1 Chloroflexota bacterium
ACGGCTACCGGAACGACAGGACCTTTGCGCTCAGGATCCTGAACTGTTTCCACCACGATTGATGTAGAGCCCGCGGGTCAACCGGGAAGAATCTCGTGGCCGCGGACGGCGAACAGCTTGCCGTTGTACGCGCCGATGATGCCGTCGTACGTGATAGCGGCGCGCACGACGTCGCTCGCCGGATGACCTTCTCCGAGCAAGCGATGCGCCAGCACCGTCATCCCCAGCGAGCGCGCGACCGCGCCGAGCGCGCCGTCGACCATCGCCACGCGCTCGCAGTCGGCATGGCCGCCGCTGAGCTCCGATTCGGAAAGCAAATACGTGAAAGAGGCGCGATGCGCCTGCGGCCGAAGATCCTCGAGAAGCCGGCGCTGGAGCTCGTCCGCGGTGATGTCCGCCGGCAGGAGCAGCCGCGCTTCGAAGCCGCCGCTGTGATCGGTGACGGTGCTGGAGAACTCGGACCCGTCCGTCCACCACAGCCGGCCGAGACGTGTCCGACGTCTCGACAGCACGAACCGTTCGACGGCCTCTCGGAGATGCTGATGGTCGCGGTCGGCCTGGGAAAGCACCAGCCAGAGCTGGCCGCTCCGCGCGGCGCCTGCGTGTACCGTGCGCCGAAGGTAGTCTCGGACCAGGGCGAACCGTTCGGTGGGGCGGTCGGGCACGGAGCCGAGGGGGATGAGCCACCCGCGGCCGATCTTGAACGCGGGCAGGCGTCCGGTCCGGCACCAACGGTACATCGTCGACACCGAAACCCGGAATCGCTTCGCCGCTTCCTCGATGGTAAGCAGCCGTCCTGCGTCGCCGAGAGATGTCATCCTTGACGTCCGCACGGTAACACTCGCCGGGGAACCGCTCAAACGTGCGATTCCGCTGCTCGATTGTCTGAAGCGATGCGTTTGGATCGCCCCGCAGCCTGACGCAGGGGCGGAGGTGGCTACCCGAATGAGGGAAGACCGGCCTTTGTGACCAGTTTTGCGGAACTCAGATGTGCCCGCTCCGGCCTACCGCACACCGATGATACGGCCGCTCGCCGTATACAGATTGCCGTGCGCGCAGCAGATAACCCCATCATAGCGTCCCGCCATCTCGACCAGCGCGGTCCACGGCGTGTCTTCGCTCATGATACGGCTCGACACGATCACCATCCGCTCGTCCCGCGCCACCCGCTGGAGCGTGTCGTCGACGGCGTCGAGCGCAGCCGCGGCGTTCGCCGCCGGCGGGATGTCGCCCGACACGAGGACGTAGGTGGCCTGCGCACGCCCGGCCTGGCTGCGCAGCGCCGCCTCCAGTGCCCCCAGCGTCCGCGGGTCCGCGACCGCTTCCGCCGGTGTCTGCAGGCGGACCTCGAAGCCGCCGGGCTTGTCGACCACGGCGGACGCCACCTCCGGCCCCTCCTCCCACCAGACGCGCCCCAGCCGGCTCTTCCGTCGCGTGAGGGCGAACTCCTCGATCGCGGCGACGAGCTCCTCGTGGTCGCTCCGGCGGTCCGCGCACGCGACCCAGTGTTGCCCCCGCGAGCGGGCCCGCGGCCCGAACGCCCGGCTCAAGAACTCCCACAGGGCGTCCCGCGACCGCGGGGTGGCGCTCACGAACGCGCTCATCGGGATGAGCCACCCGCGACCGATCTTGAACGCCGGGATACGCCCCGCCCGGCACCAGCGGTACAGCGTCGACGGCGACACGCGGAAGTGGGCGGCGGCCTCCTCGAGCGTGAGCAGACGCCCGGTCTGACGGGATATCATGCCCCAGAGCGTAATGGAAAGTAGATAGAGTTACAAAACTGCAATCTTGGTTTTTAAAGCGCAATATATGGCTGCTTGCGTCAAGAATGTATTCAATCGACTCGCAACGACTGTCGAAGTCGCGGCCAGAACCCTCTGCTGCTCCACATTGCACGCCTCGCAGGCGCCCTTCGCCCGGCCCGCGCGTCGTACAATGAGGACAGCGCCGTTTCGTCTTCCAGCGAGCAGACCGAAGGATCACGCTCGTGGCGTTCGCCGCCGCCTCCCGGTTCGGACGGGCAGCGCGCAGCCCGTGGACGCTGCAGGCGCTGGCCACGGCAGCGTTCGTCGCGCTGGTCGTATGGCGCTTCGATGTCCGCGCAGCCGTCGCTCCCCTGCGCGACGCCGCGTACGCCTGGGCGGCGCTGGCGCTGGCGTTCGCCGCCGTCGAGAAGTTCATCGACACCGTCCGCTGGCGCGTCTACCTCTCGAAGCTCGGCCGTCCGCCCCTGGCGGGCCTCTTCGGCGCCTTCCTCATCGGTAACTTCGGGAACAACATCCTCCCGATGCGTGCGGGCGACCTCGCGAAGGTCCAGATCGTGGCGAACCGCTACGGCCTGCCCCGCGCGGGCCTCGTGTCCGCCGTCTTCATGGTCGAGAGCGTGCTCGACGGCGTGACGTTCCTGCTGCTCCTGCTCGCGGGCCTCGCGCTCCTCGACATCGGCTTTGTGCCGGCCGCCCTGCTGTGGGGCCTCGCCGTCACGGCCGGCGGCGGCTTCGTGGCGACGACCCTCGCCAGCCGCTTCCTCCCGCGCGAGCTCCCGCCATGGCGGCCGTTCGACTGGCTCGCTGAGCCCGCCCGCCGCTGGCTGGCGGACACCTGGCCACGGTTCCTCGACGGGCTCCAGACGATGCGGGAGCCAGCCCTGCTCGCGCGCCCTGGCCCTGAACCTGGCGGGATGGCTCACCGCCGTCTTCACGTTCTGGGCCTTCGGTCTCACCTTCGGCCTCGACCTCGGATTCGCCGAATACACGGTCATCATGATCGCCGCCAACCTGGTGGTGGCGGCGCCCCTGACGTTCCAGAACATCGGCACGTACGAGTTCGTCATCTCCGAGCTGCTGGCGGCGTGGGACATCCCGCGCGAAGAGGCCCTCGCCTACGCGGCCGCGACCCACATTCTGACGAACCTGTGGGTGGTGGCGCTGGGCCTCGTGGCGCTGTGGGCGATGCGCATCCGTCCCCGCGATCTGTTCGCCCTCGGCCGCACGCAGGAGCGCGAGGCGTCCGCCGCCGCGCCGAGCCGGGCGCCCGAGGAGGCGACGACGTGAAGCCGCCGCCCGAGGCCCCGGCCCTCCTGCTGGTGGCCGCGCATCTGCCGGCGATGTCGGCCATGCCGAGGCGCTTCCTCGCGGCCCGCCGGGCCGAGCGCGTCCTGCGCGGTCTCCCCGGATGCGCGGGCGTGCACCGCTGGGTCTCCCGCCGCAGCATTCTGCTGACCTCCTGGTGGGTTGACGCCGGCGCGGCGCAGGCGGCCCTGGCCGCCCCCGAGGTCCAGGCGTTGCTCGACCTGGTCGGGCGCACGCCCGGCGCCGACGTCTGGACGGCGGTGTACCTCGCGGCTGCGCGCGAGAGCCCGCAGACGTAGCGGGCCGCATCGGCTAGAATCGGGGCGGCGA
>JBBING010000131.1:0-3324 GCA_037444005.1 Chloroflexota bacterium
AACGCACACGCTTCGCCGGTGCGGCCGCGGCCGCGCTCGCGGGCGAGCCCGCGGCGCCGCCTCCGACGCCGGAGGAAGAACGCGAACTCGTCCGGCGCGCCTTCGAGGGTCCGCTCGGCATGCCTCGCCTGCGGGAGCTCCTGAGACCCGACTCGCGCGTGCTCATCGCCTTCGACGACCCTACGGTCACGTCGTACGGCCCCTTGCGTCGCCTATGCATCGACGCCGTCTTCGATGAGATGCGCGCCGCCGGCACGCCGGAGGCGAACGCGACACTCGTCTGCGCCAACGCGCTCCATCGCAAGTGGACCCGCCAGGAGCTCGCGTCCATCGTCGGGGCCGACCTCGTCGAGCGCGCCGGCGACCGCCTGCAATGCCACGACGCCGAGGACCCCGACAACCTGGTGTACTTCGGCACGACCGAGCACGGGTACGACGTCGAGACGCATCGGCTCGTCGCCGAGAGCGACGTCACGGTCTACATCAACGCCGGCCTGCATCTAGGGTTCAGCGGCGGGTGGAAGTCGATCTGCGTCGGCCTGTCCACCTGGCGCAGCATCCGGCACACGCACACGCCCGACGGCATGTCCATGTCGGTCCGGGACAACCGGATGCATCGCGTGTTGAACGAGATGGGCGCGCACCTGGAAGCGGAGCTATCCCGACGCGGAAACGGACGGCCCGCGCCGCGCATCTTCAAGGTGGAGGCGATTCTCGCGAATCCGCGAACGGCGCGGCACGTGTGGGCCGGCACAGTCGGCGACACGCGGGCGGCCGCGCTCGAGGTCATGGAGCGCCAGACGAGGCCCCGGCGCGCCGAGGCGGAGCCCGCAGACGTCATCGTGTACGGCGTTCCCAACTGGAGCCCGTACGCCACGTTCGCGACCATGAACCCCATCCTCACCCTCATCTCGACGGCGCTCGGATATCTGGGCGGCTACATCGAGGCGCTGGGGAAGCCGGGCTGCACCGTCATCCTGGCGACACCCGCGCCGGAGCAGTGGGACGTGGAGCACCACCCCGCATACAAAGAGGTGTGGGAGCGCGTCCTGCCGGTGAGCCGCGACCCCTACGAAATCAGCGCCCGGTTCCAGGAGGAGTTCGCGACCAACCGCCGGTACATCGAGCAGTACCGGTTCGGCGTCGCCTTTCACCCGGTGCATGCCATCCTCGCGACGCACCCACTGAAGCGCCTGCGGCACGCCGGGCGCGTCTTCGTCGCCGGCGCGCAAGACCCTTCGGTGGTCCGCCACGTCGGCTTCACGCCGTTCCCCACGGTCAACGACGCCCTCGCCGAGGCCGAGCGGATTCACGGTCCCGACTGCTCGATCGTTTGCGTGCGCTACTGAGCGCAGGCGCCCGCCCAGGGGAGTACACTGGAAGCGTCTCCCAGCCGACACTCACGCAGGAGGCGTGCCATGACCACCACCGCTGCCATCGCCCGTCCGACCTTGCGAGACCTGAACCTCAGCGCCGGCAAGCGCACCCGCCTGTACGAGCTTCTGTATCGCTCCGGCCCCGCCAACGGGACCCTGCTCTTCCTTCCATACGACCACGGCATCGAGCACGGGCCGGTGGACTTCCTCGGGAATCCCGAAAGCGCCGATCCCGCCGCGATCTTCAGGCTCGGCGTCGAAGGGCGCTTCTCGGGCGTGGTGACCCACATCGGGCTCGCCCGGAGGTATTACCCCGAGGTCGCGGGCCGCGTGCCGCTGGTCGTGAAGGTCAACGGCAAGACCAACATCCCGCCCGACGACGCCGCCTTCTCGCCCCTCACCGGCACGGTGGAGGAGGCGGTGGCCCTCGGCGCCAGCGCCGTGGGTTACACCCTGTACGTCGGTTCGCCCGCGCAGGCCGACGACTTCCGCCAGCTCAACGAGGTGCGGCGCGAATGCGAGCGGCTCGGCATGCCGCTCATCGTCTGGTCGTACCCGCGGGGCAGCGCCGTCGAAGCCAAAGGCGGACGGGATTCGCTGTACGCCGTCGACTACGCCGCACGGCTCGCCGTGGAGCTCGGCGCCGATGTGGTCAAGATCAACCTCCCGAAGCCACACAAGGAGGGCACAGCGTACCCGAAAGAGTACGAAGCCCTCGAGGGAGACCGCTTCGAGATGACCCGGCGCGTCGTCGCGTCCGCCCAGCGATGCCTGGTGCTCTTCTCCGGCGGCAGCTACAAGGAAGACGACCGCTTCCTGGAGGATGTGGACATGGGCATGCGCGCCGGCGCCGCCGGCCTCATCGCCGGACGCAACATGTGGCAGCGGCCACACGCCCAGGCCCTCGACCTCATCGAGCGGGTCCACGGCATCCTGCAACGCTACGGGCAGCCCGAGGTGTGACCCGCGGGCGGCGTTGCGGCGCTCCCGGCGCCGCACCACGATGACGCCATGAGGCGACTCGTCAGCGCCGTCCGCCTCGCGCTGGGCCCGCTCCTGGCGTCAGCGGCGTGCGCCTGCGCCACCGTCTTCGACACGGGCGCGCCCACCCCGACGCCCTCGGAGGCCCCGACGCCCCTGCCCACCGTGGAGCTGCCGACCGCGCCGCCGCCCTCGCCCACGCCCGGCGCCGCCCGGCCGGACCTCGCGCCCGGCGTCACCATCGTGGTCGGCGGTCCGGTCAACGTGCGCGCGGAGCCGACGACGGCCAGCCCCATCGTCGGCACCCTGGCCGATCTCACACCGGTGAGGGTCACGGGCGTCGTGCAGGGCGAGAACTGGATCATCGGCTCGCAGACGTGGCCCTCAGCGCAGCCGTCGTGGGCGCGGGAGTGGGCCGCGCTGGAGGGCGGCGGGTACGTCTACGTCGCATTCCTGTTCACGCTCGGTCCGGGCGAGACGTCCCCGTTCGTCGACGCGGGCGGCGCGGAGCGGTGGATCGATGTCGATCTCTCGGAGCAGCGAGCGCGGGCGATGGTTGGGGAGACGCCGGTCTACGAAGCGCGCATCACAAGCGGAGCGCCGCCCTTCGAGTCGCCCCGGGGCACGCACGCCATCGAACCCGACGGGCGCATCGCGCTCGAACGCATGACGGCGTCGCAGGCGGGGTACTCGCCCGAGCAGGCGCGGTACGACGTCGAGCGGGTGCTGTTCACGCAGTACTTCGACCGGAACGGCAATGCGCTGCACCTGAACTACTGGCGGCCCGAGTCCGTGTTCGGGACGACGCCGACGAGCCACGGCTGCATCGGCCTCTTGCTGCACGACGCCCAGTGGTTCTGGCTCTTCGGTGAGCCCGGCATGCGCGTTGAGATCCACGATTGAGCGCGCCATTGAGTAGCGTTCCGTTTTTTCATGGTAGAGGGGAGTAGGCCTCTAAACAGTAAGG
>JBBING010000132.1:0-3322 GCA_037444005.1 Chloroflexota bacterium
ATCAACACCGGGCTCATCGGAACGACGCAGGAGGTGTTGGTCGAGACGTTCAAAGACGGCCGGTGGACGGGGCGGACGCGCTCGAACAAACTCGTGCATTTCACGGGGGAGGGGCTGGCCCCGGGCGACGTGGTCCCGGTGCGCATCGAGGCGGCGACGGCGTGGTCGCTTCGCGGGGCGGCCGCCGTCCCGGTGGGGGCATAGAGCGGACGATGGCGCTCGTTTCCCTGCTGGTGATCTCGGTCGCGGGCGCGGTCGGCGCTGTCGCCCTGGTGGGGCTCGCGTGGAACCTCTCGATCGGCGTCCGCGAATGGCGGGCTCGGCGCCGGCGGCGGTAGCGGCGCGGCGACGTCACCCCGGAGGGATGCGCGGGTGAACGACCAGCCGGGTCCGCCGCTCGTAGCGGTCCTCGTCGTCATCTTCACGGTCGAGGCCAGCGAGCTCAAAGTGCTGCTCATCCGGCGCGCGGCGGAGCCGTATCGCGACCGCTGGGCGCTGCCGGGCGGGGTGCTACAGCCCGGAGAGTCGCTCGACGAGGCCGCCAGCCGCAAGCTGGTCGAGGAGACAGGGGTCCGCGACGTCTACCTGGAGCAGCTCTACACCTTCGGCGACCTGGACGGCGCCTCGCCTCGGCGGGCCATCGCGGTCACGTACTTCGCCCTTGTGGATCACGAGCGGGCGCGGCTACGCCAGGGAGGCGACTGGCAGCCCGCGTGGTTCGCCGTCCGCGATCTTCCGGAGCTGGCGTTCGACAACGCGCGGGTCATCCGCTACGCGGTCGAGCGGCTGCGGGCGAAGCTGCAGTACACGAACGTCGCGTACAGCCTCTTGCCGGAGGAGTTCACCCTGACGGAGCTGCAGCGGACGTACGAGTCGATCCTGGGCCGGCGGCTGGACAAACGGAACTTCCGAAAGCGCATCCTCTCGACGGGCATCGTGCGCGCGACGGGACGAACGCGGCGCGAAGGCGCCCACCGGCCGGCGATGCTGTACGCGTTTACGGCGCGCGAGCCGATCATCCTGTGAGCCGTTGACAGAGTGGGCCCGCTGTGCTAAGTTAGTGTCAACGTCACACTAAGTAGCCGGCTGGACGCGCCGGCCCGGGAAGGCTGCCCGCTGTGACCACCCTCTCCGTCGAACTCGTCAGGCCGTCCGACGGCCGGTTACCCGGCATCGCGTGCGAGGGCGACTCCATCGCCACGGTTCCCCTGTCGAAGGAGCCCTCGTTCGCCTACTGGCAGCAGGACATTCCCCGGGAGTACTGGGATCTCGAGGGGCCCGAGCTCGTCGCCCGCATCCGCGCCGCGCGGGCGAAGCTGGGGACGCGAGCCATCGTCCTCGGGCATCACTACCAGCGCGAGGACATCATCCAGTTCGCCGACATCAAGGGCGACTCGTTCAAGCTGGCGCAGTACGCGGCTCAGCATCCCGAATCGGAGTTCATCGTCTTTTGCGGCGTGCACTTCATGGCCGAAAGCGCCGACATTCTTAGCGCGCCGCATCAGAAGGTCATCCTCCCCAACATGGCAGCGGGCTGCTCCATGGCGGACATGGCGGACGAGGAAGACGTGACGGCGGCGTGGGAGGAGCTGACCGAAGCCGGCATCGCGCAGGACACGCTGCCCATCACGTACATCAACTCGGCCGCCGCGCTGAAGGCGTTCGTGGGCCGCTTGGGCGGCGCCGTGTGCACCTCGACCAACGCCCCGAAGGTACTCGAGTGGGCCTACGCGCAGAAGCGCCGTGTGTTCTTCTTCCCCGACCAGCATCTCGGGCGGAACACGGGCGTGAAGCTCGGCATCCCTCTGGACGAAATGGTGCTGTGGGACTACCGGCGTCCCTACGGGAGCCTGGGCGGCGCGACGCTCGAGCAGCTCCAGCGCAGCCGGGCCATCCTCTGGCAGGGCCACTGCTCGGTGCACCAGCGGTTCACCGTGAGCCAGATCCAGGCGGCGCGCGAGCGCTTCCCCGCCGTGAAGGTCATCGTGCACCCCGAGTGCCGGTACGACGTCGTCCAGGCCGCCGACTACAACGGCTCCACGGAGTTCATCGCGAAGACGGTGGCGGCGGCCGAACCCGGCTCTATCTGGGCCATCGGAACGGAGATCAACCTGGTGAGCCGCCTCGCGAAGGAGAACCCGGACAAGACCATCTTCTGTCTCGACCCCGTCGTGTGCCCCTGCTCGACGATGTACCGGGTCCACCCGGCCTATCTCGCGTGGGCGATGGAGAGCCTGGTCGAGGGGCGCATCGTCAATCAGGTGAAGGTGCCCGAAGACACCGCGCACTGGGCGCGCATCGCGCTCCAGCGCATGCTCGAGATCGCCTGACTTCGCCCCCTCCCGCCCCCTTCGCGTCTCACGTCGATAGGCACGCCCTTGCGTCCGCGTTGTACGATACAGGCTGAGCGCGCCGCGGCAGGCCGCGGCGTACTGTCTCGCGTTTGGGGGGTGTGTGATGAGAAAGACCTGGTGGATCGGCGCGCTGGCGCCGGCGGTCGCGCTCGCGCTGTGGGTGGCGCTGGGTAGCGGCGCAGAAGGAAGGCAGCCGCCCGTGCTCGCCGCTTCGGCGCAGGGCGTCGTGACCATCGGAGGAGAGCGCGTCGTCGTCGAGGTGTGGGTCGCCGTGCCCCGGGGCGCGGACCCGGCCGCCACCGCCCGCGCGGCGCTTCGCCGGGCGTATCCGGAGGCGGCGCCGCTCACGGATGCCCAGTCGTCCGGGTACACGACGACGGGGCTCGTGTGGGATACGTTGCCCGTGGTGGTGACCTACAACGGGGCGGGTACGCCGTCGTATCTGGATGCGGCGACGGCGCGGACGCAACTCACGACGGCGATGCAGACCTGGACGAACGTGCCGACGTCGTCGTTCGCCTTCGCCGACGGTGGCGACACCACGCGGTGCCCGTCGCTGGTGAAAGAGTGCCCGGGGCCGCAGTTCTTCGATGGCCACAACGACGTGGGCTGGATCGACATCAAGGATCCGAGCGTGCTGGGCGTCACGTGGTACTCGACGAGCGTCGATGAGTTCGACATGGCCATCGACAACCGGAACTTCACGTGGAGCGTGACGTGCACGGACGTGTCCGGGCAGTTCGACCTACAGACGGTCTACCTGCACGAGCTCGGGCACGCGCTCGGCCTCGGACATTCGAGCGACCCGCAGGCGGTGATGTACGCGTACTACCTCGGCGCGCGGTGCGCGCTGAGCCAGGACGATATCGACGGCGTGTCGGCGCTCTACCCGGAGACCGGCAGCGCGACGCCGACCGAGACGCCGGCGCCAGCTCCCACGGACATGCCGACGCCGACGCCGACGCCCA
>JBBING010000133.1:0-3314 GCA_037444005.1 Chloroflexota bacterium
GATTCTGAGGCAACGCTCCCCGTTCGGTAACCCTTTCAATGAGGCAGATCGCGCGCTTGACTTCGAGACCGGGGCTCCGTACTGTGCGATGACGTTCGCCGGGCGCCGTGGCGGCGCTCCGTGCCCTTCCTGCAGCGAGTGACATCGAACCACCTGCCGGCGTCCACCGTCGACCCCGCCCCCCATACGAGCGCGCGGGCGCGCGTCCTCACGGGCGCGCTGCTCGGCGGCACCATGCTGCTCGGCGTCCCCGCCATCGTGACGCGGCTGTCGGGCGCCCACCCCGGGACCATCGCCGAGATCGGCATCTTCGGGCTGGGCATCCTGACGGCGGCCTTCATCCTCGGCTCAGCGGCGGAGGCGGCCCAGAAGGACATCTCGCGGGCGCTCGCCCTCGCCTTTCTCGCGTTCATCGCCGTCCTGCCCGAATACGCCGTCGACCTGTATTTCGCCTGGCGGGCGGGCGAGGACATCCAGTACGCGCATTACGCCGCGGCGAACATGACCGGCGGGAACCGGCTCCTGGTGGGCCTCGGATGGCCGATGGTGCTGGCCATCTTCTACTGGCGCGGACGCCGGGCGTCGATGACCCTTTACCTGCCCCGGCGGGTGAGCCTCGAGGTCACCGTCCTCGCCGCGGCGACCGTGTACTCCTTCGTGCTGCCCCTCAAGGGCGACATCTCGCTGGCCGACACGGCCGCGCTGGGCGCGCTCTTCGTCCTGTACCTCTGGCTCGCTGGGCGGCATCCGGTGGAGGAGCCCGAGCTCGAAGGGCCCGCCGAGGTGCTGGCCGGCCTGCCCACCCGCTGGCGGCGGCTGGCCGTCGCGGTCCTCTTCCTCTGGGCGGGCGGGGTCATCCTCGCGTCCTCCGAACCGTTCGCCGAGGCGCTGGTGCGCACCGGCGAGGAGTTCGGCATCGACGAGTTCCTGCTGGTCCAGTGGCTGGCGCCCCTTGCGTCGGAGTCGCCCGAGTTCCTGGCGGCCGGCTACCTCGTGTACCGCGGCGCCGCCGACGCCGGGATGACCGCGCTCATCTCCTCGAAGGTGAACCAGTGGACGCTGCTCATCGCCAGCCTGCCCGTGGCCTTCGCCGTGTCGAGCCGCTCTCTGGGGGCCCTACCCATGGACGCGCGGCAGACGGAGGAAGTCTTTCTTACGGCGGCGCAGTCGGCCTTCGCTCTGACGCTGCTCTTGCAACTCCGGCTGAGCCCGCTTCGCGCCATCCCGCTGGCGGGCCTCTTCCTGGGGCAGCTCGTGCTGCCAGAAAGCGAGGTGCGGTACGGCTTCGCGTTCGCCTACCTCGCGCTGGCGCTGTTGATGCTCCTCAAAGACGGCCGCCACCTGCCGTCTATCGTGCGCTGGTCGCTCATGAGCGAACACCCGCCGGGCTGAGGACGCCGTGCGCGCACCGCGCCGCGTTGCCGTACGCTCTGCCCTGTCGAGCGCGAAAGGATCCTGCCATGAAGATCACCGAGATCCGAACCCGACGCTTCCGCTTCCCTCACGAGGACCACCCGTTTCATCCCACGTGGCGCCCGTGGCCCGAGCGGGAGCAGGACGTCACCATCGTCGAAGTCCACACCGACGAGGGGATCGTCGGCGTCGGCGGGGGCGGCGTGCTAACGCGGATGAACACGGCGGGGCCGCTGTTCGTCGGGCGCGACCCCCTGGCCATCGAGGCGCACGCGCGCACCATCGCGCAGATCGCCTACTTCATGGGACGCCCGTGGCCCCTCGAGATCGCCCTCTGGGACATCGCCGGAAAGGCCGCGGGCCTGCCGCTGTGGAAGCTGTTGGGCGGCGCGCGGGACCGCATCCTCGCGTACGCCAGCACCGGCGAGATCCACGAGAAGGAGCGGCGCGTCGAAGAGGTGCTCCGCATGCGCGAAATGGGGTTCAAGGCGGTGAAGCTGCGCTTCCACGCGCCCAACCCCATGGACGACGTCCCGACGCTCGAAGCGGTTCGCCAGGCGGTGGGCGATTCGATGACCATCATGGTGGACGCGAACCACGGCTGGCGCCTCCCCGGAGACGCAACACCGCGCTGGGACCGCAAGACCGCCATCGAGATGGCGCAGGTCATGGAGGAGTTCGACGTCTTCTGCCTCGAGGAGCCGCTGTGGGCGTACGACTACGACGGGCTCGCCGAGCTGCGGGCGTCGACGACGGTCCGCATCGCTGGCGGGGAACTCAACCTGGGGCTGTTCGAGTTTCAGACGTACTTCGACAAGGGATGCTTCGACGTGTACCAGCCCGACGCCACATTCGTCGCCGGGATCACCGGGGCCAGGAAGATCGCCGGCATGGCCGAGGCGCGGGGGTTGCTCTTCGCGCCGCACACCTGGACCAACGGGCTCGGGCTGGCGGCCAACATGGCAGTGGCGGCCGCGGCGCCCAACTGCCCCTTCCTGGAGTTCCCCTTCGACCCGCCGAACTGGACACCGGAGTTGCGCGACTTCATGCTCACCGAGCCCGTCACCATCGACTCCGAGGGATACGTGCGTCTGCCCGAGAAGCCGGGGTTGGGCGTCGAGCTGGACGAGGAGAAGCTCCGCCGGTACGAGGTCCGTTGACCCCGGACGTATTCAGCCATCACGCGCCGGCCACGCTGAAGCGTGGCCTTCATCAGGGGGAGAGCGACGGCCACACCGAAGCAGGACCTTCATTGGACGGAAGGACGCCCACGCGGCGTTCGCAGCCGGGCGGGACGCGGCCTCGCCCCCATCCATGAAGGTTACCCTTCAGGGCGGCCGCCGTCCTATGGCGGAAGGCCTTGAGGCCCCGCCACCAACGAGGGGCGCTTGTCATGCTGAGGCCCCGCCGAAGGCCGGGGCCGAAGCATCGCTCGCCCCGCCGTTCCAGGATGCCCGTCGACCGACCACGCCCGTGGTCATCCGGAACCGACGCCGGCCTCGCCCCCAGCCATGAAGGCCACCCTTCAGGGTGGCCGTGGTCCCATGGCCGGTCAGACCGCGAACGGGAAGCGATGGCGCACGGGCGAAGAGATGCTTCGGCCTCCCTGCGGTCGGCCTCAGCATGACCACGACGCCACCGTCCGAGGCGGCGCCGTGGGGCAGGAGCCATCGCGCATGGCGCGCCGGCCATGCTGAAGCGTGGCCTTCGTTAACGGGAAGACGCCGGCCACGCTGAAGCGTGGCCTTCATCAGCGGGAAGGCGCCGGCCACGCCGACGTATGGCCTTCATCGGGCGGGAAAGCGGCCGGCCACGACGGATTCAACCGCGGGAAGGCTGCGGCGGGCGGCGTAATGCCTCAAAAGTGATGGTTACCCAAGGGGAGGCGATGCCTCAGAACC
>JBBING010000134.1:0-3298 GCA_037444005.1 Chloroflexota bacterium
GCCACCCATGCTCCAGAAAGGAGGTAGGTGTACGGCATGTACTGGACCCGTACAGACGCTTGACAGTGTCAAGCGGCGGCGGTACTCTGTGCATGTCGTCACAATCGCGCGGTGTCGCCCGGGCGGTTCCGGCCTGTCGGCCGCGGCCGACGGGCGAATCGTGCGAGCGGGAACCGCCCGAAGCGGGAGCAGGGAAGCCCGGCGCGCCTGGTCCCAATGCGCGCCGCGGCGCGTGATGCGCCGGCCCGACCCGACTTCCGACGCGGCAGAGAGGGCCCTGGCACGGATCTCCGAAGCCTGCCCGTACTGGGCGTGGGCGTGAGCCCCTGGAAGGACGGTAGCTGATGGACGCAACCCTTCCCCGAACGTGCCCGCGGTGTCGCGGCTCCATGATCCGGGAACGGGACTGGTACGGAACCTACAGCACCTGCCTCTGCTGTGGGTACGTCCACGAGGCGGTCACTACCCCGCCGATCGAACTCCTCGAAGAGGAGAACGGTCATCGCCGGCAGCGGCGACGGCAGCCGTCGCACGGCAAGCTCCGCCTCTAATCGCTCGCGTTCGGAACCTCGGGTCGCCCGGGGCAAACGCCCAGGGATGGGCGTTTCCTTTTCTCGCATCCACCGCTGGTAGTGCTAAGATGGCGGCGCGACAGGAGGAAGCGCATCCATGACCGGTCAGACGCCCAACACCTTCTACGTCCGCCTCTCCCTCATGGTCCCCAAACGCGGCTGCGCCGAGCGCGTCTCGAAGATCACCGATGACCTCCTCGAGCACTTCTCGCAGCAGCCCGGCTATGTCCGCGGTTACAAGCTCACGACGTCCGACGGCTCCGGCGAGATCGGCCGCCTGACGGTCTGGACATCGGAGCAGGAAGCCGACCGCGTCGCCACGAGCCAGCACGTCCTCGCCGTCCGCTCCGAACTCATGCAGCTCATCGAGGAGGACTCCCACGTCGAGCGGTCCTTCACCGCGTTCGACCCCCAACTCGCGAAGGCCGCCGCGTCGTGACCTCCATTCGCCGGACTCAGGAGCAGTTCGGACGCCAGTCCCGCCTGTACGCGTCCAGCCTGATACACGCTGAAGGCGAAAGCCTGCGTGTGCTCATCGACTTTGCGGAGCCGCGCGCCGGGGAATGCGCCGCCGACATCGGCGCGGGCGCCGGCTTCACCGCCGCCGCCATCGCCGCCCGCGGCGCCCGGGTCGTCGCGGTGGACCCCACTCCAGCGATGCTGCAACGCACTCGCGAGCTCGCCGCGCAGCGCGGGCTCGACATCGCCCTCGCGGTGGCGCAGGGCGAGGCCCTGCCGTTCGCCACGGGTTCGCTGGACCTCCTCGCCTGCCGGCTCGCCTGCCACCACTTCCTCGACCTGGCGGCGGCCCTGCGCGAGTTCCGCCGGGTCGTGCGGGACGGCGGCCGCGTGGCCATCGCCGACACCGTGGGCCCCGAGGACCCCGAGCTGGACGCCTGGATGAACGACGTCGAGTTGCGCCGGGACCCCACGCATGTGCGCGACCGCCGGCCTTCGGAGTGGCGCGCGCTGTTGCGGCAGGCGGGCTTCCGCATCGAGCGCGACTACACCGCGCGGAGCCCGCAGGAGTTCGACCTCTGGGTGCGCCGCGCGGGCACGCCGCCCGAGCACATCCCAGCCCTGCGCCGCGACTTCGAACGCCCGCCCGCGGGCGCTGTCGAGGCCTTCGGGATCGCCTACGAGGGCGGCGTCATCCGGTGGACGTGGGACAACTACGTGATCCTGGCCCGCCCGGCGTAGGCCTCCCCCGGTCAGCTCACGCGCTCGAAGATGGTAGCGATGCCCTGTCCGCCCCCGATGCACAGGCTCACGAGGCCGTAGCGGCCGTTGCGCCGTTCGAGCTCGTACATCGTCTTCACGGTCAGGATCGCCCCGGTGGCGCCGATGGGGTGGCCGAGCGCGATGGCGCCGCCGTTGGGGTTCGTCTTCTCCGGGTCGAGCCGCAGGGCGTTGCTGCACGCCGCCGCCACCGACGCGAACGCCTCGTTCAGTTCGATGACGTCCATCTGGTCGACCGTGAGCCCCGCCTTCTTCATCACCTTCTGGATGGCCGGGATGGGGCCGCTGCCCATGATGGACGGCTCGACGCCGTGCTCGGCGCGGGCCACCATCCGCAGGCGAGGCTTCACCCCCAGCTCTTCCGCCTTCTTCCGCGACATGACCACCACGGCCGCCGCGCCGTCATTGATGCCGCTGGCGTTCCCCGCCGTCACCGAGCCACCTTCCTTGAAGGCAGGCTTGAGCGCAGCGAGCTTCTCCAGCGTCGTCTGCCGCGGGTGCTCGTCCGTGTCCACGACGACGGTCTCGCGGCCGTTGCGCACCTCCACCGGCACGATCTCGTCCTTGAACCGCCCCTCAGCGATGGCGCGAGCGGCGCGCTCCTGGCTCCGCAGGGCGACTTCGTCCTGCTCCTCCCGAGAGATGCCGAACTTCTCGGCGAGATTCTCCGCCGTGATCCCCATCGGCACCTTGGAGAAGGGGTCGCCCAGGAGGTGCTGGATGCCGTCCTCGAGCACGCCGTGGTTCAGGCGATACCCGAAGCGCGCGTAACGGACGTAGTAGGGCTGCATGGACATGTTCTCGACGCCGCCGGCCACGACGACCTCGGCGTCGCCGCACTCGATCCACCGGGCGGCGGTGTTGATGGCTTCGAGGCCGCTCCCGCAGATGCGGTTCACGGTGTACGCTGGAACCTCGATCGGCAGGCCGGCCTTCACCGCGGCGTGGCGGGCGATGTAGGCGTCTTCCATCACCTGGCCAACGCACCCGAGGATCACCTGGTCCACCTGCTCAGGCTTGATGCCAGCGCGCTCGACCGCCGCCTTGATGACGACCGCAGCCAGGTCCGACGCCGGGGTGTCTTTGAACGCGCCGCCGAACCGGCCGATGGCCGTGCGAGCGCCCGAGACGAGAACGACTTCACCCATCGCAGTACCTCATTTTCCGTGGTGTGGTTCCCGGACCGCAGCGTGACGGGCAGGGGAATCTATCGGCAAGTGGACGAATTATAGGAACGCCCCGCGCGAAGGGTCAACCGGGCTTCCTGGAGGACGGCGTCTCAAAGATTCATGGTAGAGAAGGCTTGGTGTGGTGGAGTATGCCGGGCCAGCGGCGTTGGGGCTAGGGCATGATCACCTCCATCCAGTCGAGGCCCAGGTTGCGAGCGTTCTCTTTGAGCATCCAGAGCGTGCTGAAGTTCCTGGCCCCGGCATGGGAGCCGAAGCCGTCCATGGGCCGCACGCGCCGACGCCACTCCCGGAACCCCC
>JBBING010000135.1:0-3154 GCA_037444005.1 Chloroflexota bacterium
GGGGTTCTGAGGCATCGCCTCCCCTTGGGTAACCATCACTTTTGAGGCATTACGCTCGCGCGCCGGCTCGGGCCGCGGAGCGCTGCGGCCCCGCGGCCCGAGCGTCCGCGTCAGGGGATCTGCACGAGCGTCATCGCCGTGTAGTCCTTCCCCGGCGTGTTCTTACAGGCCCAGTTTCCGCTGCTCTTCCCGTACATGAGGGCGATGCACCGGCCCAGCGCCCGCTGCCCGAAGGCGTTGGGGTGGAGCGACTCCTGGGCGTCGCCCTGGGTGAGTCCGGTGTTCTCCCAGCGCACCCACTCGTGAATGGTCGGGTTCGGGCCGCTGGAGCCCACGAGCGAGGAGCTGCGATGGCACACCTCGTGGCCGTTCAGGGCGTCGCGCACGTCGAGGAACTGTACGCCCTTTTCGGCCGCCACGGAGCGCATAGCGTCGACGATGAAGGGCGTGGCCACGTTCTTCGCCCAGTCGAAGTCCTCGTCGTAGAACGGACAGCCGCCCGTCCACCAGCGGTCGCTGCCCTGGTAGCGCACGTCGGCGGCCGCGGGCACGGGCGAGGCGTAGCCGGCGAGCACGAACTTCCACTGCGACGGGCTGTAGCCGGCTGCGGCCATCACCGCCCGGACCTCGTCGATGGCCTTGCGCAGGCCTTCTTTGGCGGCGGGCATCGCCGCCTCCATCTCCGCCTGTTCGACCTGGTAGCACGGCCCCAGGCCCAGCATCCAGTTGACGGTGCAATCGATGACGTGGTCGGCGAAGCCGAGGTCGTTGGCCGAGATGGTGAGAACAACGAGCTTGACGTTCTTCTGCTGGGCGACCGTCAGGAGCTGGTCCGCCTGCGGAGGCTCGCCCTTGAAGCTCTGGCCGCCCTGGGACGCGCGCCAGATGTTCTTCGTCTGCGCTCCCGAGCACGCCAGGTTGATCTTCTCGTTCACCGAGATGGGCGCCGTCTTGATCGGAGCGACGTCGGAGCGGTCGCAGCCGTTGTCGTACGAGCTGCCGTACACGCGGTGGGCGTCGTACGAGCAGAAGATGAGAAAACAGCTCGCCGCCCGGTCCGTGCCGTCCCGAGTCCCGAACATGTTCAGGCTGTTACCGTTCCAGCGGCCCGCCTCGCCCGAGATGAAGCTGTCGCCCAACGCCACGATGGCGGTGGTCCCGGACGTCGGGCCCGCCTGCGACGGTCTGGCGCCCGAACCGACGAACGCAATGAGCGCCGCTGCGAGGACGACCGCGAGCGCCAGCGGCGCGCGCCCGCGGACTCTCCCCCGAAATGCCGGCATCGAACTCCTCCTCCTTTCACGAGCCGGGTCGAAGTTGGCGCCGAGCCTAGTGATGGGGCTCCGGTGGTGTCAAGGTTCTTCCGTCGAGTAGGCCAGGTTCGGCGAAGATTGCCCTGTGCTATGCTCACGCCGTGAGCGTCCGAAGTCTCCGGCTCGCCTGCGGCGCGTTCGTGGCGGCGGCCGCGCTGGCCGCGGCCGTGGGCTGCGGCGGAGGCGGCGAGGACGCGTTTCCGACCGCCGTTTCCTCGCCGACGCAGCTGCCGCCCGCCTCGGAGCGCGTCACGTTCGAGACGGCGGACGGCGTGCGCATCGCGGCGTCGTTCTGGCCCGCGAACTCGCCGTCCATCGTCGTGTTCGCGCATATGCGGGGGTCGAACCGGAACGCCTGGGGGCCTGCCGTCGAACGCGCGCTCGACCGGGGCTTCGCCGCGCTCGCGTTCGACTTCCGGGGTCATGGCGAAAGCGCCGACGGCGATGCCGACCTCGGCAAGATCGATCTCGACCTCGAGGCGGCGGTGGCGTACGCCCGCCAGCGTGGATACGCGCGCGTCTACGTCGTGGGCGCCAGCATGGGCGGCACAGCGGCCCTCGCGGTGGCCGCGCGGCAGGACCTCGCGGGCGTGGTGGTCATGTCCTCGCCCGAGGCGTTCGAGGGCATCGACGCGAGAGCGGCGCTCGCGTCGGTGCGCGAGCCGCTGCTGTTCATCGCCGCCACAGGCGATCAACCGTACCGGCGCGCGGTGGAGGCGATGCACGAAGCGGCGCTCGGAACGAAGCGTCTCGTCCTCGTGCCCGGGAACGACCACGGCACCGACCTGCTGGAGAACCGCCAAACGCGCCAGGAGACGCTCGACGCCATCATGTCGTTCCTCGGCGTGCCCTGACGGGAGCGCCACGATCGGCTTGGAGGCGGGCCGCCTGCGGGCCTAGGCTTCGGCCCATGAACCTGCCCGAGATGCGCGCCCGCGTGCGTCGCGACCTTCGCGACGAAGACCCCCAGCAGGAACGCTGGGCGGACGACGTCCTCGACCGCCATATCGATCGCGCTCTGCGCGAGTTCAGCCTCGCCGTCCCCTGGCTCGCCGTCGCCGACCTGACGACGACGCCCGGCAGCCGCGACCTGAGCCTCGCATCGCTCGCCGACCGCGTGGCCGTCGAAGCCGTCGAGTATCCGGTCGGGCTTTACCCCGTGTCCTACGTGCGGTTCTCCCTCTGGGGCGACACGCTGACGTTGTTGGTGGACCCGGCGCCGGCGGCAGCCGAAGGCGTACGGGTGTACTACGGCCGGCTCCACACGCTGGACGCGACATCATCCAGCGTGCCGCCGGCGCTGGAGGACGTCGTGGCCGAAGGAGCGGCCGCCTACGCCGCGCTCGAGTGGGCCCAGTACGCCGCGAATCGCGTGAACGCGGGCGGCGACGACGTCTGGCGCCGCTACCTCGTGTGGGGGCAGGAGCGGCTCGCCCGCTTCCACGAAGCGCTCGCCCGGCACGGACGCCGCGCAGGCGTTCGCGCTCGCCGGCTGTACGCGCCCGCGCTGCCGCCCGCGGGCCGCGCGCCTTTCGACGCCTGATGCGCCCGCTGAGCCCGTCCCTGCTCGCCGCCCAGCGTGACCCCTCCTCCGAGCCCGTGGTACGGCTCGTCTTCAGCGCCCGCATCGCCGAGACCGCGCGGCTGCGGTGGGAACGCCTGTGGTCCGCACAGGAAGCGCAGAGCCCGCACGCCGCGGCGCTCACGGGCGCCGGCACGCTGCTGCGGTTCCGGGTCGCTGGCGGCGTCCTTCAGGCGCAGCGCGCGGCGAACCCGGGCCAAGGGAGCGACTTCGGGGCGTGGGCCGCGCTCGAGCCTGCCGCCGCGGCCGGGGTCGGGGC
>JBBING010000136.1:0-2882 GCA_037444005.1 Chloroflexota bacterium
GGCGGCCGCTCACGGGCAGCGGTCAGGCCGGAATTGCCGTCCGGCACCACCTCCACCTCGTACCCTTTGTAGCTCAGACCCCGTCGGACGAACGACGCGATGTCTGCCTCGTCTTCGATCACGAGGATCCGGGTGGACATCGCCTTGAATCGTGCTCCCGCCTTGTCACGCTGGTCCTCCAACAGCCTACCACGCTGCCTCAACCCGGACCTGCGGCCTGGGGACTCGACGAGTCTCGCCGTGGACGGTTGGCGAGTCGGCCAGACGGCAAATCCACACCACCGGTCGCGACGTATCAGGAGCGGACAGGTAGCGGCAACGCAGGAGGAGGTGGCTCGTGCGATCGGCGGTCGTCGTACTTGCTGTGTGGAGCGCCGGGATGCTCGCTCTCGCGTGCGGCGGCGGAGGGCGCGCCGCGCCCAGCGGAGGGGGCGCAAAGGCCAGCATTCGGGCGAGCGCCGTGGAAATGGAGGCTGACGACTTCTATTTTGAGCCGGAAACGTTGGAAGCGCGCGTGGGAGAGGCGGTGACGCTCACTGTGAAGAACGAGGGCGGGGCGGTGCACACCTTCACCATCGATGAGCTCAATGTGGACCAGACATTGCGGCCTGGGGACGAGGTGACGGTAACGCTTACGCCCGCCAGGGCCGGAAGTTTCACGTTCTACTGCCGGTTCCACCGGGCCCGAGGCATGGAGGGCACGATGGACGTGGCAGGGGGGTAGTCTCCGTCGCGTGCGCGGCGCCGCTTCGTGGGGGAACCCGGTCGGGCGCAGGGTGTCATAGAGTACGAGGCGGTCGGCTTCAAAGATGCCGGCCTCCCTTAGTAGGCCGCTGAGTTTGCGAGGCGGCCCGCCACCTTTCCTTTCTGTCGTCCCCCTTTTTGTCGTCCCATTTCTGTCGTCGAATTCCTCCCAGTGTCTGACCCGGCGGGGGCGCTCCGCCCTGTAACACGTTCTTCATCCGCGCGCAACAGCGCAGACATCGTCGTGTAACCCACCGCGCCTACGATGCCTTCGAAGCGCTGACGCGAACGAGGCGACTCATGGGAGGCGCGATCGCCGCGGCCCGAACCGCGCCGGATCGACCGGAGCCGGCGGGCCCCTTGACAGTCGGGAACCTGACGATCTTCCGCGAACAGTACCGCGCCACGATCGCCGGGCGCCTCGTGCCTTTCACGTACCGCGAGTTCGAGCTGTTGGTCCTGCTGGCGACCCGCGTCGACCGAGTGGTGCCGTACGGCGACATCGAGGAGGCGCTGTGGGGCCGGCGAGACGTGGAGCTGCGACGGCGGATGTCGGTCCTGGTTTGCCGTCTGCGTCGCAAGCTGGCGGAGCTGGAGCCGTACCGCATCGAGACGGTTCAGCGGGTGGGCTATCGGCTGACGGTCCCGCTCGCGGCTTCCCCGCCGAGACGAGGGCACGGGGCGGGACGACGCAGCGCAAGAAGGAGGTAAGACGGATGGTTCGATGGATGACGGGTCGGCGGCGGATCGCGATGCTCGCCGGCTTGGCGGGAGCGCTGCTTCTGCCCGGCACAGCGCTCGCGCAGGCCGACCCCACCGGGGCGGCGAGCATCGAGGCGAATCCGGCGTTAGCGGTGAACTTCACCTGGACGCTGGTCGCCGCGTTTTTGGTGTTCTTCATGCAGGCGGGCTTCGCGCTGGTCGAAGCCGGGTTCGCCCGCCAGCGCAACACGGTCAACATCCTCTCCAAGAACTTCATGGACTTCTGCGTGGGCGGCCTGGCGTTCTGGGCCTTCGGGTTCGCCATCATGTTCGGCGGCTCCGCCCTGGCCTCGGGCCTGGCCGATGGCAACGACTGGTTCGGCTTCTCGGGCTTCTTCCTGACCTCCGACGCCTACGACGTCAGATGGTGTTCGCGGCCACGGCCGCCACCATCGTGTCGGGGGCCATGGCGGAGCGGACGAAGATCAACGCCTATCTGGCCTACAGCTTCCTGATCAGCGCGCTCGTGTACCCCGTGTACGGCCACTGGGTCTGGGGTGGCGGCTGGCTGGCGACGCTGGACTTCGGGCAGGGTGCGAAGGACTTCGCCGGCTCGGGCGTCGTGCACGCGGTCGGCGGGCTCTCCGCTCTCGTGGGCGCGTGGATGCTGGGGCCGCGGATGGGGAAGTTCGGGCCCGACGGCCGTCCGCGAACCATCCCGGGCCACAGCGTGACCTTGGTGGTGCTGGGCACGTTCATCCTGTTCCTCGGATGGTTCGGGTTCAACCCGGGGAGCACGCTGGCGGCGACAGACCTCCGCATCGCGGTGATCGCGACGAACACGTTCCTCGCCGGCGTGGCCGGGGCGGTCGTGGGCTTCTACTGGAGCTTCGCCCGCACGGGCAAGGCCGACATCACCCTCGCGGCGAACGGGGCGTTGGCGGGCCTCGTGGGGATCACCGCGCCCTGCGCTTACGTCGAACCGTGGGCCGCAGTCGTCATCGGCGCCATCGCCGCGCTGGTGATGATCGGCAGCCTCTGGTTTGTCGAGAACGTCCTCCGGGTGGACGACCCGGTGGGGGCCGTCTCCGTCCATGCGGCGGCGGGCCTCTGGGGGGTGCTCAGCGTCGGGATCTTCGCGGATGGCACGTACCCGGCGGGCGCGGAGGTGGCCGGCCTCATCGAGGGCGAGACGGGACAGATCATCGCGCAGCTCATCAGCATGGCGGCGGTGGTGCTGTGGACGCTTTTGTCCGCCGCCGTCGTCTTCGCGGCCATCAAGGCGTCCATCGGCCTGCGGGCGTCGCCCGAAGAGGAGCGCCTGGGGCTCGACCTGACGGAGCACGGCCTCCGGGCGTACGTGGAGGACGCGCCGGTGGAGGCGCCGTCCCGGCCTGAGAGCGGCGCGGCCGCCATGCGACCCGCGCCCGCGCCGG
>JBBING010000137.1:0-2856 GCA_037444005.1 Chloroflexota bacterium
CATACCAGAAGGCAGGCGCTGCTTCTATCCCACCAACCAAGAACCAGTCACGCGCATCAGCGGCCGGCAGAAATCCGTCGGAGATTCGCCGTGCGCTATACTATCGCGGCGTTGGTCACGGCATGAACAGAATCGAGAGGGGGATCGCCTATGAGCTCTGTGGTCAAGAAGCGGCGCAAGAAGATGCGCAAGCACAAGCACCGCAAGATGCTGAAAAAGACCCGCTGGCAACGCAAACACAAGAGCTGAGGTCGGGAGGGAGTGGCGCCCGCCCCTCCCTCGGCCTACGCTCGCTTCGCCGACCGCTTTCCATCCCTGTCAGTCGCGTAGAATGGCGCCGTTCCGACCGTGCGACTGCGCGCCGCTGAGTCACGGCTGCTCTACCTCGCCGTCCAGTACCACCTGGACCGGCCCGGGGCCGAGCTGGACCCGGCGACCGGCCGCCCCGCGACGCACGGACTCGGCGAGCTCGCGCCGCGACTGCTCGACGCCGGCGAAGGGGATCTCTTGCTGACCCTGACGCCTCTGCAGGCGCGACGTATCGATTCCGCCATCCTCGGCGCCATCAACGAACTCAAGGTGTACCCCATGCTCGCCGCCCGGGAGGGAGAGGCGAGTGCGCGCCGGTCGATGGCGTCCCGCTTCGAGGCGGCGCTGCTCGAGCTGTGGCCCGCCGTCGCCGACGATCCCGAAGAGGCGCTGGCCCTGGTGCCGCTGCTGGTGGCCCTCCGGAGGCGCCTGTCCGGAGCCGCCGCACAGGGCGGCCCCTCCGAAGCCGAGCGGCGCGCCTGGTGGCGCTTCTGGGCCCGATGACCCTTGACAAAGTTCCGAATTTAGGAAGTGAATAGTGTAGAAACTTCTTCCGCCTGAGCGGACGGTGCCCTAGAATCGCGACGAAGCCGTTCGTCCTTCCGGTGGAAGGACCAGTCATCTCTGGAGGGAAGCCCGACCATGGCCTACGTTATCACCGAGGCGTGCATCGGCACGAAAGACCGTTCGTGCGTCGACGTCTGCCCTGTCGACTGCATCCATGACGAGGGCGACGTCGACCGCATGCTGTACATCGATCCCGACGAGTGCATCGACTGCGGGGCGTGCGAGCCGGCGTGTCCGGTGAGCGCTATCTACGCTGAGGACGACGTGCCTGAGAACCTGAAGCCGTACATCGAGATCAACGCGCTCTGGTACAAGGACAAGGAAGCCGCCCGCCGGAAGGTCAACGAGCTGGTCCCGCAATAAGCCAGAACCGTCGCCGCATGCTCGGCAGGCCCGTCCTCCGATGGGCCTGCCGTTCGTTCGTGGGGCCCGCCGCCGTCACACGCCGCAGACGGGCAGCCGCTCCTTCAGCGCCTCCACCAGCCCGCTGATGGGCACGCGCACCTGCTCCATCGAGTCGCGCTCGCGGATGGTGACGGCGTCGTCGCTCTCCACCGTCTCGAAGTCGATGGTGACACAGTACGGGGTGCCGATCTCGTCCTGACGCCGGTACCGGCGCCCGATGCTCTGCGCGTCGTCGTACATCGTCATCCAGTGGGGCCGCAACAGATCCCAGACGCGGCGCGCCGTCGGCACGAGCTTCTCGTTCCGGCTGAGGGGCAGCACGGCGACCTTCACCGGCGCGAGCCGCCGGTCCAAACGCAGCACCACGCGCGTCTCCCCGCGCACCTCCTCTTCGTCATAGGCGTCGACCAGGAACGCCAGCAGCGGCCGGTCGACCCCGGCGGACGGCTCGATGACGTAGGGGACGATGTGTTCGCCCCGCTCCTCGTCGAAATACGTCAGGTCGCGGCCGCTGTACTGCGCGTGTTGGCGCAGGTCGAAATCGCGCCGGTTGGCGATGCCCTCGATCTCCATCCAGCCCATGGGGAAGAGGTACTCGACGTCGTACGTCGCCGCCGCGTAGTGGGCGAGCTCCTCGGGCGTCTGCTGGCGCAAGCGAATGCGGTCGGGCCGGATACCGAGGTCGATGTACCACTGCAGCCGCGTGTCGAGCCACTCCCGGTGGATGCGCTCGGCATCTTCGGGCCGGCAGAAGTACTCGATCTCCATCTGCTCGAACTCGCGCACGCGGAAGATGAAGTTCTTCGGCGTGATCTCGTTGCGGAACGCCTTGCCGATCTGGGCGACGCCGAAGGGCAATTTCCGCCGGGTCGTGGTGAGGATGTTGTCGAAGTTCACGAAGATAGCCTGCGCGGTCTCCGGACGCAGGTACACCAGCGCGGCTTCTTCCTCGACAGGGCCTACGTACGTCTTGAACATCAGGTTGAACATCCGCGCCTCGGTGAACTGCCCGCGCGCGCCGCAGGTGAAACAGACGTCGCCTTCGACCTCGTCGGCGCGAAAGCGGCCCTTGCACTGCTTGCAGTCCACCATGGGGTCGGAGAAGGTGTCGACGTGGCCGCTGGCCTTCCATACCGTCGGGTGCATGAGGATAGCGGCGTCGAGGCCGACCATATCGTCCCGTTCCTGGACGTTGGCCTTCCACCACGCGCGCTTGATGTTGTTCTTGAGTTCGACACCGAGGGGACCGTAGTCCCACGCGCCTCCGAGGCCGCCGTAGATCTCGCTGCTCTGAAAGATGAACCCCCTGCGCTTGCAGAGGGAGACGATCTTGTCGAGATCGACGTTCGGTCGCGGCTCTTCGGTCACGTCGAACCCTCCGGGAAGGATGCGAACGGCGGGACAGCGAACGCTTCCCGCCTCTCACTGGCGACACCGACAGCGAAAACGGTAACAAATCGACCGCCAGGGCAAAAGATGGCGCGAGACGCCTCGCGAACGCGCTTTCGGCCACGATCGTTCCGTAGTGCCTCAAAAGTGATGGTTACCCAAGGGGAGGCGATGCCTCAGAACCCC
>JBBING010000138.1:0-2805 GCA_037444005.1 Chloroflexota bacterium
CCACCCATGCTCCAGAAAGGAGGTAGGTGTACGGCATGTACTGGACCCGTACAACGCCTTGAAGGGGCGTGACCGGGGCGGCTAGAATGAGCGTGCCGGACGTGGCGAGCGTGGGGTCTGCTGCGCGGCGCCTCATCTCGTCGCCGGGCTTCCGAGAACGCGGAGCTGCACCCTGAGGGCAGCAGGAGGTGCGCGTGCTCCCCACCCTGCGCGAGGCCTGCGGCGTCTTCGGCGTGTGCTCGCCCGGTGAAGACGTCGCCAGGGTCACGTTCTTCGGCCTCTATGCGCTCCAGCATCGAGGCCAGGAGAGCGCAGGGATCGCCACATCGACCGGACGCAGCCTCCACGTCCGCACCGGTATGGGCCTGGTCTCCCAGGTTTTCACCGAAGACGACCTCTCGTATCTCCCCGGCAGTCTCGCCATCGGCCACACGCGATACTCGACCACGGGCGCGAGCCGTCCCGACAACGCCCAGCCCATTCAGGTCGAAGGCCCGAACGGGCCGCTCGCCATGGCCCACAATGGCAACATCGTGAACGCCCAGGTGCTCCGTGACGACCTCGCCGAGCAGGGTGTAGTCTTCCGGACCGGCACCGACACCGAAGTCGTGGCGCACCTGCTGGCCCGCGCTCCTGGACAGACGTGGGAGGAGCGGTTCGGGTACCTCATGCGACGGGTCCAGGGCGCGTACTCGCTCGTGGTGCTCACCAAAGACGCAGTCATGGCCTGCCGCGATCCCATGGGGAACCGTCCCTTGAGCCTCGGGAAGTTCAACGGCGGCTGGGTCGTGGCGTCTGAGACATGCGCGTTCGATCACCTGGGCGCCAGGTTCCTGCGCGAGGTCGAGCCGGGCGAGCTGGTGATCCTCGACCGCGAGGGCGTGCGCAGCGCGAAGGTGGGGGACGGGCGCCCGGAGGCCTTCTGCATCTTCGAGTACATCTACTTCGCGCGCCCCGACAGCGTCATCAAGAACAAGCTGATCTATCCCGTGCGGATGAATCTGGGCCGCCAGCTCGCGCGGGAGCACCCGGCAGACGCGGACGTGGTCATGGGCGTGCCGGACTCGGCGACGGCCGCGGCGATCGGCTACGCCCAGGAGTCGGGCATCCCGTTCGTCGAGGGGCTGGTCAAGAATCGCTACGTGGGGCGGACGTTCATCCAGCCGGACCAGCGGATCCGGGAGATCGGCGTGCATCTGAAGTTCAACCCCCTGCGGGAGGTGCTGGACGGCAAACGCATCGTGCTGGTGGACGACAGCATCGTGCGGGGCACGACGACGCCGCGAGTCATCCAGATGCTGCGCCGCGCGGGCGCGCGCGAGGTGCACATGCGCATCACTGCGCCACCCATCACGCACCCCTGCTTCTTCGGCATCGACATGGGGACCCGGTGGGAGCTCATCGCCGCGCAGAAGCCGGTCGAAGAGATCCGTCGGCACATCGGCGCGGATTCGCTCGGGTACCTGAGTGTCGAGGGCCTGCTGGCCGCTGTGGGCCTCCCGCGCGACGCCTTCTGTCTCGCCTGCTTCACCGGCGAGTACCCCATGCCCGTCCCGCTGCAGATGGACAAGCTCGCGATGGAGCCCGGCGTCGGCGCCCGGGACCGCCACGAATTCGAGTGGTCGGACCTGGTCGCGAGCCCGCTGCAACCCGCGTGACCGTGAAGGAGCGACACCCGTGACCGCGTTCGCAGGGTCGGGAGAACCCGGCGCCTATGCGCGCGCCGGCGTCGACATCGATCGCGCGGCGCGCACGGTCGAACGCATCAAAGAGCTGGCTCGCGGCGCCACCCGGCCGGAGGTGCTCTTGGGCGTGGGGTTCTTCGCCGGGATGTTCCGGCTGGGGCAGTACCGCGACCCCGTGCTCGTCGCCAGCACCGACAGCGTGGGCACGAAGGTCAAGATCGCGGCGCTCCTCGAGCGATACGACAGCGTCGGCGTGGACGTCGTCAACCAGAGCGTGAACGACATCCTCTGCTCGGGGGCGGAGCCGCTGTTCTTTCTCGACTACATCGCCTCGAGCGCGCTGCCGGAGGACGCGAAGGTGGCGATGGTGCGCGGCGTGGTCAGCGCCTGCCGCGCCGCCGGCTGCGCGCTGCTCGGCGGAGAAACCGCGGATATGCCCGACGTCTACGCCCCGGGCGACTTCGATCTCGTCGGGTTCATCGTGGGCGTGGTGGAGCGGGACGCGCTGATCGACGGCTCGCGCATCGCGCCGGGTGACGCGCTCCTCGCGCTGCCGTCCTCGGGCCTGCACACGAACGGCTACTCGCTGGTGCGGCGGATCTTCAGCGTCGGGGTCGGCGGCGATCCCGAGGAGGAGCGGGCGCGGCTCTACCGGACGTATCCGGGGCTCGGCGTCACCCTGGGAGAGGCGCTGCTTACGCCGCACCGGGCCTACGTGAACGAGCTGCGGCCTCACCTGGGCGTCATCAAGGGTATCGCCCACATCACCGGAGGGGGCATCGCCGACAACGTCCCGCGGATGCTGCCGGACGGCCTCGCGGCGCGGATCGAGCGGGCGGCCTGGCGCGTGCCATCGCTGTTCACGCTGATTCAGTCCGAGGGCGGCGTGAGCGAGGAGGAGATGTTCCGGGTCTTCAACATGGGCCTGGGAATCGTCTTCGCCGTCGCCCCCGGCGACGTCCCGCGGGTGACCTCCGCCCTGCGTGAAGCGCGGATCGTGGGCGAGGTCGTGCCGCACGAAGGCGGACCGCGGGTCCTGCTGGTCTGAACCCTCCGCATCGGCGTCGTGACTGGTTCTTGGTTGGTGGGATAGAAGCAGCGCCTGCCTTCTGGTATGGTT
>JBBING010000139.1:0-2785 GCA_037444005.1 Chloroflexota bacterium
GGGCGTCGCGCTGGGAGCCCGCGTGGGGGTCGCGGTCACCGCGGCGGAGGGGGGTCGCCGTCGGGGCGCGCTCCTCGCTTCGGCCGGCGCACCCCGCGCCGAGCGCGAGGACCGCGAGGCAAGCGCCCGCAAGACACGGCGCGAGCGTCCCGGGCCCGGCCGCGCGCGTCCCGGTCCTCTCCACGGCTCACGTCTCCCCGCTGCGATGGTAGCGGGGAGGAGACGCCGCGGCTACGGCTGGGAACGGGCGAGATGAAGGCGTACCTGCCGGCAGAGCGCCGCGACCCCGCGCCGAGGGACGTGAACCAGCTTGCCGCGGGCGAGCGCCGATTCCGTGAACAGATTCGACACCCTGTGGGCGAGCTCCGTGGGGCCCCAGACGACGACCAGGTCGGCCCAGGTGCCGCTCGGCGTCGCGACGCCGGACGCCGCCTGAGCCCTCGATCATCCGGAGCTCGGTGGCGCCGGCCAGTTGCCGCTTCAGGTCCTGTCGCGTGCCCGGCGAGCCGCCGACGACCAGCAGGCGACGCTTGCCTGAGGCGCGGAGCGCTTCCGCCAGGCGCGCCGCCTCCCGGCGGTTGGCCGAGCCGCCGCACTCGCTGCACTGCTCCGGCGCGACGGCGACGCGCTCGCGTCCGTTGGCGTTCGGCGCCTCCTGCAGGCACTCGGGGCACAGGAAGAGGAAGCGCTGCTCGAGTGCGTCTCGAAGGCGGTCGCGCTTCTCGACGGCCATGCGGCGTCTTCCCGGCCGCGTGAGGCGGGCCTCCTCGAGGACCGCGCGAGCCGTTCGCCGCGCTTCCGCGGACACGAAGCCGAGCCGGCCCAGCTCCTCGTCGATGTCGAAGTCGGCGCTCATCCCCTGCCTCGGCCGCGCGGGGTCACGCGAAGACGCGCACGCCGCCCCGGCCGTGACACGCGCACAGGCACACGGTCCAGGGCACGAACCGGACCACGAGAGCGGGCGTTCGTCCCTTCGCGCATCCGCACGCGCCGTACGGGTGCGGCGGCCGCGGCGCCGTCTCGACGTCGACGTGCCACCCGAGCCCGCGCGCCCGATCGCGGGCCGTGGCTGACGGGGAAAGGGGCTTTCGAAGGAACATCACCATGCGCCTCGCCTCGCGTGCCACTGTACTCCCCCGCCGCGACGGATTCTGTCGCGGGGCGCCACGGTGCGCGGCGGCGGTGGCGGCAGCGCACGAGGGCGGGTATGCTGCAATCCCTCCCGCACCTGCCCGCGCGGCGGAAAGGCCGACGACGGCGACCATGAACCCGACACCCGAAGGCGAGGCGACGACCGCGGGGTCCCCCGCGGCAGCCGCGGCGGAGACGGCGCCCCGCGAGCCCGGCGTCGCCGTCGACCTCACGGGCAGGCGGCTCACGAGAACCATCGTCGCCCTCTCCTGGCCCGTCATGGTCGAGCGGATCTCGATCTCGGTGCTGTCCGCGGTCGACGCGGTGCTGGTGGGGCGGTACGTGGGCGCCGACGGCATCGCCGCGGTCGGCATGGGTGGCCTGCTGTTCTGGATGGCGCTGGCGGGCGCCTTCGCGGTCGATGTCGGCGCGACGGCGGTCGTCGCCCGGGACGCCGGCGCTCGCGACGTCGCGCGGCTGCAGGCGAGCCTCCACGCCGCCCTCCTCATGGGGCTCGCCATCGGCCTGGCGGGCTCTGCGCTGATGTGGGCCGCCGGTCCGCAGCTCCTGCGCCTGCTGGGCGCCGAAGGCGACGTCGCCCGCTTCGGCGACCACTACGTGCGCGTGGCCTCCCTCGGCTTCCCCTTCATGATGACCATGTACGCCGGGAACGGCGCCCTGCGAGGTGTCGGCAACACGTTCACTCCCATGGTCATCCTCCTGATGGTGAACGGCACAAACGCGCTCGTGGCGTTCCTGCTCATCAGCGGGGTCGCGGGCGTGCGGCTCGAGACCGTCGCCGCGGGCGCGGGCTTCAGCGTCGGTGGAGCCGTCGGAGGGGCGCTCGCGCTCCTGTATCTCCTGTCGGGCCGGGCCGGGCTCACCCTGGACCCGCGAACGCTCCTGCGGACCGGCCGCGCGCCCTTCCGGCGCATTCTCTCCATCGGCCTGCCCGTGGGGCTCGAGGAGTTCCAGTTCATGCTCGCGTTCCTCGCGTACTCGCGCATCATCTTCAGCCTCGGGGAGACGGCGCAGGCGGCGCACGCGGTGGGCCTCCGCGGGCTCGAAGTGGCCATCGTGCCCGGCTTCGCCCTCGGGACCGCGTCCACCGCCATCGTGGGACAGTATCTGGGCGCCCGCCGCCCCGACCTCGCGGAGCGAGCCGCCACCCAGGTCCGGAACTACGCCCTGGGCGCGATGCTGTGCATGGCCGCGACCCTCGCGCTCTTCGCGCCGCAGATCGTGCGGATCTTCGTCCGGGAGGACGATGTCGTCCGTACGGGCGGGCGGCTTCTGCGCGTGTTCGCGCTGGCGCTGCCGGGAATGGCGTTGCATGCCTCCCTGTCCGGCCCCCTGCGTGCGGGGGGTGACGCGCGGTTCGTGCTCGGCACGTTCACGGTCACGGCGTGGCTGGTCCGCATTCCGGTGGCGGCGCTGTGCGCACTCGGGCTCGGCTGGGGCGCGCCGGGCGCGTGGGTGGGCGCCGCCGCCGAGAACACCGCGCGCGGCGCCGTCATCTGGCTCCGGTTCCGCTCGGGCGTCTGGAAGACGCGCGAGGTGTGAGGGGGGCTTCCGGCGGCGCGTTCCGCGTCGACACTCGCCGACGGCTCTACGCTCTTCGCGGTGGAAACGGTGAGGTGAAGTTAGCGAAAGC
>JBBING010000140.1:0-2717 GCA_037444005.1 Chloroflexota bacterium
GCCACCCATGCTCCAGAAAGGAGGTAGGTGTACGGCATGTACTGGACCCGTACACCGACTCGCGCCCCCGTGGCGATGTGCGTATACTGACGAACGTCGACCGGTGGCGCCAGCGGCCGCGAGCCGAGGGCGACGGCCCGCACGGCATCGACAGCGCGAGATTCGTCCACCGCGCGCGACGGGACGAGGGAATCGGCGGTTCAGGCCGGCAGGGAGCGCATGGCGCGGCGTTCAGTCCCCCCGACTTCATCACGGCGGCGGCGAGGCGTCTCGAGGCGGTGAAGCGATGAGGCGCGCGCTCTTCGCATTCGTCGCCGCGATCGCGCTGGCGGTCGCGACGCCGGGGCCGTCGGCTCCGGACGCCGGCGCGTACCGCCTCGCGTCGTATTTCTGGCCGGACCAGCGCATTCCCGTGCCCTACTGCGTGAACCCGATGGGCATCCCACGGGGCGACGACGGCCTGCCCATCATGACGCCGCAGGAGTTCGTCAACGAGGTCATCGCCGCGTTCGACAAGTGGCGGGCGATAGGTCTCTCGCGCATCTGGGCGGTGTACGTCGGGCTCTGCCCCGACTTCCCCGCAGGCGACAACGACGACGGCGTGAACGCCGTGGGCTGGGGCGCCCTGGCGGGCCCGCAGGTCGGCCTCACGCGGGTTCGCTCGCTCGTGTCTTCGCGCGAGGCCATCGAGGCCGACCTGATTCTCGATAACTACACCGTCCGGCGCATCTTCGCCGGCAGGATGGACGAATACCGGCGCAAGGTTCTCCCCGCGATCCTCGCGCACGAGGCCGGCCACTTCCTCGGGCTGGACCACTCGCCGGACCCGCGCGCCCTCATGTACGACACCCTCCCCGACGGCGAGTTGATTCGCGAACCCCAGGCCGACGACATCGCGGGCATCTCCGCGCTGTACTACGGCCGTGAGCGGGCCTATGCGCCGCGCATCGCCGACGTCGTTTGCGATCCCACTGCGAATCGGGCGACCGTCACCTTCGCATGGAACCGCCCGCCCGACCGCGAAGGCAACGTCGGCTACTGGATCGATCTGACGCTCGACCCCTTCTTCCGAGCGTTCCTGAACTGGGGCGTCGGCCCGCAGACAGACAGGCTGACCTGGCCCGGACTCATCGGCGGGCTGCCTCACTACTGGCGCATCTATAACGTCAACCCCGTGGCGAACGGCTACACGCCGGCCCCCGGATTCGTGACGCCGCGCTGCTACGTCGGCCTGCCCGTCCCCGCGGGGCCGTCCGGCCTCGAGGCGAGCTTCCTCTGCCGGCCCGATGGTTCTGTCACAGCCGTCTTCCGGTGGAACGAGTCGCTGGGCGCGACGGGATATTATGTCGACCTGACGCTCGACCCCGCGTTCCGCGCCTTCCTCGCGACCCCCGTGGGCCCGGGCCCAGGCGTGCTGAAGTGGCCCGGGCTCATCCCCGGCGCCCTCCATTACTGGCGAGTCTGGGCCTACAACCCGTGGGGCGGGCAGCACGCCTACGGGCTCCCGTTCGTGACGCCCGTGTGCCGCTGAGCGGCGTCGACCCTGCGGCAGCGGACCGGTATCATCGACGGCGGCGCCACGCCGCATCTTGGGAGGAACCTCATGCCGACGAATCTCAAGCCAGGCGACGTCGCTCCCGATTTCGAGCTCCCGTCCGACTCGGGCGAACGGGTGCGGCTTCGCGACTTTCGGGGCAAGCGCGTCGTGCTCTACTTCTACCCGAAGGACGACACCCCGGGCTGCACCACCGAAGCCTGCTCGTTCCGCGACGCCTGGACCGAGATCCAGAAGCGCGGAATCGTTGTCCTGGGCGTCTCGAAGGACAGCCCCCGGTCTCACGTGCGCTTCAAGGAGAAGTATTCCCTGCCGTTCACGCTCCTGTCCGACGAGGACCATGCGGTCGCCGACGCGTACGGCGTCTGGGGACCGAAGACGTTCATGGGCCGTCAGTACGAGGGAATGGACCGCGCCACCTTCCTCATCGGACCGGACGGCCGTCTCGAGGCCGTCTGGCCCAAGGCGAAGCCCGAGGGCCACGCGGAGGAGGTGCTGGCCGCGGTCGAGGAGCGAGCCGGCTGAGTACTCCGGTTCCCCGAATCGGGTCATCTCGGCCCCCTACGGGCGCGCCCCTACGGCGCCGACACTTCCAGGGGACCGGGTCCATGTTCGGCGTCGTCAAGTTCTTCTTCCTCCTTACGACGACCCTGTTCGGAGCGTTCATCCTCGTGCCGACCGTCCTCGCAGCCGGCCTCTTCGCGCTCGCGTCGTTGGGCGACCCCGGCCCGTGCAGACGAGGCCCGCCATCCGAGTGGTCGGAAGCCGAGCTTGCGAGCGCGTTCGACGCCAAGTGGAACGCCGTTCAGTATCAGGCCGCCATGGGTCAGGAAGCTTCGGTGACCTTCACGGAGGACGAAGTGACCGCGCGGGCGGCGCGGTTCCTCGAGGATCAGGGCCGCGCCGACACCGTGCGCGATCTGCGGATCTGCTTCAAGAGCGACGGAGCCATCGAGGCTTCGGGCGTCATCTCTCCGCCCGTCGGCCCCGACTTCGCGGTACGCGGCCGCGGCCATGTGAGCGTCCCGGGGCCCCATCCCGCCGCCAGCATCGCTGACCTCCGGATCGGCAGCGTCCCGGGGTTCATCTCCGGCCTCGCCGCCGGGCCCATCAACGACTTCCTGCAGTCGCAGTTCGAGGCCATCGTCATCCTCCCGCGGGA
>JBBING010000141.1:0-2616 GCA_037444005.1 Chloroflexota bacterium
CGGTACTGATAGGTTCGGATGCCGCTCAGCGCCCGGACGAACACCTCCGCTGTCAGATCCGCCGCCAGCTCCCTGTCGCCGGTGCGGAAGTAGATGTAGCCGTACACCTGCCGGTAATGTCGCCGGTAGATGGTCGACCAGGCCGAGACGTCGAGCCGCTTCGCCGACTCGACCAGCTCCGCCTCGGTCAAGTGCGCATCCGGCGCCAGGACCATCTCCCCGAGGTCGGCGTGTGGCACGGCGTTCTCGAAAGGTTTATCTCTCGCCAGCATCGAAACGGTACGGGCTCGCCCCAAAACCCGGGCCCCTCGTTCGAGAGGCGGACTCGCGGAGCCATCCCATGAACTATCGGCGCGACGCGGCCCGGGATGTCGCCCTCGACGTCGGCGCGCGAGCGACGCCGGTCTCCGCCAAGGATACGACAGCGGAGCCGCCAGGATTCATCGGGCTCCCGCGGCTCGCCGGTTCGGGATGCCCTCGTCCGGCCTGAGGGCGCCGGCGAGCGACAGGGGGAGGCGTCAGTCGGCCCTGATGACGAGCCGGGCCTGCATGGACGGGTGGATCGAGCAGTAGTAGAAGTACTCGCCCGGGCGATCGAAGGTCACGGACCCCTGCTCGCCGCGATCGAGCCTCTCGGTCTTCCAGCTTCCATCGTCGGCGGTGGCGTCGTGAGGCGCGGCGTCGCGGTTCACCCAGGTGACGGTCGCGCCCACGGGCGCCTCGAGATTGCCCGGCTGGAAGGCGAAGTCGCGGATTTCGACGGTGACGTCCCGAGCCGTCGCCACCACGGCGGGGTCGTTCACCGTGCTGCGGCCGCCATGCATCCCCATACCGATGCCGTGCGCGGCCACCATCCACGCCATCATGGCGAGCCAGCCGAGGACGACCGTCCCCGCGAGGACGCCCGCGAAGATCACTGCGGGCGAGCTGAGGGAAAAGCGTTGCGCTCGCACACCCCCAGCCTAGCGCGGGGGCGAGGGCGCCGACAGGGGCGTTTGGCCCACGAGCCCGTTACCAGAGGTCGCGCAGGTCGAAGCGCGGGCCATCTTTGCACACGAGGCGCATGCCCTTCCGGGTTTCGACGGCGCACCCGTAGCAGATGCCCGTCCCGCAGCCCATGCGTTCCTCGAGGAGGACCTGAACCGGGCGCCGTAGTCGCCTCTCGCGGACAATGCGCGCCATCGCCTGGAACATGGCGTTGGGCCCGCAGGCGAAGACCTGGTCGGCCCACTCGAGCAGCTCCGCGAAGGCGTCGGTCGCGAGGCCCTGGCGGCCCGCGCTGCCGTCCTCCGTCGTAACGACGAACTCGACCTCCGGAGGCAGCAACCGGGCGGGGAAGATCTGCTCGGCGCTCCGTCCGCCCGCCACCAGCGTGACGTTCCGGCCGCGAGCCACCTCCCGGTCGGCGAGCCAGACGAGCGGCGCGACGCCGATCCCGCCCGCCACGAGCAGCAGATGGCGGGACGCGCGTCCCACGGCGAAGCCGCGCCCCAGCGGGCCCCACCCATACACGAGGTCGCCCGGCCGGCGGCGGGCCAGCCATTCGGTGCCCCGTCCCACGATGTCGTACAGTACGGCGAACTCCACGGCGCCGTCCCGTTCTCGCACGCGGTGGATGCTCATCGGCCGCGGCAGGAGCGGGTCGTGCGCCAAATCGGAACCCTGGAACGGCCCCTCCGGCCGCTGGGCGAGCGCCTTCGCCGACAGGTCCGCGCAGCGCAGCATGACGAACTGCCCCGGGGAGGCGCCCCGGACGACGCCCGGCCCCGCGAACCACGTGACAAAGGTTCGGCCGTACAGGCGCTCGGTCTCGGTGACGCGCAGGAACGCGGCTTCCACGAGGCCTCGCTCAGGGCCGCGCCGCCAGGTACTCGCGCAGCGGGCGGACGCTGTACGGCTGTTCGCCCAGAAGGAACGCCTCGACGGCGGCGCGGGCTGTGTCGATGGAGGTGAAGCAGGGGATGCGTCGCTCGGCTGCGGCGCGCCGGATGTGGAACCCGTCCCGCATGGTGGTCGTCTGCCCTCCCTCCGGCGTATTGATCACGCACGCCACGGAGCCGTCGTGAATGACGTCGAGGACGTTGGGGTGGCCCTCCGACAGGCGCTTGGTCACCATCTTCACCGGCAGCCCGATGGCCCGGATCATGTCGGCGGTGCCCTCGGTGGCGTACAGACTGAAGCCGGCCGCCGCGAGCTCGCGGATGATAGGCACGGCCTCCGGCTTGTGCCGGTCGGCGATGCTCAAAAGCACCCCGCCCCCCGGCGGAAGCGCGAGCTCGGACGACAGCAGCGCCTTCGCCAGCGCCGGCCCGAACGCCACGTCGACGCCCATCACCTCGCCCGTCGACTTCATCTCGGGACCGAGGTAGGTGTCGACCCCGATGAGCTTGGCCATCGAGAAGACGGGCGCTTTCACCGCTACGAGGTTGCGCTCGGGCCACAGTCCGCCCTCGTATCCCTGCTCGCGGAGGGAGCGCCCGAGCATCACGTTCACCGCCAGCCGCACCATCGGCACGCCGGTCACCTTCGACAGGAACGGCACCGTACGGCTGGCCCGGGGATTGACCTCGAGCACGAACACCTCCGACCGGCCCGACGCGTCGGGGTAGATCACGT
>JBBING010000142.1:0-2573 GCA_037444005.1 Chloroflexota bacterium
CCTACCCCGCCTCATCTCTAGTGTGGTGTACGGGATCTATCTGGACCAGCTCATCAGAGCTCGTCCGGGTAGCCCAGCTCCCGCGCCATGCGCAGGGCGAACAGGTCCGTCATGCCGGAGATGTAATCGGCGGCGCGCCGCGCGGGAGAATCCTCCGGCCGCTGGTAATCGGACGCGATCTTGTCGGGATGCCGGGAGAAGTACTCGAACAGGAAGTGCACGACGCGGCGCGCCCGCGCAGCTTCGGCGAGTCGTTCCTCCGACCAGTACACGCGCTCGAACATGAAATCGCGTAGCTCGTTGGTGGCGGCGGCGACGGCGTCGCTCATCCGGATGATAGGGCGTTCCGACGTGCCGTTCGCGCCCGTCGCGGCCCAGGAGGCGTCGACGATGTCGCAGACGAGGGTGTTGATGCGCTGCGAGTGCCGTTCGCCGAGCACTTCGCGCGCCGCCTTCGGGAGGTCCGTCTCACTGAGCAGTCCCGCCCGGATGGCGTCCTGGATGTCGTGGTTGAGGTAGGCGACGGCGTCGGCCAATTTGACGATTTGACCCTCGAGCGTTTCGGCTACGCCCCACGCCTCGGCCTGGATATCCCCGCGGCCCTTCGAGTGCTTCAAGATGCCGTCGCGCACCTGGCGCGTCAGGTTGAGGCCCTTCTCTCCCCGTTCGAGCAGCTCCACGACCCGCACGCTCTGTTCGTTGTGCCGGAATCCTTCCGGGAGGAGCTCCGCGAGCGCGTCTTCGCCCGCGTGGCCGAACGGCGTGTGGCCGATATCGTGCGCCAGCGCGATAGCCTCCGTCAGGTCCTCGTTGAGGTTCAGCGCCCGGGCGATGGTGCGCGCCACCTGCGCGACCTCGAGGGTGTGCGTGAGCCGCGTGACGAAGTGGTCCCCCGCGGGCGCCACGAAGACGTGGGTCTTGTGCTTCAGCCGCCGGAACGCCTTCGAATGGATGATGCGGTCGCGATCGCGCTGGAATTCGGTCCGCACGTCGGGCGGGGGCTCGGGGATGTCGCGCACGGCGTCACGGCTCCGCGCGGCGAATGGCGAGAGCGTCTCCTCGCGGGCGAGCAAGAACTCGCGAACGGTCTCGTGGGGGCGCATGCGGGGCCATTCTAGGAGCGGCTTCGACGGCCCGGCAAGGCGCTGCGGGGGTGTTCACCATGGGCGCCGAACGGCCGATGTTTCTTAGGTGGAGGTCAGGTGACCATGCCGAAGCCATTACTGTACTTCGGGAGCCCGCTCGTCGCGCGCGCCCTCGCCCGCGAGCAGGTGGACGCCATCGACGCCGGCTCGCGCGCGGGGCTGCTCGCCCTGGTGCGAGACGGGCGATCGGATCTGCTGCTCGTGGAGTGCCCGCCCGCGGACGAAGCGTTGATTCGCGCTGTGGCCGCGCATCCGGCCGCGCCCCATGTAATCGCACTCGCCGACCCGCGTCAGGCTGCGGCGCTGCTCGTCGCAGGAGCGCTGGCCGTGCTGGCGGCGCCCGCCGAGCCGGCCGCCATCGCTGCGCAGGTGCGCGCTGTGCGCCGGGCGCTGCCCGCCGTCGAACAGCCGATGCTCGTCGGCGATGTCCGCATCGAGCCTGCCCTTCGCGAGGTGTTCGTCAACGGACGCGCGGTGCACCTGCCCCCGACCGAGTACCGCATTGTCGAGTATCTGGCGCGTAACGCGGGCCGCACCGTGCCCGCGGCGGAGCTGGCGCTGGTGGCTACCGGGGCGACGCTCACCGAAACCGAAGCGATGCAGATCTTGAAGGTTCACGTCTACCGGCTACGAAAGCACCTCCAGGAGGCGGGGTCCACGGGCTCCATCGTGCGCAACGTGCGCAGCTTCGGCTATGTGGTCGACGCGCCTGTCCAGGTCATCTCCGTGGCCGAACGCCGCACCGCCTGACGCCCCCCGGGCTGCAGTCACCATCCCTTTACGGGCCGTTCACTTGCGCTCTACTCCCTTTCCGTAGGTCCGTCCGTAGCTTCAGATGGAGACGCCGCGAGGCGCTCCGCACAACCGTATAGCGCTCCGATAAAGGCAAACCCGTCGAAAGGCGGGGACGCAAAGCCTCGGGTCTACGTCCACCCTCGCGGGAGGATACGACGGCCGGGCTGCCGGACCACACGATCGGGGCCCTTCCAGCTCACCGCTCCGGCTGGGGGCGGTGAGTTCCTTTTGTAGGGCCGTGCTGGTGGGGATTCTGCGGCTGGGCTGGCCTGTGCAGCCCCTGAAGGAGCGTCGATGCCTGCCCTTCCCGTTCTCGGACCGTCGGTCGGCGTGCGAAGCGCGCTGAGACTGTGGTGGCCCGTTCTGTGCGGCGCGTCGGGAATGTCCGTGGCGGCGCTGCTCGGGCCCGGCGCGCAGTGGTCGGACGAGCGCTGGGTCGTCGCAGCGCTGGCGCCGCTCGGGATCGCGCTCGAACGGGCGTTGGCGGCTCGCGGTTCGCGGACGGGACCCTCGGCGGCGCTCGGGGCGTCGATGGCCGCGGGCGCCCTCGGCGGCGCACACGGCGCGGCCGTCGTCGCGCCTTTCGTAGCGCTGAGCGCCGCCGATCCCGTCGCGCCCCGGCGGTGGCCGAGC
>JBBING010000143.1:0-2275 GCA_037444005.1 Chloroflexota bacterium
CTACCCCGCCTCATCTCTAGTGTGGTGTACGGGATCTATCTGGACCAGCTCAGCGTCTGTGCAGTCTTCGAGGACCCCGGCGCCGGGCGGCTGCGAAATCCGAAACTTCGAGCGCACACCGCTGCGCCGGCTCCCCACGCGCCGCCGGGGCTGGTATCCTCAGGGGCATGGTCGCGCCCGTCCTCACCGAGTTCCCCAAGGAGGTGACCCTCGACGACGGCACCGTCGTCGTCGTGCGGCCCCTGCGCGAGGACGACGGCCCGAAGCTCGCAGCGTTCTTCGCCGAGCTACCGGAGGAGGACCGGTACTGGCTCAAAGAGGACGTGGCGGATCCGGCGGTCATCGACCGCTGGGTGAAGGAGCTGGACTACCGGCGGGTCTTGCCGCTCGTGGCGGTCCACGACGGTCGTATCATCGCCGACGCGACCCTGCACCGGCGGTTCCACGGCGCGCGCAGCCATCTGGGAGAAATCCGGGTGGTGGTGCATCCGCAGTACCGGCGGCGGGGTCTCGGCCTGCTGCTCATCGGCGAGCTGGTGGCGCTGGCGGCGGAGATGGGACTGGAGCGCCTGTACGTCGAGATCGTGTTGGGGGTCGAGCAGCCGGCGCTCGAGGTGGTCCAGCAGGCGGGCTTCGAACGGGTGGGCGAGATTCCCGCGCACCTGCGCGGGCCCGACGGCGAGCCCCACGACCTGATCTTCCTCGCGATGAACCTCGTATGAATCCGGATCAGCGGCATCGAGCGGGCGCATCGGCCTCGAGAGGGCTGCGGGCCTCCCATTCTTTCCGCAGCACGCCCATCACGATGACGTCGACGTAGCGCCCGTCGACGAAGCGATCCTGCCGCAAACGGCCTTCCTCGACGAAGCCGCAGCGCCGGTAGCACGTGAGCGCGCCCTCGTTGAAGTCGAGCACGGCGAGCTCGACCCGATGGAGGTTCATGCCCTCGAAGGCGAAGCGCAGGAAGCGTCCGGACGGCGTCGGACCCGTATCCCTGAGACCATCGGCTCTTCCCGCCGATTACGGTGCCCAGGGCGGCCCTGCGGTGTTCCGGCGACGCCTGGCGCAGCCCGCAGACGCCGATGTGGAGGTCCTCAGCCTTCGTCTCGATGGCGAGGCGCGCGTCGCTGAAGGAGATGCTTGCGGCGGCGTCTTCGGCCCAACGCCGCTCCTGCGCCAGGGAGGTGGGATACAGGCCGCTCGCGAGGAAGCGGGTGACCTCCCGGTCACTCATCCACGCCTGCATGCGCGATGCGTCCTCGGGCTCGATGGCCCGGAGACGCACGAGTCGTCCTTCGACATGGAAGCGGCTTCGTCCGGGGCGAGCGGATGGCGGAAGCGTCGCGGCGCCGGTGGAGCGTGGCAGGCGCGGGAAGCGGTCAGAGCGACGACGCCGTCTGCCCCCCGTCGACCTGGATGGTCGTGCCGGTGATGTGGCGAGCGGGCTCCGACGCCAGGAACACGACGAGGGCGGCGATGTCCTCGGGGTCGGCCAGGCGGCCCAGAGGGACGCGCTGCGCCTCCTCCTCGAGGATGGCGCTGACGCTGCGATGGGCCGCCCGGGCGCGAATCTCCGCGAGCTGACGGAAGCGGTCGGTGAGGGTCGAGCCCGGGCAGACGTTGTTTACGGTGATGCGGTCCGGACCGAGCTCGCGGGACAGCGTTTTCGCGAGGCCGACCACGGCGAGACGGGCGGCGTTGGACAGGATGAGGCCGTCGAGCGGCTGCTTCACCGCCCACGAGAGGATGTTGATGACGCGTCCGCCCCCGGCGGCGCGCAGATGCGGGAGCGCCTCGCGGACCACGCGGACGACGCTGAGGAAGTTCTGATCGAGGGCGTGGCGCCAGGAGTCGTCGTCGTGGTCCTCGAAGCGTCCGACGGGCGGCCCGCCGGCGTTGTTGACGACGATGTCGAGACGGCCGAACCGCTGGGCGGCGAGGGCGACGAAGCTACGGACGTCCTGAGGCTGGGAGAGGTCGCAGACGATGGGAAGCGCTTCGACGCCCGTGGCCTCGTGGATCTCGCGGGCCGTGCGTTCGAGGAGGTCCTGGCGGCGGGCGGCGAGGGCGACGCGACAGCCTTCGCGAGCCAGGCCCAGAGCGACGGCCCGGCCGATGCCGAGGCTGGCGCCGCCGACGATGGCGGCCTTGCCGGCGAGTCCGAGGTCCACGCCGCCATGGTAGACCGCGCGCGTGGCGAGGTCCACAGCCGTGTCACGTGGGCTCTACATCAATCATGGTGGAAACAGTTCAGGATCCTGAGCGCAAAGGTCCT
>JBBING010000144.1:0-2212 GCA_037444005.1 Chloroflexota bacterium
GAGGGGATACGTCATCACGAGGATCTGGCCGGCGAACGAGGGATCGGTCAGCGCCTCCTGATACCCCGTCATCGTCGTTGTGAAGACGACCTCGCCATGGGCGCGCATGCGGGCTCCGAAGGGCTCTCCTTCGAACCACGCGCCGTCTTCCAGCACCAGCAACGCCTTCTCGGTCACCCCGTCAGCCTTCCGCTCGCTCCCGCCACCGCGCCCTCACAGCCTGGCGCTCTTGAGGCCATCCACACTGTCGAATTCGCTGTCTTTGTGCAGCAGCTCCGCGTCCCGAAGCATGGCTAGAGAGGCCATCCACGCGTCCGCTACCGACAGCCCTCCTGCCGCCTTGACTCTCGCGGCATATCGCCGCCACTCCGGCGTCGACTCTACGATCTCTACCGGCCAGTTCTCGATGAGTCCGATCACGCCCTCGGCCCGCTCCCATTCGACTCTGCGAAGCAGGAGGTACTCGACCTCCATGAGGGCGAGGAAGGGAAGCGCCACGTCGGCCCTTCCCTCGCGAGCGTCATCGAGTATCTGGACCACGGAAGACGCTCCCGGCTCGTCATGCAGGACCGTCATCACGGCCGACGTGTCGAGCACGTACGCCCTACGCATTGCGCGCATCGTCCGTCTCTCGCCACCGCATGGAACGCTGTTCATCCCGCTCGCGCTCCAGGGCGCGTTCGCGCCGCCGCTCCTGGAGGAAGTCCTGGAACGTCAGCCCGCTGCCCTTTAAGATTCCCAGCGATTCCCGTACCGGGTCCTCTGGTAGGGGGATCACCACGATGATCCCATCCCGCGTCGTCCACGCGAGCCTGGTGTTCGCGCGAATCCCCAGCCGCTCCCGAATGTCCCGCGGAATGACCGTCTGACCTCTTACCGAGACGACCGACTGCTTCATGAGAGGCTCCTTGGTAAGATCAAGCTGCGTTTTATCTTACCGCAGACGCTCAGCGCCCCGCATCCCTTCTCGCTCCCGCCAGTGCGCCCTCACGGTGCGCGACCCGCCCGCCCACGACGGTGACGACCACCTTCCCCCGCAACGTCTTGCCCGCCAGCGGCGTATTCTTGCCCTTCGACGCGAAGGCCTCGGGGTCGACCACCCACGCGGCGTCGGGATCGAACACCGTGACGTCTCCCGGGGCCCCGGGGCGCAGCGTACCGATACCCGGCGCGAAGCGATCGAGGCCCAGCGCCCGCACCGGCCCGATGGTCAGCGCCTCCACCAGCCGCGGCAGGTCGACCTGGCGTTCGTGATACAGCGTGAGCGCCAGGGCGAGCGCGGTCTCCAGCCCGCTGATGCCGAACGCGGCCTGGTCGAACTCGCAGTCCTTCTCGACGCTCGCGTGCGGCGCATGGTCCGTCGCGATGGCGTCGATGGCGCCGCTGGCGAGCCCGCGGACGCACGCCCGCACGTCCTCCCTCGTCCGCAGGGGCGGATTCACCTTCGCGTAGGTGTCGTACGCCAGGCTTCCATCGCCGTTCCGCCAGGCCACCGCCTCGTGGGTGAGCGTCAGATGGTGCGGCGTCACCTCGGCGGTGACCGGCACGCCCCGCGCGCGGGCGAGCGCGATAGCCTCTACGGCGCCGTTCACGCTCACGTGGGCGATGTGCAGCCGCACGGGGAACCCGGCGCGCGCCAGCTCTTCGGCCAGCGCGATGTCCCGCGCGACCACGCTCTCCTCCGCCGCGGACGGCTGCCCAGCGAGCCCGAGTCGCGTCGCCACCCACCCCTCGTGCATCGGCGCGCGGCGCGAAAGAGCGGGGTCCTCCGCGTGCTGGATGACCGCGAGACCGAGCGCGGAGGCGTACTGGAGCGCCCGCCGCATGACCCCCCCGTCGGCGACGCACTCGCCGTCGTCGCTGAAGGCGACAGCGCCCGCTTCCGCCAGGTCGGCGAGCTCCGCCAGCTCCTTCCCCGCCCGGCCCTTCGTCACGCAACCGATGGGCAGCACGCGGACGCACCCCCGCGACGCCGCCGTCCGGACGACGTATTCGATGGTCGCGCGGCTATCGGCCGGGGGCTGCGTGTTCGGCATCGCACAGACCGTAGTGAAGCCGCCGCGGGCCGCCGCCCTCGTTCCCGTCTCGATGGTCTCCTTGTACTCGAACCCGGGGTCGCGAAGATGCGTGTGCAGGTCCACGAACCCGGGCGTCACCACCAGCCCTGCGGCGTCCACGACCTCCGCGGGCTCGCCGCCCGAGCCGAGGGGGC
>JBBING010000145.1:0-2069 GCA_037444005.1 Chloroflexota bacterium
GGGTTCTGAGGCATCGCCTCCCCTTGGGTAACCATCACTTTTGAGGCATTACGGGTTGTGAGCGGCGTCGCGACGCCCTGCCCGGCTACAATGCTCGCGGCGTCGAGAACGCGAGCTGCATGATTCAGTACTCGGAACGCTACCTGCCGCGCCCCATGACCTGCGACGACATCCCGCAGGTCATGGCCATCGAACGCGCGTCCTTCGCCAGCGCCTGGCCCCAGACCGCATACGAGAAAGAGCTCGAGAACCGGCTCGCCCGCTATCTCGTCGCCGTCCGTCTGGGCGAGGCCGAGCCCGGCCCTCGCGGCGTCCGCAGGCGGCTCGGCCGCCTCCTCGCGCGCCGGCCGCCGCAGCCCGGGGACATCGTCGGATTCGTCGGGGTGTGGCTCATGGTCGACGAGGCCCACATCGTGACCCTCGCCGTCCGTCCCGACGCGCGCCGCCAGGGCGTGGGCCAGCTCCTCGTGCTCGGAGCGCTCGAGCTCGCTTACGCGCACGACATGTCCCGCGTGACCCTCGAAGTGCGCGCGTCCAACGACGCCGCCCGGGCGCTGTACGAACGGTGCGGGTTCCGCCGCGTCGGCGTGCGGCCCCGGTACTACACCGACAACCAGGAAGACGCGGTCGTGATGTCGACGCCGCCCCTCGGGGACCCCGACTTCCGCGCGCTCTTCGACCGCCTCCGGGACGAGCACGCCCGCCGCTTCGGCCCCGTCCGTCAGGGGCCCCCCATCGACCGCAGGTAGGCGATCGCCCGGTCGAGCTGGGGGTCGCGCCCCGCCGCCAGGTCGTCGAACGTGCGCGCGACGTATTCGTCCGGCTGCACGCCGCCCGCGAGGCTGTTCCCGGACACCGGGCCCACGATCACGCCGCTCGTGACGGCGAGCGTCGTCCCGTCGCCCAGCGGCGTCTCGACGGTGAACCCCGCGCAGCCGAACGTCGGCTCGCCGATGAGATACGCGGCGTCGTACTCGTCCAGCGCCGCCGCCATCGCCTCCGACACCGACCCCGTGAGCCCGTTGATGAGCAGGACCATCGGCTGGCGGAACGGCAGGACGCTGCCATCGGCATTCCAGGTCTCGCCGCCTTCGCGGTAGGTGACGCGCACGACGGGGCCCGACGGGATGAACAGGCTCGGCAGGCCCACGTCGAGCTCCCCGCCGAAGTTGTCGCGCAGGTCGAGGATCCACGCCTTCGCCCCTGCCCGCTCGAGCGCTTCCAGCGCCGCGCGGACGTCCTCGTGCACGCCGCCGGCGACGAAAGCGCGAATCCGCACGTAGCCGACGCCGCCCTCCAGCAGCCGGCGCTCCACGTTCGCGGGCACGACGAGCGCCCGCCGCAGGCGGAACGTCAGAGTCTCCGCCGTGGCCGGCCGGCGCACCACCAGCGTCACCTCCGAGCCCTCGGGCCCGCGCAGCGCGCCCACGACGGCGTCTCTCGTCGCCGTCGAGAGGTCCACGCCATCCACCGACAGCACGCGGTCCCCCGGGCGCACGCCGGCGCGCTCCGCAGGCGAATTCTGGTAGACCTCCGTAATCACGTTGGGCGTCGCCGCCAGCACTTCGACCCCGACGCCGACGCCGCGGCTGCCGTGGCGCGTCTCCTCCTGCACCTGCGCCAGCACCGGCCTCAGGAAATACGTGTGGCAGTCCTGGAGCGACGACGCCATGCGGTCGATGGCCGCGTAGCGCACTTCTGTGGCGTCGAGCCCTGGATTGCCGTCCACGAGAGCGATGTAGGCCTTCCGAAAGGCCTCCCACGCCCCTTCGGCGTCGGCCGGAAGCGCCGGCGCCGCCGGGACCGACGCGCCCGCGGCCGCCGCCGTCTCCGTCGCGCCGGACCACGCCGCCTCTAGGAGCGGCGCCGGGTCCACCGGCCGCACGTAGCCATCGACGATGAGGCGAAACGCCTTCTCGATGAGCGCGACGCCGCCGTGCTCGAAGAGCGCAGGGTCCGGCGTCGGCGTTCCCGGCGGAGGCGACGGCGTCGGCGTCGCCGTGGCCGTGGGCGCGGTCGTCGGCGTCGCCGTGGGCGGAGGCGCGGCGCTCGACGCGCACGCTCCGGCG
>JBBING010000146.1:0-2044 GCA_037444005.1 Chloroflexota bacterium
GGGATGCGGCCGGCGCCCTTTCTTCTCCATGAAGGGCAGGCTTCAGCCTGCCCGGCGTGGCCCCATGGTTCGTCGGCCACGCTGAAGCGTGGCCTTCATCAATGAGGGAAAGGCGTGGCCGTGTCGCACGGTCAGGAGGCGTGTGTGCGCATGCGTCCATGGTCATGCTGAGCCCGAGCGAAGCGAGGGCGAAGCATCTCTTCCCCCCGTGGACGGCGATGCCTGCGGGAACACGGCCTCCGTGTGCGTACGGAAGGTCGTCCGGCAAGGGTCACGTTGTCGGTGCGTGGGAAGAGATGCTTCGTCGGCCTGCGGCCTCCTCAGCATGACCACGGGGTTCGCCCACCGCAGCGCCGGGGCTATGACGCGCCGGCCACGCTGAAGCGTGGCCTTCATCGAAGGGGTCGAAGGGGGAACGGGGATGCGGCCGGCGCCCTTTCTTCTCCATGAAGGGCAGGCTTCAGCCTGCCCGGGCTGTGCGCCATGTTCCGTCGGCCACGCTGAAGCGTGGCCTTCATCAATGGAGGGAACGCGTGGCCTTCATTTCGGGGAAACGGATGGCGTCCCACCGTCCCGGCCATGGGCCGGCCGGTGGCCCTTCACGACAGGTACAGCTTGAACCCCTCGTGCGTCGCGACGAAGCCGAGCCGCTCGTAGAACCGGTGGGCGTCCTTGCGCGCCTTGTTGCTCGTGAGCTGCACACGGAAGCAGCCCGCCCGCCGGGCCTCCTCGATGGCCCACCGCATCATCGCTTCGCCGACGCCCCGTCCTCGCCACGGCTCGTCGACGACCACGTTCTCCACCTGCGCCACCGGACGCCCACGGTACGACAGGTTCGGGATCACGATGAACACGAAGGTGCCGACCACTGCGCCGTCCACCTCCGCCACCAACAACCGTTGGCGCGGGTCGGCCTCGATCGCTTCGAAGGCGCGCACGTAGGCGTCGGAGAGGGGCGGGCCGGGGTCTTCCCGGCGCTCGTCTCCCAGCGACTCCTGCTGGAGCAGGTCGACGATGCGCGGAAGGTCGGCCGCGGTCGCGTCGCGGATGCGGACGCCGTCGGGCCTCGTCACCCGGTCGCCCACAGGACGCGCTCGTCGACCCATCGGCAGTGGCGATAGGAGACGGGCTCGAACCCCTGCGAGGTCCAGAACGCCGCCCCCTCGAGGTTGGCCGTCGCGTAGTGCAGCGAGCAGTAGCGGTACCCCCGCTCTCTCGCCCACGCCATGGTCCGCGCCAGCAGCGCCTTCCCCACGCCGCCGAACCGCGCGCCTTTGCTCACGATGCCCTGGAACAGGTACACGGAGCCCTCCGGCGCGCACATCGGATTCAGCAGCCCCGACGCGAGGAACGTCTGCATCCCGACCGCCCGCCCATCACGGTAGGCGATGAAGTGCGCGTTCGCGGGGTCGGCGAGCGCGTTCCGCTGAAACTCCCGCTGGGCCGGCTGCGCCTCCGGGACGGCCGGGAAGAAGATGGGAGACAGCGCGTGATGCAGCGTGAGCTCGCCCACCAGCCCCATCACCACGTCGAGGTCCTCCGTCGACGCGACATGGACGTCGACGTCGGCCCCGCCGCTGACCGGAAGATCGACCTCGCGAACCGCGGCGCAGAGATCCCGGCCGAAGCCGAGCGAGAAGAGCGCCTCCTGGGCGTCCCCGTCACGGGCCGGCGTCTCGACGAAGTGGGCGAACAGCCCCGCGCGGACCAGTGCGTCCGCCAGGTGCGCGTACATGGCACGGTAGACCTCGGGGGCGTCCTCGCCCGGCGCAACCGCATGATGCGGATACCAACTGAACGCCCCGCGCAGGGGAAAGTACTGGCTCATGGCGTGCGTCTGGGGGATGATTTGCGGCGCGGCCACGAGGAATCCGACCGGCGCGCCGTCCCGCAGGGCGACGACGCCGCGCGCGCCCGGCGCGTCGAAAGCGTGCTCGATCAGGGGACGGACGGCGTCGGGCCGCTCGAAAGCGGCGGGCAGCCGCGGCTCGTGAGCGCGGTCGCGGCGGTGCCGGCTGGCGAGCAGCTCGGCGGCGTCGTCGAG
>JBBING010000147.1:0-2515 GCA_037444005.1 Chloroflexota bacterium
ACGGTCTTCACCATTTTGCGCACTTCGGCGAACTGCCTCAGGACCCGGTTGACCTCCTCGACCGTCGTCCCGCTGCCGCGCGCAATGCGCCGGCGGCGGCTGCCGTCGATGATCTGGTAGTGCCGGCGCTCCTTCGGCGTCATGGCGTTGATGATCGCCTCGACCCGCGCGAGCTGCCGCTCGTCGGGCACTTCCGGTCGCCCTTTCACCGCGCTCATCCCCGGCAGCAGGCCCATGATCTGATCGAGCGGACCCATCCGCCGAAGCAGGCGCAACTGTTCGCGGAAATCCTCGAGCGTGAAGTCGCCTTCCCGCAGCGTCCGCTCGATCGCCTCCGCGTGCTCGGCCGAGACGGCCTGCTCCGCCTTCTCGATCAACCCCAGCACGTCGCCCATGCCCAGCAGGCGGGAGACGAAGCGAGGCGGTTCGAACGGTTCGAGGTCGCTCAGCCGCTCGCCGGTACCGGCGAACACGATCGGGACGCCCACGACGGACACCACCGAGAGGGCGGCGCCGCCGCGCGCGTCGCCGTCCAGCTTGGTCAGGACGATGCCCGTGAGGCCGATGCGCCGGTGGAACTCGCCGGCGCTCCGGACCGCGTCCTGGCCCGTCATGGCGTCGGCCACGAAGAGCTTGTCGCTCGGGGCGATCGCGGCGGTGACCCGCTCGAGCTCGTCCATCAGGTCGTCGTCCACGTGCAGCCGCCCGGCGGTATCGACGATCAGGGTGTCGAACCCCAGATGGCGCGCCTCGGTCAGCGCCTCCGCGGCCCGGCGCACCGGGTCGGGGCTCCCGCCCCCCTCCGAGACCCGCAGCCCCGCCTGCCGCGCGAGGACGGCGAGCTGCTCGATCGCGGCCGGGCGCCGGACGTCGGTCGACACGAGCAGCGGATACTGGCCGCGCCGCGCCAACCAGGCGGCCAGCTTGGCGGCCGTCGTGGTCTTTCCGGAGCCCTGTAGTCCCAGCACCTCGATCACACGCGGTGTCCCGCGCCCGGGGGGCAAGCCGGCGGGCGCCGCCCCGAACAGCGCCAGCAACTCGTCCCGGACGATCCGCAGCACCTGCTGCGCCGGCGTCAAGCTGCGCAAGACGTCCTGGTCGAGCGCCTTCGCCCGCACCCGGTCGATGAACGCCTTGACGACCCGGAAGTTGACGTCCGCCTCCAGCAACGCGAGCCGGATCTCGCGGAGCGCGTCCTCGACCACCGGCTCGGTGAGACGAGCCTGGCCGCGGAGCGCGCGGAAGACGTCCTGGAGGCGAGAGCTGAGCGCGTCGAACACGGAGCCCTACGAATCGCCCTAAGCGATTCAAACGCAAACTTTTACCTTAGCCGACGGATCCCGCTCCTGTCAAACTGCGGGCCCGCGCCCGCTCACACCGACTTCAATCGATGCCCCAGCTTTTCTTTCTTCGCTTTGAGGTAGCGCCGCGTGAACTCAGACGCCGGGATCTCGATGGGGATGGACTCGACGACCGACAGGCCGTAGCCCTCGAGGCCGACGAACTTCCGGGGGTTGTTCGTGAGCAGGCGCATCGAGCGGACGCCCAGGTCGCGGAGGATCTGCGCGCCGATCCCGTAATCGCGCTGGTCCGGCTTGAAACCGAGGCGCTCGTTTGCTTCCACCGTGTCGTACCCCTCGTCCTGGAGCGCGTAGGCCCGAATCTTGTTGGCCAGACCGATGCCGCGGCCTTCCTGGTTGAGGTAGAGCAGGACCCCGCGGCCCTCGCGGGCGATGCGCTGCATGGCCGTCACGAGCTGGGGCCCGCAGTCGCAGCGCGCCGAGTGGAAGACATCGCCGGTCAGGCACCGCGAGTGCACCCGGACGAGCACCCGCTGGCCGTCGCCGATCTCCCCGCAGACCAGCGCCACATGGGTTTGCTTGTCGATCACGCTCTCGTAGGCGTGCACCCGGAACTCGCCGTACTCGGTGGGCAGGCTGGCCGACGCGACGCGCTGCACGAAGCGCTCGGTCTGCATCCGGTACCTGATGAGGTCCGCGATCGTCACCATCAGGAGGCCGTGGCGGCGCGCGAAGCGGGCCAGCTCGGGCACGCGCGCCATCGTGCCGTCCGGGTTCATGATTTCGCAGATGACGCCGGCCGGATAGAGCCCGGCCGCCCGGGCCAGGTCGACCGCGGCCTCGGTCTGACCGGCGCGGACGAGGACGCCGCCGTCTCGAGCGCGCAACGGGAACATGTGGCCCGGCCGCGCCAGATCCGACGGCTTGGTGGCCGGGTCGATCGCCGCCAGCACCGTCGCGGCGCGGTCGGCGGCCGAAATGCCCGTGCTGGTGCCCCGCTTGGCCTCGATCGACACGCAGAACGCGGTGTCGAACCGGGCGGTGTTCTGGCTGACCATGAGCGGGATCTCGAGCTCGTCGAGGCGGCGCGCGGCGACTTGTTTGAGGGGGCGACGTGGGTGCTGTGCGGCGGAGAGTGGGCCCCTCCCCCTGCCCCCCTCCCCGAAGCGGAGAGGGGGAGCACGGCGACCCCCCTCTCCGTTTCGGGGAGGGGG
>JBBING010000148.1:0-2110 GCA_037444005.1 Chloroflexota bacterium
AGGCGGTGCACGAGCTCGGGCACGCCTTCGGACTCGTGCACTGCGAGCTGGTCCGGTGCGTGATGTCGCGGTCCGCCAGCCTCCTCGAGGTCGACGCGAAGAGCGGGGGCTTCTGCGAGGCCTGCTGGACCCGCTATCTCGATTTGCGTGACGCATGGGGGACCCCATGAGCAAGGAACGCACGCGCATCCTGATCGTGGATGACGAGGAGATCGTGCGCGAGTCGCTCTCGGGCTGGCTGCGCGAAGACGGCTACCGCGTCGACACCGCCCCGGACGGCCCGACGGCCCTGGACAAGGTGCGGGCTGAGCGCTGGGCCATCGCCCTCGTGGACCTGAAGATGCCGGGCATGGACGGCCTCCAGGTGCTCCAGGAGATCCGGCGGATCCGGCCGGAGGTGGCCGTCGTGATCATGACGGCCTACGCGACCGTGGACACCGCCGTGAGCGCCATGAAGCTCGGCGCCTACGACTATCTCGTCAAGCCGTTCGACCCCGAGGAGATGAGCCTGATGGTGGAGAAGATCGCCCGCCAGCAGGCGCTCGAGCGGGAGGCGTCGGTGCTGCGGCGGGTGATCAAGCGCGAGTACCGGTTCCGCGACCTGGTGAGCAAGTCGCCGGCCATGCAGGCCGTGTTCGAGCTGGCCCGCGCCGCGGCGCGCAGCCAGTCGACCGTGCTCATCCTCGGGGAAAGCGGCACGGGCAAGGAGGTGCTCGCGCGGGCGATCCACCTCGAGAGCCCCCGCGCCCAGGGACCCTTCGTGGCCGTCTCGTGCGCGGCGCTCCCCGAGAGCCTGCTCGAGTCCGAGCTGTTCGGCCACGAGAAGGGGGCCTTCACCGGCGCGGCGGCGCGGCGCATCGGGAAGTTCGAAGCCGCCCACACGGGCACCCTCTTCCTCGACGAGATCGGGGACATCAGCCCGAAGCTCCAGCTCGATTTGCTGCGCGTGCTCGAGGAGCGGCGCTTCTGCCGGGTGGGCGGGGTGGAACCCGTCGACGTCGACGTGCGCATCATCGCCGCGACCAACCGCGACCTCACGCAGGCCGTGGCCGAGGGCCGGTTCCGCGAGGATCTCTACTACCGGCTGAACGTCGTGCCGATCCGGCTGGTGCCGCTGCGGGAACGGCGGGAAGACATTCCGCTGCTCGTCGAGGATCTGCTCGAACGCCTCGCGGCCGAACAGGGGCGGCGGGTGGACGGGGTGTCGCCCGAGGCGATGGCCCGCCTGGTGGCATACGACTGGCCCGGCAATATCCGCGAGCTTCGCAACCTGCTCGAGCGCGCGCTCGTCGTGGCGTCCGGACCGGTGCTCCAGCCCGCCGACTTCGGCTTCGGGGCCACCTCCGCGGCCGAGCTCGACCGGGTCGGTCCGCTCTCGCTGGAAGAAGTCGAGCGCCGCCACATCGCGAACGTCCTGCGCTTCACGGCGGGCAACATCAGCCAGGCCGCCCGCCTCCTCGGCATCGACCGCGTGACGCTCTACAACAAGATGAAGAAGTACCAGCTCAGGCGCCCGGGGCACGAGGAAGAGAAGCCGGTCTCCGAGCCGTCTTCGTCTTGTTGAGTCCTTCAGCGGTGCGCTGCGTTTCGCCACACTGCCACGCGGCGGCCCGTCGTTGGCGGTGAAAATGCGCCTGCGGCCGGCCGCGACGGCCGTCTCCCGTTGAGTCGTTCAACGTCCCTGCGCGCGGGGCCTTCGCGCCCCCAAGATCGCCTTCGCTAAGTCCTTGTCGCCGCGCGCGATGCGCGATCGGCCCGCAGCCGGGTCCGCGCGATCCCTGGTGCGCATCTTGCCCCTCCGATCGGGCGGAGGGCGACGCCGATGTCCTGCCCCTACGTGAAGGAAGTCGTGATGCTCTACTGCAGCGGGTTCGCCGTCCGGAAGATGGTGCCGCTCGACCGTGTGGTGAGCGCCAGCCCGTGCCTGACGCAGGACTTCGAGCGTTGCCCGCTGTATCAGGAGATTCTCCGCCGAGTGCAGCGGTGTGCCGCCGTTCCCCTCGATCCCGCCGTGTCGGAGAAGAAGAAGGGGGTCTCGCCATGATGCTGGCAGTCTCGCTCTCGCTGGTGGGGTTGATTCTCGCCGCGGCGATGTCCCTCGCGCGGACGC